>JBCCSJ010000079.1:0-18551 GCA_039200505.1 Planctomycetota bacterium | reverse complement strand
GTTTTTGATCACGTAATATTTATTGCCATCGGAATCTCTCGAAATCCCAACCAGGTGCATCAAGTGATCATCCGTAGTGGAATACTTCATAAAGGTTTCCTGTCGCATTTCTTGATCCACATCCACCTGTTCCACTGGACGCTTTAAATACTCGCGACTGGCAGCATCTTTGGGCAGAACCGCAATCCCCTTTGACGAAGAAAAACCAGATTCACTAACGTCACCATCCCACGCTACGCTGTATCCATTGATGATGGCGTTGTCGATAATTTCAACCATGTTGTCGATGGGTAAATTGTAGAAAGACCCGTTTGAAAAGTTATCGGGAATCTCCAGAACGAAGTTCTCGTAAAACGGGTGATGAGTGTACGACGAAATGCTAACGTAGTCTTCTTTTCGGAATTCGAGGCTTTTGGCAAACTCTTTTGGAGAGTAGCTTCGTCCACGGTAGGTAAACCTTTCGGGAGCCTGTCCTAAATATAAATCTAATAGGCGATCGACCGCAGTTTTCCATTTTGGCGACAATTTGGATCGTTTGACCAAGGCTTCCAACATGCCTTTCAGGGCGGCTTCCATCTCTCCGTGATCGTGTTTTTGAATCCCTTCGTCTAAACCGTCGTAGGCTTCGTCAGGAACCAAACCATAGCGGTGGGCTGAATTAATAAAGTCATGGGCAAGTGCGCCTTGCGAAAAATTCGCCTTTCCCTGTCGAAGTACGAAATTCTGAGCTTTGTCGCGATAAATGTTTCGGACGATAAACATCTCGGAAAGATTGTGGATCCCTTTTTCTCGTCTGATCAATTCAGATTCTATAAAGGATGCGGTTGCGAAACTCCAGCACGTTCCTGTTCTATCCTGAGATTTCACATCAGTGGCTTCGACGCTGTGCTCGATCGTGAACTCATAGCTTTCGGCTTTAGATGCTTTCGGTTCGTCGACAGAATTCCCTTTTGATTCTGCCAGTGCCACCTCGACCGATTGAGGGCTGGCCATCGCAACATGACAGGCGGCAAACGAAGTGATAGCCAAGGTCGCACCAGCAAAAACTCGAATAGATAATTTCATGATTCCATGCTCAGAAAAAATTGAATAGTTCCAGCGAACTCAACGATGATCATAAACGAAATTTAGATCGAAAATGCGAAGTTGGTCCGAATCAGGTCACGAAACGATCCGGAATTTGAGACGTATGGTACTGATTTCGCCGATTTTTTGTGCAAGCTGCCCAAAGCCATATCAGTGGTTGCCAGTGCGGACAAACTTTTCGCCTACTTTTTCGAACGGCCTGGTTCTCTGCGGAAGGATTCTTAGGTCTGGGCACGACAGGTATTTGGATGGGCCACTCATGCCTGATGCATCACCTTTCAAGAGCGGCCATCTCAGGCCACCGCGCTTTTGGCCAGAAAGTGAAAATGGAAGGTTCATCGCCGATTGCCAGTCCATTTGAAAACAAACGAATAGAAGTTGGGACGGAATTGATGGTTGCCGTTCAGCCAAGCAAATTTTGATAGCACCAAAAGAGTGGTTCCGATACGAAATTTACGCTGTTGCCAAGGATCTGGGCAAGATAAAAAAACGAGCCAAGCAAACGGACTTTTCTTACTTCGAATTCGAGAAGTAATTTTCAAATAATCTTAAGATTTGAAAAACTGCTTTAAACTTCTCTTGACCCAATTTTCTGGTTCCCATAATCTCCTTTTCAAATGAAGGTTATTCATAAATCTTCATTAAACCAATCACCTGGTTTGCCTGGGTGCTTGGATTTCATCCAAAGTTTTTTCAAGTTGCACGGAAGCGACTGTTAAAGCGTTGTGCAAAGGTAAACTCGGAGACGGTCAAAGCAAGGATGCGGAGATCGAACCCGACCAATCGCTCTCGGACTAACGGCGGAGTTCTAAGCCCCCCTGGAACCCAACGTTGCCGAGGGTGTTTTTTTATGCGCTGACCGATTTTGTTGTTAGAGAAACAGATCTGCATTTCACGTTTCATCTGTAGTAAAATGTTCAATGTCGGTTAACTCGTTTTTTTGGTTTTCGATGCATCTCACAGGTCACATTTTTCGATTTTCGGCCATCCTGCTGCTGGTTTTGAACGGCAAGGCCGCTTCGCAAGATCTGAAAAACGCCCCCAGTGAAATGATGCCGTCCACCATTTCATTCAATCGTGATATACGTCCGATTTTGAGTGACAAGTGTTTTCACTGCCATGGCCCTGACGAAGCCTCACGTGCAACGGAATTGAGACTGGACACTCAAGAAGGAGCCTTTGCGAATTTGGGCGACTATTTCGCCGTAGTTGCCCTCAAACCTGACCAAAGCGAGTTGATCGCTCGTATCCAATCAGACGACGAATACGAATTGATGCCGCCTCCTGAAACTGGCAAGCCTTTGACGGCCAACGAAGTTCAACTTCTTACAAGATGGGTCTCTGAAGGTGCTGTCTGGGATGCGCACTGGGCCTACAAGTCACCTAAGCGAGGTAAATTACCCGAAGTCCGTGATTCAAGTTGGGGCAACAATTGGATCGATCAAATGGTTTTGGCCCGGCTCGAGAAAGGCGGAATGGATTTTCCCGGAAGCAATCCAATTCATCCGAGTCCTCCGGCAGATCGTACTACGCTGATCCGCAGAATTTATTTCGACTTGATCGGGCTTCCTCCAACACCGGCACAGGTCAAAAAGTTTGTCGCCGATCCATCTGAAAATGCTTTTGAGACAGTCGTTGACGAATTACTCGCTTCGCCTCATTTTGGAGAAAGAATGGCGATCTATTGGTTAGATCTCGTTCGCTTCGCGGACACGGTAGGTTATCACGGAGATCAAGACCATAACATCGCTCCCTATCGTGATTGGGTTATCAATGCATTCAATCAAAATATGCCATTTGACGAATTCACTCGTCAACAGTTAGCTGGCGATCTACTCCCTGAGCCAACGGTGCAGCAAAAAATTGCGTCTGGGTATAACCGACTTTTACAAACATCTCATGAAGGGGGTCTGCAACCCAAGGAATACACCGCGATTTACCAAGCCGATCGGGTACGAAATGTTTCCATGGTCTGGATGGGGGCAACGGTTGGATGTGCCCAATGTCATGACCACAAGTACGACCCTTTCACCGCGAAAGACTTCTATTCGATGGCCGCCTTTTTTGCCGATGTCGATGACGAAAAACATTTTCGTGTGGGCACCAATCGCTTACCCACCAGCCGCCCACCGGAGATTCTGATTTTTAAGGATCGTAAGTCGAAACAGAGTTACGAAAGAACGAAATTAGAATTGCAAGCGATCAATCGAAAATGGAAGCAAGCAAAAGCGAAACGCGAGGCAGGGGCCTCTCAAAACCAAAACGACACGTCACTAAGCTGCAGTCCTGAGGAATCCTTGGAGGCATTGGATAAGGAAAAAAAGCTGCTGGAGTCGAAACTGAGGGCACTCGAAAAACAAGGAAGTTGGACGATGGTCACGCAGGCGTTGCAACAGCCCCGTGTAACACGTCTTTTACCTCGTGGGAATTGGCTTGATGAAACAGGGCCCGTCGTTCAACCCAACGTACCTGAATTTTTAGGCCCGCTGGAATTGGGGCGTCGGGCCAATCGACTCGATCTCGCAAATTGGCTGGTTGACGGAGATTCTGATTCCGGAAAACTAACGGCCCGCGTCTTGGCCAATCGCCTTTGGTATCTGCTCATGGGAGTTGGAATTTCCCAGTCTTTGGATGACTTTGGAGGCCAAGGAAAACCACCTGTTTATCCCGAATTATTAGATCGCCTTGCGTTGCAGTTGATCGATACCGATTGGAACCTGAAGGCTCTTTTGAAAACGATCGCAACATCCAAGACTTATCGGCAGTCTTCAGAGTCTTCTGATTGGTTACGTTTGAACGACCCTTATAACCAGTGGTTTGCCAGGCAATCCAAGTATCGCTTGCCTGCTGAAATCATCCGCGACAATGCCCTGGCAATCAGTGGCTTGCTGGAATCAAGTTCGATCGGCGGTCAAAGCGTCAAACCGTATCAGCCCGCCGGATACTACCAACACCTGAATTTTCCCAAACGAGCCTATCAGCATGATCGAGACTTGAAACAGTGGCGTCGTGGTGTTTACGTGCATTGGCAACGCCAATTCCTTCACCCGACGTTGAAAGCTCTGGATGCACCTTCGCGAGAAGAATGTACCTGTGAACGCCCCCGGTCGAACACTCCCCTGGCTGCCTTGGCTCTTTTGAATGACCCAAGTTTTGTCGAAGCCGCCAAACATTTTGCCACGCGGGTTTTAGATGAATCGGACGACGATTTCAAAACGCGTTTGACGTGGGCGTTTGAATTGAGCGTTTCTCGTTCGCCCACTCCTTCCGAGGTTGATGTCATTGAATCTCTTTACCGACAGGCTTTGAGTGAATTTCAATCCGATCAAAACGCCGTGAATCAGATCTCGAAAATTGGAGACCGGGCCGTCGATGATCCTTTCGATGCTGAACTTGCGGCCTGGACTTCGGTTTGCCGAGTCTTACTTAACTTGGACGAAACCATCACTCGAAATTAAGATGTCCTTCATGAACCGAGTCGATTCTACGCAAGTCAATTCCGTCGATCGCCGAACATTCCTGTCACGTTCGGGTGTTGGTTTAGGTGCTTTAGCATTGCAATCGCTCCTAAATCAAGAGACCTCGGCCGCTTCATCGGACGGTATCAACCTCGATCTTCCCCATCACACTCCCAAAATCAAACGAGTGATCTTCCTTTGCATGGCAGGCGGCCCTTCGCACTTGGAAACGTTTGACTATAAACCCGAATTAGACCGAATGAATGGCAACCCAATGCCGGAGTCATTCACGCAGGGGCAACCGATCGCTCAGTTGCAGGGTCAACAGTTGAGAGTTCAAGGTCACCTTGCCAAGTTCAACCGATACGGGCAGCAGGGACAAACCATCAGCGATTACCTGCCTTGGCATGCCAAGATGGCTGACGATATCTGCATCATCAAATCAATGGTGACCGAGCAGATCAACCATGATCCTGCCCACACTTTCATGAATACCGGTACTCAGATTAGCGGCCGCCCGTCGATGGGTTCGTGGGTCAACTATGGGTTGGGATCTGAAACGGATGAACTGCCCGGATTTGTGGTCATGTCGAGTGTTGGCGGCCGGAATCCTCAACCGATCGCATCCCGTCAATGGTCGTCTGGGTTTTTGCCCAGCCAATTCCAGGGAGTTGAATTTAATGGTCGGGGAAATCCTGTCCATTTTGTTAAAAATCCAGGAGGCATCTCCAGTAAACACCAAAAGAAATTGATCGACACCATTTGTCAATTGAATCAAATTCGAAACCGAGTCAGCCCCGACCCTGAAATCGAAACGCGAATTGCAGCTTACGAAATGGCTTTCAGAATGCAGACCGCCGTTCCTCAATTGATTGATTTTGCGGACGAACCCCAACACATTTTAGATATGTACGGAGCAGTTCCTGGTGATGGAAGCTTCGCGACGAACTGCCTGCTCGCGCGACGCTTGGCGGAACGGGGCGTACGGTTCATCCATCTTTATCATCGTGGTTGGGATCATCATGGCGATCTCGACAAATACATGAAAGTCTGTTGTCGTCTAACAGACCAACCGACATGGGCCTTACTCACCGACCTGAAACAACGAGGAATGTTGGACGAGACTTTGATTATTTGGGGCGGCGAGTTTGGAAGAACTCCGATGTTTCAGGGCAAAGGTGGAGTCGGTCGCGACCACCATATCAAAGGGTTTTCGATGTGGATGGCAGGAGGCGGAATTCGTCCAGGGATCTCCCACGGCGGCACCGATGAATTGGGCTATCATTCTGTTGACAACATCGTTCATGTTCGCGATCTTCACGCAACAATGCTTCATTTACTTGGCATTGATCACCATAGGTTCACCTACAAGTTTCAGGGCTTGGATGTCAAATTAACGGGAGTAGAACCTGCTCACGTGGTTCGCGACATCCTCGTATGACGACTTTCAAAAATTGAATTGCCATCCCTTCGGGCATCAATCCTTTGAGTCCTTACAATTCCATGGATTTAACCCCATGTTTACATCACTGCGTCACTTTGTGATTGTGTTGGCGAAACTGAGATTACTCAACTTGTGACTCCAAAGGAGTTCCTCCTTAATTACTGGTTGGCTTGAGTTAAAAGCCACGAGCAGCAGATATTCCACTCGTTTCTCGCTCCGATGGTGCCAACGTAATCATTGATTTTGAGAAGCCGCAAAACGGGTCTTAGGTCAATCTGCGTTCCATGAAATCGACATTCAAAGATCAAAGTGGAGGCTCTCAACGAATTTTGCGTTCGATATTGCCGTTCGAATGGGCTCTGAAAATAAAATCCGAAATGGCCCATCGCGACCTGCCTTTTCAGGTTTTAGGACAATTCTTAACGCTAAAGGTCGTTTTAGATTCTCAAATTCGGTAACGGGGGAAACCTTTACGGTCCCCAATGACTGGTTTAATCGGATCAAAGCGAATCTTGACACGGTATTTTCCGGATCAAATAGGATTTGATTGACATTCAAACTCGCGGCAACAAAAATCAAGACTGAGGATATTTCGGGAACCAACGACCGTTTTTACGGTCTACTTAAAACGGGAGTCAGTCCTACCGAGACAATCGCCCCGTAACTAAATTCAAATTTGCAACAGAGTTGCAAAGCGTCACTCAGCAAGGTTGATTCCAGACTGGAACACCAAGGGTTGGCGTAATTCTTACAAGATTTGCCAACATGATTCCGCTCCTTGATGAACTAATCCAAAAAACGATCCAGCGATGTGCTCAGGCCAACGCAAATCGTTATCGAAAACTACCGCACAAAACAGCCGGCTCTGATTCCTATCAAAGCCTTGAACCGAGGCAGATGCTGGCGGCGATTATTGCTCAGTATTCGGCGGATTTTCCGGCCGCCGGAGAAGCACCCGAAACCGGTTGGCAGTACTCTTGGAACGCTCCGGTTAATGGACAGACCAATTCGGGAAGTTTGGATTCACCAGACACCGTTTTTTTCCCGATGTTCGACACCGGCACCAATTTTGGCAGAACCCCCGACGGCGATCTTAATCCAAACACTGAACCAGCGTCAGCCTACATGAGCCTTTCGCGGTTTGGAGGTCACCCGGGACCGGGGGATGGAATCTCATCCGAGTACCGATTTGCTATCGCATCTTACACGGTCTCTGAAAGTGGGTTCTATCAAGTTTCCGATAGCTTCATTGACCTGGAACCTTTTAACCGAAGTTTTCCCAGTGACGGCATCGAGTTTCGAGTTTTCGTCAATCGCGAAGAACCGATTGTTTCTGGGGTCGTCGACCCCTTCAGCCGATCCTACTTTGACACTTCGCTTGGATTTTTGACGGTCGGAGATACGATCCATGTCGCCTATGGCTCCAATGGGCAACAGTTCGCCGATTATTTCACCACGGATTATAAAATTGTTCGCGACACCAGTCTGGAGCAAACGGTTGGCAGCTTCCGATCTGACTTTGGTCAAACAGGCGGTGATTATCGATGGAATTATTATTGGAATGCTCCGACCGATTGGTCGGCTGGAAATTTGCCTGGAAACCCATTTTCTGGCGGCATTGGAAATTCTGATTCTTATCTACCGCTTGTTGCGAACAATGAAGTTTACACCGCTGACGGAGACATTGACGGATTCAATAGCGACCCCGACTACTTCCTTCGATTGACAGATATCGGCGGGCATCCAGGTAACGGATTCAATAGCGATTTTTTTCAAGATCGGTTCACCATCATTGGATACACCGTTGAGACCAGCGGGTTGTACGCGATTGACAATAGCTATCTTTATGTCGGGCCGCGTTCTAATGACGGAGTCGAATTATTCATCCATGTCGACCAGGGAGAAAATCTTAGTCCAACACGATTTGTATCTGGGGGCGAAGTCAAAGACTTTGATACTTCCCTGGGGTATCTTCAAAAGGGAGACACAATTTACGTAGCCGTCGGCGCTAATTCCAATCACACATTCGACGCCTATCAAATCGATTTTTCAGTCGTTTACCAACTGCCTCGCCAGCCTCCCGATTTGTCCGCTTTGAACCATACAGGAGAAATCGTTGATGCCAATCGTTCGTATGACAATTTGCCGGCAGCCATTCCCAATGACAACATTGACGATCTGGCAGCCATCCAAAGGGCAATTGATTACGCGGTTGAAAATGGTGCCAACGAAATCATTTTCGCGCCCGGTGTTTATCATTTGAAACCATCCCAAGGCACCGAAGGTCAACCTTTATTTACACTACAGAATCAATCTAATCTGGTTTTCAACGGAAATGGAGCATCTTTCATCATCGATGATTACCAGAGTCCTCTCTTTTTTATCCGAGATTCTCGTAACATCGTTTTTCAAGATTTAACGATCGATTACGCCAAAACCATTCAAACACCCAATGGGCAACTGAATGTCCCTCAAACGTTTACCCAAGGCAGAATTACCAATGTGAACGCGACGGCGAAAACATTTACCGTGGAAGTGAACACGGACGCGTTTTTGGCTCCCGACGCAACATTTACTTTGGACAATTCGCAAGGCTGGGGCTACGCAGTCGATGAACAAATCGCAGGTCGTCTCAAGGATAATACGCCCTGGCATTACCCGACGATCGATCTTGAATCTATCGGTGGGAATCAATTCCGAATTCACACGACCGACACTGAAGGATTGGAAGTTGGCGATCGTTATATTCTTCAACGGCGGATTAACAAACCGGTTTTTGGCGTTTTTCTAGGTTCCGACAGTGTTAGCTTTGTTGATGTAACGGCCTATTCTTCGCCTTCGACATTCATTTCATCGGTCGGCAGCAGCAATCTCAACGTCATTGGCAATTCAGTTTCGATTCGCCCTGACGATTTGCCGCAGGTCCCAAACACGGAACGATGGAAAAGTTTGAATGCGGATGCGGTTCACGTGCAATCGAACCCGATCGGTCCGTGGATTGAGGACTCCTACTTCGAAGGAGTCAGCGACGACATCATGAATTTCTACTCCCGCCCAATGACGGTATTGGAAGTCACCAACCCAAATCGCTTGGTTTTGACTGGGTTGCTAACGACACAGCTTTTAGAAATTCGCGAGTCGGAACTTGAGGCTGGCGATCTACTTACTTTTGTCGATACCGAAACGGGGGAAATCATCCGCGAAGCCAAGGTATTGGAAGTATCACCCAAAGTCGTTTTCGATCCCACGAATCCCGGATTCACCATGACAGCCAGGTCTGTTTTATTGGACCAACCAATCAACGGGTTAGAGTCGGCAGATGGTTCCGATGAACCGGGCTTTAAAAATGACGTGACGGTCTACAACCGAACGAAAGCAAACGGAGGAGTCGTCAAGGATTCGATTCTTAAAAATTCTCGCCGGTACGGAAACTATGTTTCGGTGCCCAATGTCCAATTGCTTGATAACATCTACGAAGGCTTAAGCGACGAAGCAATCGCCGCCTACAACGAGCCGGGCTGGCCTTTAGGGCTTTATCCCAGCAATCTCCTGGTTCAAGGGAATCAATTTGTCAACAACGGTTTTAGCTCGAATTATCGCAGCCACGAAATTCACACGGGAACAGTAGCTGTTCAAGCCAACCGATTTGATACTTCGCAACCATCGATTGGTCAAAACCCGTTAACCAACACGTTGGTTGATTCGAACATCGAAGCGATTCGAAATGTTCGGATTCTCGACAACACTTTTTACGAATGGTCAAAATCTGCAATCACAGTCCGAAACGCTAAAAACGTCACGATTCAGGGGAATGCGATTGTTTCAGATTCGGCAACCAATGACCTACCGATCGGGATCCAATATTCCAAAAACGTTGAAGTCACCGAGAATTCCTATTCAGGTGGTTGGTTTTCAATTGACCAGACCAATAACGATCACGTTGTCGAAAGAGATAATGATTCGTTTGGCACCAATGGATTGATTGCTGACTACCGTTTTGAAACTGGCAATTTTCTTCTCAATTCAGCAAACCCATCGCAGATTGCGGTATCGGACGGAGCGTTAACACGAGACGGAAAATTTGGTTTCGGTGCCCGGTTCGATGGTGAAAATTCCATTTCAATTGCCACTTCTGCAATGCCATTGGAAAGTCGAGCGATCAGCCTTTGGGTCAACGCAGAGGACGCAAATTCATTAACTCCGCAGGTCATTTTTGAAGAAGGTAATGCAGCTCGAGGAATGAACATCTATGTGATGGCGGGCAAGCTTTACGTTGGAGCCTGGGACACCGGATTTGCGACCTTCCTTAGCACTGACATTTCCTCTGGCGACTGGCACCACATCGCGCTGGTTGTCGATGGTGTGGCGGGTCGTTTACGAGGCTATTTGAACGGACAAAAATTCGGCTTTGGCGAAGCCACTGCCTTAAGAGCACTTTCGGGTGGCATTCACTTGGGTTCATCGATTTTAGGAACTCGTTTCCACACCAACGAGCCGGTAGGGAATTCGCGATCCAATGGCTTGGTTGGATCAATTGATAACTTAAGGGTCTACGATCGTTTGATTGGTGATCGAGAAGTAGCGACCTTAGCCCGCGGGTAATCGAGATTCGTTATTTCGCGCAATACCGCTTTGGGGCCTTCCATCATTTTTACTCTGCCACCATTCAACTGCCATCCTCTTCTTGCTTTCCACCGGTCCATCACCATATGGCTGACGCCACTTAAAATGCTTTCACTCGTAGAATGAGCCAATTCGCAATTGCTTTTTGCTTTTTTGGATGGAGGCTGGAATTTAACGGTGCCACCAAGTAAAACGTTTCTATTCAAGAATTAATGGCTGCAATGAACCGGAATGACTGGGCGACTAATGAATTTGAAGAATCGGACCTGCGTAGTGGCGTTTTTGATCTTGACGATGGCCCACACGGTCTGGAACGGGTCCAGTTGGGCAGATGACAATCTCTCCGAGGCCTTGGCCGCCGTCTGTAAAGTCGAAGCTAACGGAGTCGGAAATGAATCGGCTGTCAAAGCAATGCAAGTTTTGAACAACGCCTCGGTCGATGACATTCCCGCAATTCTTATCGCGATGGATGATGCCAACTCAATCTCCGAAAATTTGCTTCGAGGCGTCATTTCGAAGATCGCCAGTCGAGGAGATTCGCTACCGAAGGCCGAAATTAAAAGCTACTACAAAGACTTCAACCACAGCCCAATGGGCCGGTTGCTCGCGTTTGATTTACTGACGAGTGGCAATCCGGAACTCGCGGAAAAGTGGATCCCTGGATTGGTCGACGATCCAAGCTTACCGCTTCGATATCGAGCCATCGACGCCTTGATGAAGGAAGCCGAAAGCCTGAAAGAATCTGACCCAGCAATCGCGATCGGCAAATTAGGATTGGCACTTGGAAAGGCTCGCGACGTTGCCCAAATTCAAAAGCTCGCAGGCGAACTTGGAAAGTTGGGCGTCAAAATTAATTTGCAGAAACAGATGGGTTTCATTCATCAGTGGAATGTGGTCGGCTGTTTCAACAATAAAGATCAATCAGGATTCGACGTCCAGTACGGTCCCGAAAGCAACGTCAACGAGATCGACTTATCCGCAACCTACACCGATCTAAGTGGAAACGAAGCGAATTGGCAGAGCGTGACTACTGCTCACCCAACTGGAATCGTCGACATCAATGAACGGATCGGCAAAATCAAGGGAGCTACCGTTTACGCCGTCGGGAATTTCAAAGCTGAGTCCGATTCGGAGGCCGAGATTCGAATCGGCACCCCTAACGCGACCAAGATTTGGGTCAATGGAAAGTTGGTTATGTCGAACGAGATCTACCACAACAGCGATTCGATTGACAAATTTGTTGGCAAGTTCAACTTGGTCAAAGGAGACAATCAAATCTTGATCAAGGTTTGTCAGAACGAACAGACTCAACCGTGGGCCCAAGACTGGCAATTTCAATTGAGAATCTGTGACTCAACGGGCAAGCCAATTCCTGAAGCTAAACCAGCTCCTCAGAGGTACTAAGGCCTTATTCCTGCTTTTAGATTAAGCTGCATCGGCAAGTCGGACAGCATTCGGTCGACAACGAACTACTTGATTAAATCCGACTTAGAAATCACCCATTCAATTTTTGGATTCGGATCTGACATGAACAAACTGGTCATCGCAACTCTCCTGTTATTTTTGCCTACCATGTGTCAGGCGGACGATTGGACCCAATTTCGAGGAACTGGAGGCAAAAGTGTCTCTCAGGCCAAACCACCTGTAGTCTTCGACGCGAACACCAATATCGCTTTCAAGACTCCGATGCCGGGAAAAGGAGCGTCTGGACCTATCGTAATTGGGGATCGAGTGATAGTTACTTGCTCCAGTGGTGAAAATCAGGACCAACTGCAAACTGTTTGCGTCGATGCCAAAACTGGAAAAGAGCTCTGGAAGCAGGAATTTTGGGCGACGGGACGCTGTTTCTGTCATCCGTTAAGCGCAAACGCTGCTCCGACACCGGCCAGCGATGGGGAACGAGTATACGCCTTCTACTCATCCAATGACCTCGCCTGTATGGATCTGGACGGGAATCTCATTTGGTACCGTGGGCTGGCGGTCGACTATCCCAAAGCTGGAAATGATGTTGGGATGTCTTCTTCTCCCGCCGTGAAAGATGGCATCGTTGTAGTTCAGGTGGAGTGCCAAGGTGATTCGTTCGCGATGGGCTTGGATGCCGAAACCGGCGTGACAATTTGGACTAAGGAACGAAACAAGGTCGCGGTTTGGTCATCTCCACTGATCATCGAAGCTGGCGAACGATCGTTGGTCGTACTGCAGTCAACGACCGGAGTCGATGTTGTCGATCTAAAAACAGGTGAAACCGCTTTTCAATCCGAAGGCGAAACTAGCAGTATCTCATCTCCAGCTATTTCGGATGGAAAATTATTCGTTCCCATCGAAGGTACTACTGCATTTGCGGTATCGCCGGATGGTTCGCTGTCGCAAGAATGGAATTCGCCTCAACTTCGCCCCAGTTCCATGAGCAGCGTCGTTTACAAAAATAAGCTGTATGCACTCAATCGAGGAGGCGTGCTGGCGGTTTACAACACTGCTGACGGAACTCAGGTGCAAAAAGTAAGAGCGATCAAAGGTTCGAATTGGTCCACCCCAGTCGTAGCTAACGGACACATGTATTTTTTCGCTCAGGCAGGTGGTTGTTTCGTGATCAAGCTGGACGAAGAAGGATTGGTCGTTACTGGAGATAGTAATGGGGCGGCTGACATTATCAATGAATGTAACTTCGAAGATGAAGTGTTCCTTGGCTCGCCTGCGATCGCCGGAGACGCCCTCTACGTTCGTAGCGATCGGTACCTCTATAAAATTGGAAAATAGGCCCCCAAGTGAAGCCGCAATTTTCGCATTGATCGTGGGGCGGTCAGTTGTCATTCGTCCATAGTTCAACTTCTGACTGTATGCTGATGCCAGCTTAATGGATTCTATAGATTCAGTTTCAGACAACAGACGCGAGCGCGATCATCGACAAAATTGAGATACAGCCTCACTCGAGTCGAGTTGACGGGACAATTCGACCCCCCGGATCCAAAAGCATCACTAACCGCGCTTTGATGATCGCGGCGATGGCAGAGGGGAAATCACTTCTAGTCGGTGGCCTCGAAAGTGATGACACGCATTTTATGAGCGAGTCTCTAAAAAGGCTGGGAGTCGGTGTGACTCACACTTCGCATTGTGCATCTCGTGTGGGTAGCCAGGCTCTTTCAATTTCTGGTTCTGCTGGAAAATTCGCGGAAGAATCTGCCCAATTGTTTATTGGTAATAGTGGCACTTCGGTCAGGTTTTTGACCGCGATGCTCGGTATCCATGGAGGTGATTATCGCCTGGACGGGGTCCCGAGGATGCGGCAACGTCCTATTGGTCCATTGGTGGATGCACTCAATCAGCTTGGGGCGAACGTGACGGCGGAATCTTTCGGAGGTTGCCCTCCAGTTCGTATCAATAACATTCGCCTGACGGGCGGTGAAACCGAAGTGGGAGGATCGATTTCCAGTCAATACCTTAGCGGGTTGTTAATGGCGGCACCGTTAGCCGAATCGGATGTGATCATTCAAGTTACAGGGGATCTCATTTCAAAGCCTTACGTTACGATGACTTTAGCCGTCATGAAGTCATTCGGTGTGGAAGTTGATGTTGATTCGGAAATGAAAAATTTTCGATTTTCAAAAGGAAGCCGCTACATAGGCCGGGAGTATGCGATCGAACCGGATGCCTCCGCAGCCAGCTATTTCTGGGCTGCAGCGGCAATCTGTGGTGGAACCGCAAAAGTCACTGGGCTTCATCGAAATGCTCTTCAAGGGGATGTTGAATTTGTCGACTGTCTGGAAAAGATGGGATGTCGAGTGGCGGAAGGCGAAGACTGGATTTCGATAACCGGTCCGGCTACCCAGGGGGCGGATCTCGACATGGGACACATCAGCGACACGGTACAAAGTTTGGCTGCAGTCGCGCTTTTTGTCGATGGCCCAACCACCGTTAGAAACATTGCTCACAACCGAGTCAAGGAAACAGACAGAATAGGGAATTTAGCAATCGAGCTTCGAAAACTAGGCGCTCGGGTAGATGAATTCGAGGATGGATTGACCATTCACCCTGAAAAAACTCAACCAGCAGAAATCGAGACCTACGACGACCATCGGATGGCGATGAGTCTCTCGTTAGTAGGATTGCGACAAGCCGGGGTCATCATTAAGGACCCCAAATGTGTCTCGAAAACTTACCCGCGATTCTTTCAAGACATGAACCAATTTTTGAAACAGGGCTAATCACAACCTTTTGTAGAAGCGTTCGATAAGAGTGATTGGCAGGCTGGTCAGGCTTTCGCTGCCAACTGTCTAAATCCAATTTGAAATAACACTGCATTCGGTCACTTCAAACTGGAACCAAGTTCGCCGATGGCGTTCAGAGTATCGACAACTTCCTGCTCAGTGTTGAACAGCCCCAAACTCAAACGGATGGTTCCGCCCTCTTTTTCAGTTCCCAGCGCTCTATGAAGCAACGGAGCACAGTGAATTCCAGCTCGACACTGTATCCCCCAAGTAGTCTCGAGTATCACAGCGGCTTCGTTGGCGTCGAATCCATCAATCGACATACTAAGCACGGGAATCCGATCCTCTGTTGTCGCGGGTCCCTGCATTTTCACAGCGGGAATTTCCATTAGGCCTTCTACCAACATTTGAAAAGACTGATCAGTTTTGTTGAGTCTTTCGATTCCTTCATCCGATTGAAGAAACTCCATTCCGCTTTTCAACCCCGCCAGTCCCGGGACATTCAGATTGCCAGATTCAAATTTGCCAGGCGCCGTTGTTGGTTGAAACTCAACACTTTTATCGGTACCCGTTCCGCCGAATCGGAGCGGTTGGACCAAGTCGATCACTCGATCAGACGAATATAAAAACCCAGTTCCCAACGGTCCCAGCAGTCCTTTGTGGCCTGGAGCAGCCAAAAAATCACAACCCAACTTTTGGACGTCCACTTCCAGGTGCCCAAGCGATTGAGCAGCATCCACAAGCACGCAGATCTTTTCCCAGCCTGCATCGCGAATATCTGAAATAATTTTATGAACCGGTTGAACCACGCCGGTCACGTTACTGGCGTGAATGATTGTTACCAGTCTGGTGTTAGGCTGAATCGCATCAACAATCTCAGACGCTTCGATCTTTCCGGATTCCTGGGTGCCAACGATCGACAGTTCGATCGTTCCACTGGATTGCAAATGGTACAAAGGCCTTAATACGGAATTATGCTCTGAAGCCGTTGTGATGACATGATCACCCGGTTTCACAAATCCAAAGATCGCGGTCGAAAGCGCGTCAGTTCCATTGAATGCGAATGACACGTTTTGAACCGAAGGTGCGTTAATTTTATCGGCGACCAGTTGCCGCGTTTGTTCTACGATTCGTTGGGATTGAACATTGTCTTTTGAAAGGCCTCGCCCAGCGGCGGCACCGATATTTCGGGAAACCTGATCGACGGCTCGATAGACTGATTCAGGCTTGGGCCAGCTTGTCGATGCGTTGTCAAGATAAATGCGATTCATTTACGGATCTTCAAAGCCAAGATGGCGTCTAGGCAATAATCGTTGTAATTAGTGGATATCGTCGGACTCGCGTTTAACCGTGTCTAGTCAGCCAAAGTCACCAATCAATAAATGGATTCGCCGTAGGCGTCGACGGAATCGAGTAGGGGTGAAAGCTTTCAAGCAGACGGGGGCGGACCTAATTCGAAAAGCTAGTCTTGCGGAAGCAACCTGAGTACCGATTTGACATCTTCCAAGCCCTGTTTCGCAATCAAATTCTTCGGATCGGATTCCAAAACCTGTTCGAAGTGTTGCTTGGATTTTCGAAAATTCTGCTTCGTTCGGTACAGCAAGCCCAGTGAATTGTGAACCTCTTCTCGAACTCCCGATTCGCAATGTAACGCGGTCAGGAGCAATTTTTCCGCAACGTTGTGATTACCTCGGCGCATTTCAAGGTTCGCCAGAAAGACATAACCTGTCGCGTCGTTGGAGTCCGCGTCGATTTGTTTTTGATACCAATGGGCAGCCAAATCCAACTTGCCCTGCAACTTGAACAGATTCCCTAACTGGCCGAAAATTACGTCATTTGGTTCGTCAGGAGTAATCTCGCATGCCCGGGTGAACGCCGTTTCAGCTTCGTCAAACCTTGCCAGTTGAGCGAGTGCATGCCCTAGGTCCAGCAACGCGCGTTGACTGTCGGGCGTGGTTTCCAGAAACTGTTTTACCAAAATCACGGTTGTCGAATAATGGCCAGAATCGACGGACGAAATAATGGCCTGAATTTCAGGCGAAAGCTTTTTAGCTGACAACGGTGGGTCCCTTGGTCAAAAAAAAGGAACGGAATCCCAAAAGACTTTTTAGACCGTCGTTACGGTTGCTTTGATGATTTTCACTTCATCGCGAGGACGGTCCTGCGGGTCCGTAGCGACACCGCCAATTTCTTGAACGACTTTGATCGATTCGTCAGTCGCTTTCCCGAATGCGGTGTATTGGCCGTCCAAGTGGGGGACGGTTGCAAGACAGATAAAAAATTGAGAACCTGCCGAATTAGGAGAAGATGATCTGGCCATCGACAGGACTCCGACTTCGTGCGGGACTGAATTGAATTCAGCATCGATGTTGTAACCGGGCCCCCCCATTCCGCTACCTTCAGGACAGCCACCCTGGATCATGAAATCTTCAATGATCCTGTGAAATATCAGACCATCATAGAATCCGATTTTTGCCAACCCAATCATATTTCGGCAGTGGCCAGGAGCTACCGAGGGGTTTAGATCGAGATCGATATTTCCTTTGGAAGTCTCCAAGGTCACTCGATAATTGTGAGCGGAAAAATCCAAATCCTGGGTTGCGGCTTCGACTTCGTTCTTTTTAGACATATTCAATCAGTTCGTTATTTCGTTTAGGTTCTCGACAAACCACAAGATTTTAATCGTCAAGCTGTCTACCGCAAGGATCCCTGACCGATCAATACAGGACAATCAATTCCACGAACTAAATTTGAACGTTGGCTGACGATGAGAATTTTGATGGACGAACACAAAAAAACGCCGCGAGCGAACCCGCGGCGTTTCCAATCTTGATGCCCCAAACTTACAAGATTGAATCCATCAATTCAGTGCAATAACGTAATCCTACTGATGACTGCTTTACGACTCTCCAACGCGATTGTCACCGTTTTAGCTATTTGGCCACGTAGCCTTCGTAGAAAGGGTTGGCGATGACAGTCATTTTATTTTTAACTGGCACGGGAACGGATTCCACTTTTGCTGGCGTTGTCTTCCTTTTGAAATGAGGATTTTTGATAGAAACGGGTACGGGGGTAGGTTGATTCATTTCAACTGGTGTGATCCCAGCGGGAACGGCGAATGGGCTAATACCGTACGGTCGTTTTACAATTCCGCTGTAATAGACTGGCGGGAATTGAGCGAAATAAGGTGGTGCCTGTCGTGTCGTAAGACCTCGATAAACCGGACCGAAAGCGTTAAATCCATTCAAGCCATTACCGAAGCAACTTGCATTGACTCCGGTTCCGAACTGATATCCATTGACAAAGGACTGGGCCTTAACATCTGTGCCAGTGGCAAAAACGAGGGTTGCGGCCATTAAGGCTGCGGCGAAAATCCGAAACATAACTTCCTCTTGGGGTTAAAAAGCAATAAGGATGAATTTTTCATTCAAGGCTTTTTGGTTTGACGCCGGTTCGGATCGCTTTGAAATTTTAGCCGGGGCGGGCAAAATAGAATCCAGCGGACCAATGACGGCTTCAAGCCACTTATTCCACGGTAAATGGAGAAGCCAAGGTTACAAGCTTCAAAAGTCAAATCAGCTTGTAAAAGTTTAGGCATGTTTGTGATTATGACGGCAGCAAAATTGACACAATCCTTAAAGGCCGAAGCATCGCGGCTTGGGTTTGAGTTAGCCTCCGTTTGCCCAGCAGTTTCTCCCGTCGGTTTTACTCAATTTGAAGATTGGATTGAAAAAG
>JBCCSJ010000078.1:0-19143 GCA_039200505.1 Planctomycetota bacterium | reverse complement strand
CTGCCGAACTGATTTGTAAGAGGCACTTAGTTTTTCAAGCGATTTGATATCGTCGCCGCTTAATTCCGCTTGAGTTTCGGAACTCTGATCATTCATCTGCAAATACCTGTACTCTTTTTCTTCGGCATCAGGCGTTTCGATTCCATCTTTCGAAAACGATTCTTAACTCCGCCTAACCGCTGTCTTTATTGTTTCGTGTCCCACATCCGATTTTAACCCACAACCACTTAAAAGTACCATTTTAATGACATTTCGTCTCCAATTGTTGATGGCTGTTGCGTTAGCCACAAATTTGAAATGGCGGCAAAGTGCAATCAAACATGTTGCAGAAAGTTTCGAAAAAAAGAAACGAACTCATTAATTTTTCCAAAAAACAAATCGGAATTACGATCTATTGCATACGATCAATCGAACGTTTCAATGGGCTGCCAGAGGCCGCCAATCGAATGGAAGGGGCAATCAGCGACATTTAAAGGTTCATTCTTGTTTTGATTTCCCTTTTCTGAACGACGATGACATAAAATAAAGTCATGAAAAATGATGCTCCTATCATGACGACTCATCCGCCACACGGTTCTCCACGAAAGTGGAGTCCCTTCTTAATGTCGCTGTTGACGCATTTTTTATTAGCTATTTTTCTTATTCTTTTTTCCGTTTTCGTTGTTCGCCCCACCGGTACCGAAGGTGAATTACGAAGAGCCGGGATCGTTTTGACGGAAATTCAAAATGAAAACCAGACGGAATATTTGGACCCAAGTGATTTTGAAACCCGTGATGAATCTCTAAAATCCGAACCAGTAGCCGATCCGGCTTCACTGCCGCCACCTTCCGTTGTACAACCCGAAAGATCTCAGTCGCGACCGGAATTGCCGGGCATGGAAGCGATCGAAGCGAGCCAACTGGATGCCAATTCGATGGTCGATATCGATAGCAATGCCCGGGTAAACAGCACCTACCAATTGTCCGACGAAGACCTCAAACAGATTCGGGCAGATCAAGCCAGAATCGCCAGCCAGCAACCCAAGGGGGAACCGACCACAATCAGCGTTTTTGGAACCCCGGGCCTATCTGGCAGATCGTTTGTGTTTGTGCTCGATCGTTCTAAAAGCATGGGATCGTCAGGTCTCGGTGTGATCGATGCCGCCAAAGACGAACTTTCATATGCGATCAATCAGCTGCAACCTAATCACCAATTCCAGATTGTGGGTTACCACCAGCAGACAGTCACCATGAACACAAGAAAGCTTTTGGCGGCCAATGAAGAAAATAAAAAAGGCGTGCCGGGCTACATTTCAAATCTCACCGCTTTCGGATCAACAAATCACGAAAATGGTTTAATGGCTGCCACTTATTTTAAGCCGGATATCATCGTGTTGATGACCGATGGAGGTTACCCTGAACTCAATGCTGGCCAACTAAAAATGTTAAAACGATTTTTATCATCAGCCGGCAGTCAGGTTCACTGCATCCAGTTTGGACTTGGTCCCAATCAATCCACAACCCACTTTATGAAAAAGCTTTCCCAACAAAACAATGGAAGCTATCGTTACATTGATGTTTCCAAATGGAATCAGGAAAACAACGAATGACCATCAACAAAATCGGACTGTTCTATTTTGCACCAGATGCCAATGCGAAATCCGTTGATTCGTGCCGACGGGTAAATGTCCTGCCAAGGGTCCTGTTGTCCTTGATCGCAATCCTGTTGTTGGCTGCCACCGGAACCGCCGATGAATTACAACTAAGTCTTAAGTCAGGATCTTTGTTAACAGTCGACGTTGAAAACCAGTCGCTCGACTGGACCAACGTCATGGAAAACGGAGACATGTCGAGTCGACAGATTCCACTGAAACAATTGTCCAAACTGTATTTCAGCGAGTCACCGGCAAGCCTGCAAGTCGCCAAGGCACGCAAACTCATCCAATTGCTTGGCAGCGAAAATTACTCCGAAAGAGAAGATGCTGAAAAGAAACTTTCACAACCTTCGATCGGTGGAGCCTTCAAATCACTGATCGAATCTCAATCCAATCACCCTTCCCTGGAAACCCGATATCGAATTGAACGGATTCTATATGAACTTGACGGCCGATCTACAGACGTCGAATCCGAATTCGATATCCTGACTCTTCAAGATGGTACCCAGCTAGAAGGAGATGCTGGTCAGACGATTATTCGATGCCAATATCGAGGAAAGCCGTTTGAATTCAACAGAAATCAGATCGTCCAAATTTCACGAATCAGCGGTCAACCAAAATTTCAAAGCAAGACTGGGGCAGTGCGTGTAACTCTACACCACGACCACCAAAATGAATTTCACCAGGAAACGCAGCGAGTCGTCGATTTCGAAAGAACGCCAACTGGTCGGCGGCTTGAGAACAAATCCAACGTGAATGATTCGTTCATCCCGTGGGGGATCAAGATGGCGACTGAAAAACCAGGGTATGTCGGGATTTCAGGATACGGTTTCAAATTCCCTGAATTACCGCCGCGCGCGAATTCGATTTGCTCTTTCCTAAACGCAGGGAATTTTGCTCGCCGATTTCGTGGTGTCATGGAGTTTCGATTCTGTGTCCCCGACCGCCCCACCGTTCCGGCAGGAGTCAAAGAATTCGGACTTTTTATTGCCCGGGTTAACCATAGTCGTGACATTATTGTCGAAGCCTACAACGCCGACGGACAGATGCTCGCGTGCGTGGAAGCAACAGACAAAAACTGTATCTTTTCGGGAGTCAAATCCAACGAATTGATATCGTTTGTGCGAATCCTTTCTAATCCACATTTATTCCGAGTCGATCGAACCATCGATGACGATTTTGCGGTCGATTGCGTCAACTTTTCGCCGCCAATTGAAATCCTGACACCCATCGAAAATGAAAAACCTTCGCTTCGATTGAAAAATGGAGACCTCGTGGTTGGCGAAGTATTAAAAGTGGCAAATGAAAAAGTCAGTATCCGTTCGGATACCACGATGGAATTTGATTTAGATGAAATTCAATTGATTCAGTTTCCCAATCCGAAATCGGAACGATCAGTCCCATCCAATCCCGCGGCAGCCAAGGATTCGCTGCCTTGGGCCGTACGTCTGCCAGATCGAAGCGTAATTTTTGTAACACCTGGACAAGAATTCCAAAGCGTTGACTTCGATTCGCTTAGCATCAAACGAAGTCAAATCGAAGCAATCTGGCAATCCAAGAACCCGTTGAGATACCCCGTCGCAGGAGACTTCGATCAAGGAGAAAATGTACTCGTGTTTCCTACTTGCCGAATCGCTGACAAAGTCGCGATCAACCAACAAGGATTCCAGTGGGCAGAAGATGCCACCAAAATTCAGCAGCCTTTGTTCACAGGAAGAGAAAAAGAAGGGGACGAGGACCCATCACCCCAGATCAACAGTATCGCGTTCGCAAAAGCTTGGCCAGATAATGTACCTAGTCTTTGGCTTCGTAAACCCAATCTGCAAAATCCAGATTGTGGGATGATTCGGTTGCACGATGGACAACAATTCGGATTTGGAAGTAGCGGGACATTTCAACTCGAATCAATTTCCAATCAAAGTGTTTTGCTGCAATGGATGGGAAATCGAATCGAAATACCAACATCGGATATCAAAATCGTAGAATTCCCTCGGGAAGTACTTTGACCAAACCTGCAGAGCTACCAGCACACCAAGCGAACTTGAATCGAGACGTTCCGACAGTGTAAGGGTACGTTTAGCTGTGGCTCCCGTGAATCCTGCGATAAAACTCTGAGGAAGCTTGGAAGCCCCGACTCAGCGCTTGCGATGGTGCCATGAAATCCCGAACTAAATTGAAAGCGGGATCATCCGATAGACTAACTTAAACCAAGCGTTTGCAACAAATTCTGGCTTCCCAACGGACGTACCGATGTCAAGGGCTCACCCGCCACAAAACCGGCTGACTGACCGCACGCAATCGCCATCGACCGAACTCTTTCGAATACATATTTCTTTTCGCCGGGAAATTGAGTTCGATAACAGGCTACCGACTGCATCTTGGTTTCAAGGTGATTGCCAATGTCGTAAACAAACTGACGTGGCCCCGCGCCTGACCAATCCGATTCGAAAAAGAAAGAATAATAGAGTTGCCTTTCAATTCGATGAACCGGTAATCCGTCGAAGTGGTTTTCCCATTTCGAAAGACGACTATAAAACACTGCCGCATCAGTGATCTGCATCGCTTGCCAGTGATCAGGCGAAGCGGTGGGAGTTTTTCCGCCGATACCGATCACGATCTTCGGTCGATACTTTCGAAATTCGATCGCCAAAGCACACCGAGCGTCAAACGTGTCGAACAGCTTTCGATTAGGCAAATCGAGAATAACTCGTTTGGTCACCCCCAAAACTTCGGCTGCCTGATTCGCTTCTTCAATTCGGATGGCCGGATCCGGGCAATTCGGTGTCGGTTCTCCATTGGTCAGGTCAATGATTCCAACTTTGAGTCCAACACTGGCCAATGCTGCCAGCGTCCCACCGCAACCGATTTCACAATCATCAGGATGGGCTCCCACCGCGATCACATCGAGCGATTCTTCGGATGAACTCATGGCTTCTCTTTAAATCAGTTGGTAGGTATTACTGGCCACAAATCTGAAATTGTTTTTCCAGGCAATTGATCACCAAAGCGGTCCATCCAGTCTGATGACTGGCCCCCAACCCGCGTCCAGTATCGCCATGAAAATACTCGTAGAACAGAACGTGATCTTTCCATGCCGGATCCTTGGCGTATCGAGGATCGTTGGCATTCAAAGGGCGATTTCCGTTTTCATCAGGTAAAAAGATTTTCGCCAGTCGGCCGGATAATTCACACGCAATTTCTTCTAATGTCATGCGATTGCCTGATCCAGTCGGATACTCGATTGTAAACGTGTCACCGTAAAAATCGTGGTAGGTTTCAAGAGACTCGATCAACAAAAAATTAATCGGAAACCAGATAGGACCTCGCCAGTTCGAGTTTCCTCCAAACAATCCGCTATCAGATTCGCCCGGAGTGTACTGAACCGAGTGATGTTGATCGCCAAGTTGCATTTGAAATGGATGCTGTTTGTGAACCTTAGACATCGATCGAATTCCGTACTCACTCAGAAACTCACTTTCGTCCAGCATATAGGAGAGCAGCCGTTCTAAACGACGCCGGGATGGAATCGCCAGCATGTATTTTGGAATGTCACCCCTGCGTTCCAGGTAGGTAATCTGACTGACCAGTTCCTTACGATTCTTCAGAAACCAATTCATCCGTTTGTGAAATCCAGGCAGCTGGTGAATCAAATCGACGTCCAAAACCGCTGCGGCAACCATGGGCAATAGGCCAACCAAAGACCGAATCCGCACAGGTGTGTATTCGGACTCTTTGTGCAAATGATCGTAATAAAATCCATCCTCTTCATTCCAAAGTCCACGCCCTCCCAGGCAATTCATGGCGTCGGCGATATTAACGAAATGCTCGAAAAACTTGGAAGCAACGTCCTCGTAGCTTGAATCCTCTCGAGCCAATTCCATCGAAATCATCAACATGGTGGAACAATAGAATGCCATCCATGCGGTTGCGTCAGCCTGATCGAGATGGCCTCCCAGTGGGGATTCTTTGGACCGGTCAAAAACACCAATATTATCCAGGCCAAGAAATCCGCCCGTAAAAATGTTGTTGCCGTCCTTATCTTTGCGATTGATCCACCACGTAAAATTAATCAACAATTTGTGAAAGATGCGGGCGAGAAATTGGCGATCGCAACGCCCCTGTGATTTTTCAATTTGATACACCCGAAGTGCGGCCCAGGCGTGGACCGGCGGATTTACATCTCCGAATGCGAATTCATAAGCCGGAATTTCGCCATTGGGATGCATGTACCACTCTCTTAAAAAAAGCAGTAGTTGTTTTTTGGCAAATTCAGCATCCACTGCGGCAAATGGGATCATATGAAAGGCCAAATCCCACGCCGCATACCATGGATATTCCCATTTGTCGGGCATCGAAATGACGTCCCGGTTAAACATATGAATCCACTGCGAATTTCGCCCTGTTATGCGTTGTTTAGGAGGAGCCGGTTGGTTGGGATCTCCGGCCAGCCAATCTTTGACGCAGTAAAAGTAAAACTGCTTGGTCCATAACAACCCAGCGTAACCCTGTCTGGCAATCCTGCGAGGTTCACCCACGGGAATGGTATCCAACACACGATCGTAAAACTCGTCTGTTTCCCGAATTCTGTTTTCAAATTCAGTCTCGAAATCGGTTCCCAGAATTCTGGCGTCAGTCCGTTCAAGTTTTGAAAAAGAGTCGTCGTGGCAAATTCGCATTCTTAATTGAATTGTGTTGCCAGGTTCAATCGAAAGCTTGAAGTTAGCCGCTGCTTTCGTCCCCTTTTTGTTCTGATTAACAGCATTGGAATCACCGCCAATCACGTACCGATGAAATGCGTCTTTGACGTAGGTAGATCGATTCGGTTCCCCATACAGTTTTTGTCGATTGGTTTCGTTGTCAGTAAACAATAGCTCAACCGGTTCGCCGTCAGGTCCGCGATCGACCAGAAACCGAAACCTGCCCAATGAAACGTGATCGACCACCACATGCCCTTCGTCGACCGCTCTCATGTCTGGTTTGGGCCAGTACCCCTCTTCTCCGGTTCGACCAAACGACCAAGTGTTACGGCACCAAAATGTCGGCAGACAGTGAATTTTCGCAGCCTCCTGCCCTCGATTAGTGATCGAAATTTTGATCAAGATGTCGTTAGGATCAGCTTTTGCGTATTCGGCAACGACGTCAAAATATTTTTGCTCGTCAAAAATGCCTGAATCGATTAATTCAAATTCCAACTCCTGTTTGGAACGGTTCGCATTGGATCGAACCAAAAGCTCGTAAGGAAATTCCTGCTGAGGATACTTGTAAAGTGCTTTTAGATAGGAATGCGTCGGAGTGCTGTCGAGGTAAAAGTAGCACTCCTTGACGTCTTCTCCATGGTTGCCTTGGGGGCCGGTTAAACCAAAGAGTCGTTCCTTCAAAATTGGGTCTTGGCCATTCCAGAGTGCCAACCCAAAACAAAGACGGTTTTGTCGGTCGGTAATCCCCAAGAGCCCATCCTCACCCCAGCGATAGGCTTTGGACCGAGACATTTCGTGGGTCAAGTAATTCCAGCTATCTCCGTTGGCTGAATAATCTTCACGTACGGTGCCCCATTGCCGTTCTGATAGATAGGGCCCCCATCGTTTCCAGTTGGCAACACGTTGTTGGTCCTGGGAAAGTCGTTCAGATTCTGCACTCATCTCACTTCTCAGTCGTTTCGCCGCTTAAGAGAATCTGTGTAGCCGCCTGGGGTCGGGATGGTCGGGGCCGGTCAGAATTCGTTACCGATTGGTAATCTACCAAAAAAATAAACCCAAAAGTTTCCCTTTGGGTTTGACCATTCTATTTTGCTAAAGTGGACCCGATCGGGATCGAACCGACGACCTCTACAATGCCATTGTAGCGCTCTCCCAGCTGAGCTACGGGCCCGTTGACTCTATTAATCTTGACTTGACCAAAACCCGCACTATGAACACTTCTTATAGTTTGATCAGTCAACATCAAACAAATTGCATCATCAACGAGGACCGTTACGGTATCAACGCCAATTCTAGCTGTCAAGATCGAGCAAATTTCGGCAATGGCCAATCGTGGAAACGGGGGATCAGCAGTCTTTTGGGGGCGATATTATTCTGGACCACGTTGACGCATTCTGTTTTGGCCGATGAACCCAAACCAGTCGAATTGGTAGTTTTGGGGATTGCTCAGGATGCCGGATTTCCGCAAGCCGGATGCTTCAAATCCTGTTGCAAAAACGCTTGGCTGCACCCCGAACTACGCCGGCAAGTCAGTTGCCTGGGGCTGATCGACCATCATTGGGGACAATGTTGGATGTTCGATTGTTCACCTGATTTTCCGTTTCAGTTGCAAACCTTGACGCAAAAACTTCGTTCAAAAACGAACCGATCTCGACCGATCGACGGCATCTTTTTGACGCATGCTCACATCGGTCATTACGCTGGATTGATTCATTTGGGGCGAGAAGTCATGGGAACCAGGCAGGTGCCTACGTATGTGATGCCTCGAATGAAATCGTTTCTCAAACGAAATGGACCGTGGAGCCAGTTGGTCGAACTGGAAAATATTCGATTGATCGATCTTGTTGCCGACGAGCCCATTTCACTGAACCCTCGGATTCAGGTAAAGCCATTTCAAGTCCCTCACCGGGATGAATTTTCAGAAACAGTCGGATTTGAGATTATCGGGCCGCGCAAAAAAGTAATTTATTTGCCCGACATTGATAAATGGTCACGATGGAATGAGTCGATTGAACAAATGGTAGAGTCAGTCGACATCGCTTTTCTGGATGGAACCTTCTTTGAAAATGGAGAAATACCGGGAAGAGATATGACTACCATTCCTCACCCTTTTGTCGCCGAATCGATCAGTCGTTTTTCCGCACTCGACTCGAATCAGCGAAAAAAGGTAAACTTCATCCACTTCAATCATACCAATCCGGTACTGCAACCTGACCATCCTGCCAGACGGCAAATCAAAAACGCAGGAATGCAGATCGCAACAGAAGGCCAAACAGTCAATTTGTCTTCTCGATAACACAATCACTTAACCAATTTCAAATGGGCACCAAGCATGAGTCATGAATTCGAAAACGTGACGACCAATGAGAATCCGATCTCGCAACCCCAATCAACTAAGTCCAACTCCAAGTATTGGATATTCGGTGCAGTCGGATGTTTTGGATTGATATTTTTGGTTTGCTGTGGGATCGGGCTGGGAGTCTACTTGGTCATCTATAAACCTTTCACTGATTTTCAAACTGAAAACGTGACGCTCGCGACCGAATCTCCAGAAGTGCAGCTTGTGACCGGCACACCCGCCGTCGTGAAACAGCCAATGAATATTGCCACAAAAGGGCCCCAAGAAATTGAGCTTTCAGGAGAAATTAGCGGTCCTGATGGATCAGCCACTTTAGTGATTGGGGCCAAGGTCAATGGCGTCACCTGGGAACGGGACTACATCTTTATACGTACCGAAGATGACCAAGAGATCAATCTCGACCCGGAAGCGATGTTTGAACTTGATATTTCGGACGAAGAATAATTCCCACAACTCTTCAATTTTTTTTACCTAGCGTCACCCTATTTGTAACCCCTAGCTTTCGAACAAAAGCGACGCAAATAGCGTTTCCGGTCCGCAACCAGCCTTAGAACGGCTGAAGATCGTGGATTGGAAAATCCAACGGTTGATGCGTTGGCCTTCGATTCGTATCACCGCCACTCGTCTCAAAGTTCGGGCCTTAGCCTGCGAGACGTACAAAACTCGCCATCTAAAAGGTCGCAAATACCCCAGGGTCTCAAAATCAAATTGTCCTCTGAGACCACGGCCTTTCATTTTTTCACACAAAAATGACCTGGGTTCCTTATTGGCAAACGTGGCGGTCGACAATCCGTGAAAAATCTTTACTTCAAATTCCCTAATTCGGTACAATGGGTTGGGGAAAGTGAATTCGTTCTCCATCTCGATTTTCAATCGGTTGCGACTGGGATCTCAATCAAAAAACAATGTTTGGGTCTTTCAATGAAGGGTGGTGGCAAGCGATCTAAATTTCGGGGCTGCCTCGTTCAACCACCTCACCTCTTCATCCCAGAATCGTCTCGTGGAAAACAGCTACGTTGGACCGTTCCTCATTATTAAAAAGCTCGGCAATCGACGACACAAAGTTTATCATGCCAAACAGACTGAACAGGACCGCGACGTAGCTTTAAAGTTCATCCAAATACCGCCATCGGTTCCATGGGATAATGCGGTCGATAAAATCAATCGTGAGGTGAACGAACTGCAAAAATTAAAGCACCCGAATCTCGTGACCATTTTTGGAGCGGGTGTCGACCAGGAACGAATCTTTTTTGCAACCGAATTAGTTCATGGTGAATCACTTTCAAGCATCCTTGCGCGACGCGGCAGGTTAGCACCTGATTTGGTTGTCGAGTATGGGCGCCAGATTGCTGAATTTTTGCAATTCCTTCATTCGCAGAATTTGATCCACTCGAAACTGACTCCTGAAAAAATCATGGTCACCGATTCGAACCGAATCAAAATCTCAGACCTACGCCTTAATCGAGCCAAACGAAGGCGATGGGATTCGACCCGCCGACGCGAACTGGATCTAGCCGCTTACATGGCTCCTGAGCAGTTCCAGGAAGGAGCGACCGAAAAATCGGACTACTATTCCCTTGGCGTCATTCTTTACGAAATGTTGACCGGTAAACTCCCATACCCTCCTGACACCATGGGACGACTGGCCAAAATGAAACAGGACGCTCCGGCCCCCTCAGTCGCCAAGAACGTGATGAATTGTCCGATCTGGTTGGACAAAATGGTGACGCAGATGTTGGATCCCGATCCTTCCAATCGGCCTCATTCTGCCCGGGCGATCGTGCTTGGATTCGAAGAGATTCAAAAAATCAGTGCCTCCAAAAAAGCGGCCGTCGCTCAAATCTCAGGCGGATTTAATGCACTTACTGCAGGCGAAGATAAGACCGAGGCAAAACAACTTCTGGGCATTGCACCTGCAAGTGATGAATCCGAAAAGCCATTCTTTTTCCAAACCGCCGCTTTTCAGGGTTTGGCACTCGTGGCCATTCTTGGCGCCTCTGTTTTCCTTGCTGGTCGAGCAATGATCCCGCCCGCTTCGTCTGGTTTGATCGAACAAGCGAATCTTTTGATGCTGACCGATGATCCTGAAAACTGGTCAAAAGCCCGTGAATTGCTAAAAAAAGTGATCGATCGAAAGGATCAGTATTCCCAGAATGCGGAAACGATGTACTACGACGCACGTCGCAAGTCGCTGGTTCTCAATGCGGAAAATGGAACAACCAATCCGCTGTACAGTGAAAATGTTCAATTGTTTGTCAAAGCTGTTCGCCTGGAAAAAGCTGGCGAAATCGGTCGAGCTGTCGATACGTTGACCGAACTGGTAGCTGTCATTGATCCAAACGGAAATGAGCGGCATGTGTTCTTCGAGGCCAAATCGAGGCTTGAGGCCTTGGAATCTCGAGAAATATTACCGACTCAAATTGACAAACTAAGTGATTTGATCGCCAAGGCAACCACCGCCAACTCCTTGGGCGAATTACAAAGTGCGCAGCGACTTCTTTCGAAAATCACGCTTCAGTTTGCTGGCGTTGAAGGCTACGAAGAAATTGTTGCCATTAGTAGTCGTGAACTGAGATCGACCAAACAAAAAATTTCGGATTTGGAAGCGCTGGCTGAAATTCCTAACCAGCAAGTGAGTGAAAAATCCGTCCCCGAACCAGATCATGATTCGCTAAACTGAATCGCACAGTATCCACGGCATTCCCAAACACCATCGGTCTTTCCGCATCGAGTCAATCGCCTGAACTCAGATCATGAATTTCAGAAGTAACCCAGTCGGCGACCATTCTTCCTTCAGCCGTTAATCGGAAGTGGCTATCTATTTCAACCAGTCCCCTGTTGGCCAATGAAGGAAGCAATTCGCTTAATAATTCCGGGATGCCGAATCCAGTCTTTTCTCGAAACTGATTGCAATCCCAACCGTCATTCCTCCTCAGTCCCACCCACAACAATTCAATCGCACGGTCCCTGCCCGAGGCAACATCTCGATCAACGACCGGCGATTTTTGCTGAAGCACTCTATTGATGTACCGTGAAGTGCCCGAATGGTTGGTTTCACGCACGCCGTCGACAAATCGCGATGCGCCGGGCCCGAACGCAAAATAAGGGTTTCCGCTCCAGTAAATTAAATTGTGCTGACAGCGATGTTCGGACCGCGCAAAACTGGATACTTCGTATTGAAGAAAACCGCCGGTGGCCAGTTTTTCCATTGCCGTTTCGTACATCACTCTTCTTAATTCTTCGTCAGCTTCATTCAGCTTCCCCTTTTTGAGACGATTGAAAAATTGGGTTCCGGGTTCAAAAGTCAATTCATAGGCTGAAACGTGATCAGGCCGCGCAGAGACAGCTGTTTTTAAGTCCCATTCCCATTGTTCCATCGTCTCGTTCGGAGCTGCGAAAATCAGATCAATAGAAACACTTCGGGCGAACGTTCGAGCCTGTTCGATTGCGGCAAAAACATCTTTGGCACCATGAGTTCGTTCCAATTGCTTCAGTTTGCCTGGCTGAAAAGACTGCACGCCCAGACTGATTCGATTGACACCCAATCCCGCCAATAATTCAGCTTTCTTTGCATTCAAATCGTTGGGGTTACATTCGGCTGTAAATTCGGCACCAGTCGTCAGCGAAAACCGCGAACCGATAATCGCAGCAAGCCGCTCAAGTTGTTGCTCGTTGAGATGGCTCGGTGTGCCTCCTCCCAGAAAAAGCGTATCCAACTCAAACTCTCGATCTAGCCATCCCAATTCGGTTTCCAAAGCATCAAGAAACGGGTTAATCAAACGATCCCGATCCGCCACCAACGCAAAGTTGCAGTAGCCGCAACGTTGACGGCAAAAAGGTATGTGAATGTAGGCCGAACGTGGACTGGATTTAGGGCGAAAGGAATCGAATGATTCTGGATGAGTCACTTCCATGATTTCCAATGGCAGTTCGGATCACAGCCAAATTTGCAGACGGCCATTCAATAGATCTGGCAGTCTCTTTTTGACAATTTTGATGGCCTGATGCCTACTGTACCGAGTGCTAAAGTGACCGGCCACGACCAACTCATTCTGAAATTGATCCTGTCGTTTGACAAAATCGTCAAGATGCATGTGTCCGTTCTTATGAATAAGGTGCGACTGGTGATCGGCTGCCACGAAAGTCATTTCCGTAATCAAGATCTTGGTTGTATAAAAAATCGGATTTTGATCGAGACCTTCCGGTGAAGTGTCTCCCGTATAACCCACCAGCGGAAACCGCAACTCTTCGGTTACTTCGGTGCCTGATTGGCGGATATCGCGAATCTTGTCGCCTGCAAGTCCATGATATTCTGGTTTCAGTTTTCGACGTCGCTCAGAGACTACAAACCCGACACTGGGAACCGTATGTTTCGTCTTGCACACATTGAGTACAAGTTCGCGGCTAAGTTCAATTTCGTCGCCCCCTTCAACTCCGATCAAATCGCAGTGCATTCGCCCTCGATCCAATCGCTCAAATGTGGCCAGCATTTTACGAACGGGTTCAACCGCAAATGCAGGCAGATAAATTTTGGGTTTGGCCATCTTCATCAATCGACGACGAGCAACGTATAAAGGCAGTGCCGCGATATGATCGAGGTGGCAGTGGGAAATCAGCCACGTTGAGGTTCCCATGAAATCCCAGGGATGGGCTCCCAGGTCAAACCCCAGTTTCAATTCCGGGATTCGCCAATAGGACTGGACAGCGGCGCGAGAATATCCTTCGATGGTAAAACCATCATGCTGCATCGACTTGATTGGTGCATTGTCCAGCATATTCGATTCGCCAATGAATTCTCGTCACCGAGCGACTCCTTCCTGATATGGAAGCTCTTGGGATGAATTAAGATTGGTCGTCCAAAATTTCGACGGCCGCAAACGTTTTTCCTTCCAGCATAGCCAGACTCGCTCCGCCACCGGTGCTTACGTGGGTCACCGAATCCTCAAATCCAAGTTGGGCGATTGCCGCAGCACTGTCTCCTCCGCCAATAATGCTCACTGAGTTCCCATCGGCGATGGCCTGAGCGACCGCTTTGGTTCCCTCGTCAAACGGCGGCATCTCAAAGACCCCCATTGGACCATTCCATACCACGGTTTTAGCGGACGCGATGATTGCCGCGAATTTCTTCGCTGTTTCAGGTCCGATATCCAGCCCTTCGAAACCGTCAGGAATCTCACCGGCGGCAACAACTTGCTTGTTACAGTCCTTACTAAAGTCATCTCCACAGTGAGTGTCGACCGGAAGAACAAGCTTTTCACCGGCCCGATCCATCAGCTGTTTAGCCAATTCAACCTTGTCAGGTTCTACCAGGCTTTTTCCGATTTGCCCTCCTTGAGCCAGTGAAAACGTGTAAGCCATCGCCCCTCCGATAATGATGGAGTCGCAAATTTCGATCAGGTTCTCAATAACTTTGATTTTGTCTGAAACTTTTGCACCGCCAAGGATCGCTACGAAAGGTCGTTCAGGGTTTCCGATGACTTCGCTCAAGTACTTGATCTCTTTTTCGACCAGTGAACCAACCACCTTCGGCTTTCCGCCCATCGCTTTGGGAACTCCGAACATGGATGCGTGTTCGCGATGGCAGGTTCCAAATGCGTTGTTGCAATAGACGTCGGCAAAGGAAGCAAGTTGGGCCGAAAAGGCATCGTCTCCCGATTTCTCTCGTTCATCGAATCGAAGATTTTCCAGCAGTAAAACATCACCGTTGCCCAATTCAGCAACTTTGACAGTCGCATCCGGACCCACCGTATCGGTAGCAAAAAAGACTGGTTTTTCCAACAATTCTCCCAACCGCATTGCAGCCGGTTTTAAACTGAATTTGGGGTCAGGTTCCCCCTTTGGACGCCCCAAGTGACTGGCCAGTATCAACCTTCCCCCACGGTCGACCACAGATTGAATGCTTGGCAACGCCATCTCGATCCGGCGATCGTCGGTAATGTTCAAGTCGTTATCCAAGGGGACATTAAAATCGACTCGCATCAATACTTTTTTACCGGAAACGTCGATGTCGTTAATCGTCAGCTTGGGCATGGAAATCTCAGATCGGGAAAAACTTGAATCAATATGTTCTTCAATTTACCCCGACCCGGCGAACTGAGAAAGGGCTCAAAGAATGGCGATAACGAGTGGACTTATCATCCAGAAAAGAAGAGGATCAGCGACTTTGACTGGCAAGACCCTATGACACTTATTTGGAATCGTAGGCCCTCGGTAATAGGGCACTCGGGGGAACCCCGAGCATGAGCAGGAAGTAGCTGGTCAGATCGGACTGCCTGACACAACTGGATATCCCAACCAACACGTCAGTGAGGTATGACATGAATGACATGAACAGATTGAGCAAAACGCATCGCTCAATGACGGGCTATCAGACCGGGTTCCGACCAACGAAATGATTCGGAACATGCTCAAATGACCCCATTTCTATCACACTCAGTTTCACTCACGACCGCGGATGAAATCTGAAAAATTGCCGTTTCCATCGTATTCTTTGACTCGCTGGTCAACTCGGAATTCTTCCCTGGCATCTTGAAAATCCAGATCCGTCGCAATCAGCCCGTGTTGATAAGCAAGCCAGTCTGCGTAACCAGGAAACACAACGCCACGCTGCCAAAAACTGATTGGTTCGTCGAGGCATTTGTTGGCATGGTAAACAATATTGTTCGTGCAATTATTCGTAATTGTATTGTAAAACTCAGGCTGCCTTTCGATCGTTTTAGCTCGCTCCAGCAAATCAACGAACATGATTTTGGCTTGCTCAGCAGATGCAGCAACCGGATAAAGTTGCACGACGTTCTCGCGAATGTTGGAACGGACCGACAGAACATCCTCTTCATCCGCAATGACGTAGATGGTTTCATAATTATTGAACATACCTCGAAGCGGCGAATAATTTAGTTCATCCTTTTCGCGTCTTGTTTCGATCGAAAATGCAAGAAAATCAACTGGATGCTCCCCCGACTCCAGCTCAAAACTTAAAAACGTATGAGCAACAGGTTGGAACGATGTGAAACGATCCACCCCGAACCAGACCGCTCTAATTTTGGCTAACTCAATCGTGGCATCAAAGTATTCGACGCGATTTGGATCGTTATGCCGATTCGATCGGATATTGCTAATCGTTACGAATGACTGATTTGCCGAAAATTCGATCTTAGGAAGTTTGGATTGAGCTAATCCCCATTCGCGATTGTGTCTGGGAACCATCGTTGCGAATACGCTGATGCAAATTGCCAGCAAAACCAAAGTCGAGATCCATCGGATGCTCGATAGATGAGATCGCCAGCAAAAAAAATATCCAAATCCAAGCAGCAAACCCGCAGCAATGTAGGCGAGCATTCCAATTTGGTCATCCAGAAATACCAAGAACAGAAGGCACCAAAGCCAACTCAAGAGCATGAATCCGTCTCGAAAAAAGGTCTGCATTACGGCTCCGGATCGGAATGAACCCCAGACCAATTCTTTTCTGAAATGATTTCTTCAATTTGAGCAGGCTGAAGGTTCAGTCTTTCGAAAACCAGGGGCAAGGGTTGCTCTCGGCGATACCAAAGGAATGCCTCTGTCCGTAATTGAAACTGAAATTGCTGCCCCTCTTGGAGGGCGGAAGCGGCAGGGAACGGCTTTAAAATCAGCACCATATCATAATCCCCCATATGTTTGGGGCGGAGATATCGAAAATGAATCTTGTCCCAATATACGACAGGGCCGGAACTTGAGTCTTCTTCCCACTGTCCGATTTCGATGATTTCAACAACACAGGTTTCAAGGCCTATTTTTTCCATTCGCCACAGGGCGAGGCCCAACATCGTCATCAAGACCAGCACATGAAAAAGTTGGAATTGGAAGAATCGACGAATTCTCATGCAAGTTCGAAACCTTTAGCCACTTAACGAGTTTAGAAAATAACGGCAAGGTTGCCGAGTGGCCCAAAGCTTAACCCAACTGGCAATCCAGATAACCGAATCCAAGCTTTTAAGTGAGTGAGACTACAGGAAACTCTGCAGTTCCCACTGTCACAATCGGGGTGATCGAATCGCGGGACCGACTTTTCGCTGATCAAACGCTAAACCAACCACGGTGAGTAAAAAGAGTTTGCATCAAATAAACGAAAAAGGGACGGGCTGTTAGGTGAAGGTTGTTCCGCAAATGACTGCCATCAGCAGCCCGTTCCGACCACTTTGATACTCCGCTTCGATCCGATCAACAATCTAATAGAATAAGAGGGCAGCGAATCATGAACCATTGAGCCCCCTATTGGAAATCACTTCTATGCGTTTGATTTTAACTTTCTATTGCGCGTTCGTTTTGTTCGGTCTGGTTTCGAATGGAATAGCCTCCGATCCCCACGAAAAAAAAAGGACTAACATCGTCGTCTTTCTGGTCGATGACCTTGGTTGGACCGACGTGGGTTGTTTCGGGAGTAGCTTTTACCAAACCCCAAACATTGATCGATTGGCCAAACGTGCGACCCGATTTACCAGCGCTTATTCAACTTGCCAGGTATGCTCACCGACTCGGGCGAGTATGCTGACTGGAAAATATCCGCAGCGAGTTGGCATTACCGACTTTATCAATCCGGGCGGAGGAAACCAACCAGAAAAATGGAATCGTAAAACAGAGTTTTTGCCTGCTTCCTACCAGGATCACTTAGCGCTGTCCGAAATGACATTAGCCGAAAAATTGAAAGAAAATGGATACGCAACTTTTTTCGCCGGAAAGTGGCACTTAGGGGACAAAGGGTTCTGGCCCGAAGATCAAGGGTTTGATATCAACAAAGGCGGAATCGAAAAAGGTGGTCCCTACGGCGGTAAAAAGTATTTTTCTCCTTACGATAATCCAAGACTTACCGATGGACCTGATGGTGAGCATTTGCCAGATCGCCTGGCTACCGAGGCCGCTCAATTCATAGCAGATCATAAGACGCAACCGTTTCTAACGTACCTGTCATTTTACTCTGTTCACACACCGCTCATGGCCCGCAAGGACCTTAAGCAAAAGTATGAAGATCTAAAATCGAGAGTCCGAATTGCCGGTCCGATCTGGGGACGCGAAGAGCCTCGTAAATTTCGCCTTGTTCAGGAACACGCGGTTTATGCCGCGATGGTTACTGCCATGGATGAAGCGGTTGGCAAGGTGATCGATGAATTGGAAAAAAACGACTTGCTAGAAAGCACAATGATTCTGTTTACGTCGGACAACGGAGGTCTGTCGACCAGCGAAGGCCACCCTACCACCAACTTACCACTTCGTGCTGGGAAGGGTTGGATTTATGAAGGAGGTATCAGGGTACCAACCATTGTTCATATACCCGGACTCCCTCGCCCCGACTCGGTTTGTGACACTCCCATTTCATCCGTTGACTACTTCCCGACGGTTTTGGACTTGGCAGGAATTTCGAATGAAAATCTTGGCCTCGATGGAGAAAGCATCTTGCCCCTATTAAGGGGTGAAAGCCAAGCACGAAAGCCGATTTATTGGCACTATCCGCATTACGGCAATCAGGGAGGCAGTCCATCCGCAGCAATCCGAGATGGCGAGTGGAAGTTGATCCAATGGTTAGAAACTGGGCAATACAGTCTGTATAACTTATCGAAAGACACTGGGGAACAGAACGACTTGGTGGATGACCATCCCGATGTCGTGCAAGCTTTATCAGAAAAACTTCAAGAATGGCAGAAAGACGTCGGAGCTAAACCGTTAACTCGCCGGGTGAAATAGCGGCCAACGCACCCCTATAAACCACGCACTTTCTCTAGCGTTTTTGACTTGGCATGCCGGGAAACGACTTACTTTAAAAGTGGAACGGTTCTCAGAACTGTACGTCTGCACGATCGCGTTGGGAGAGGCGATCTACTATTAAGGAGCACCGCTCTCGGAGCGGTAAATCATTATAAAAATAGCACGGTTCTCCGAACCGTGCCTCCCTGATTCGCCTCAAATTACAAATGATTCTTGGGAGTCTCCTTCGAAAACCCTATATCAAGTTCCCCGCTCAGATCGCAGAAAGCAGAGGAATGCAGCCTTCGAAGACATTCCATAAAAAACTATTGCTCTGGCGGGTCTTCTGGGCCGGTATCCCGAGACGTATCTCGATCTGATTGGTATTTTCCATCAAGCCAATCTTGATATTCCGAATCACTTGCTTCAACGAATCGAAAGCCGGAAAAACCAACCATTCTTTTTCCGTCTACGCCCAATTCTTCAAAGACTATCGGTTCGTCAGAATATCTGCCGCCCCGCACTCCCCAGCGAAACTTAAACGGTTTACCGTCTCGCTCACTGATCAGCAAGTCCTCAACATTGGCAGGATCCAGTTTCAGGTACTTCATGAATCCTTCGCCGAAGTCTCCATTTAGAAACTCCATAAACTCAGTTTTGTCGACTGGCCCTTTATAACCCATTTGGGCATTTTGGGACTGGAAGCTTGTATAGCACGAAACCACCCGTTTGATAT
>JBCCSJ010000077.1:0-19153 GCA_039200505.1 Planctomycetota bacterium | reverse complement strand
AGTTTTCTAATTTTGCTAATGATCGCTTCGCTGGTTAAGATCATGTTTTGCCATCGTCAACTTGCAACCTTCGACCAATCGTAAACGGACCCTTTGACATGAGAAAAAAACACCAGGATTCTTCTATGGGGCGGCGACAATTCAATTCCCTGCTGTCGGCAACCGCCATGCTCGGAACCATGCCCGGCTCATTTGGACTACCCCTTGCTAATGAGAACAAATCCCCGTTTAAGCTCAAATTTGCCCCCCATCCTGGGATGTTCAAATCGACAGCTGGCAAAGACGTGATTGACCAAATTAAGTTTGCTCACGATCAAGGTTTTACCGCGTGGGAAATGAATGGATTGCCTAAAGAAACCCCGGAAATGCAAGAGAAGATCGGTCAGACTTTGGCCGACTTGAACATGACGATGGGAGTATTTGTTGCCTACGCTAAATTTGACAAACCGACCTTTGCAGTCAAAAACAAGGAAGATCAGGATGAAATTTTAGCCGCGATTAAGCAAGCGGTTGAAATAGGAAAAAGAGTCAACGCCAGATGGTGCACCGTTGTTCCTGGTTCGATCGACCAGCAACATTCGGGACAGGAACAATGGAAGAAATATGGTGGTAGCCGACTCGCTGACGGATATCAGACAGCAAATGTGATCGATATGTTACGTCGATGCTGCGAAATACTCGAGGGAACCGAATTGACGATGGTCTTGGAGCCATTGAATTGGCACGCGAATCATGGCGGTACATTTTTGCGAGACTCCGATCAAGCATTTATGATTTGCCGAGCGGTCAATAATCCGGCCTGTAAAATCCTTTTTGATATCTACCATCAACAAATTTCAGAAGGCAACCTTATCCCCAATATTGATCGATGCTGGAATGAGACTGCATACTTTCAAGCTGGCGATAATCCGGGCCGAAAAGAACCTGGAACCGGAGAGATTAACTATCAAAAAGTGTTTCAATTCATTTACGATCGCGCAACCAAAGAGAACCGGGATTTCATCGTTGGGATGGAACACGGAAATTCGCAAAAGGGAAAACAGGGCGAACAGGCGGTGATTGATGCCTATCTCAAGGTGAACCCCAGTTAGATTAATCCCTTCGTTATCCCCATAGCTACAATCTATTGTCTTTTTGGTATCCTGGGACTGCCTATTCGGTTAACCTGTCACTCCTACCATTTTAAAACCTTCGGGATTTGAGACGACCAGTTTTCGGTGTGATTGGAAAGCACGACCTAACTTTCAGCTGAGCGATTGAACCGTGGGTTACCGAACCCGAATCAAAACGGTTGCTCTCTCCCGCTGTCTTGATTCTCGCTGTTCGTTAACTCGTTATCCTGATTCTCACCGTCTTGATTTTTTTGAATTGCTTCTGACTCGGGTTCATTCATTTCAGCTGGATCGGATCCTCGCCCCTCGACCTCACTGTAAAGTTTTGCCAATCGAATCAAAATGGGTTCGATTGATTTGTAGTAAGTCGCTTCATCCATTCGGCTTTTTTTTGCTCTCCATTTTTCTAACTCGGCTTCTAATTGATCCCGAGTTTCTCTTTCGGATTCGGTCAACTTGGCCTCCGCTCCTCGTCGGACAAGAAAAATCTGATTGGCCTGAATCCCGTCGGGAACACCGGATTTCGATTGCCTTCCGACACGGGTCCCCTCAAACCAGTCACCGGGCGTTCCTTTACCGTCTCCATTGTCATCGATGATAGCCAATTCGGTGGCCAGCCGTGTTTCCTGAGTGTAAAACTCCTGCGTCCGCGCCGATGCTGCGATGAACGCTTCCAATAACGACGTCTGCTGGTCTTTATCAAGATCCAACGTTGGGTCGGCAATCGATTCGGCAAGATATTTGCCGAACCTCGAAAAGTTGTATTGGGAAGGACTTTTGGTCGACGTAATGACTACCCGGTTGGGGGCCTTCAATTTTGATATGAATCCGGCACTTGCCGCGGCACAATTAACGACGACCACACGGTTTTTCAAATTAGCGAGCCATTGGTTCAATTGGCTTGCCGTGAGGTCTCTTCCTCGAAGATTGAATTTGGACAACTTTCGGTCATCCGTGCCATGACCGATCAAGATTAGCCAGAATTCCACGGTCTTGGAATCGGTCGAAACAATCGCCTGTTCCAATTGCTCCAGGTCTGATTTTTCGCCAGGTTCCGCAATTCCAATCTCGACCAATTCGATTCGTGAAGAATCGGGTTTGGATAGATCAGGTCCAGCCTGCGGTTTCTCTTTTCCATTCGATTTCAACTGTGAATCCTGATCGGATTCAGCATTCGAATCATTGGTTATCGATTTTGCGGCTGCTTCGAAAACAACTTTCCTCCAATTGGATGCCCAATCGCGAAATTGTTTTCCATACTCTTCTTGACCATCGGCACCTACGACAAGAATTAACTTTCTTGATTGCCCGTTAGCATCGACCGGGTAGGCAACATGGATGGCTGCAAACAGGCAGAATGCAACGGCTATCAAGTTAAATTGGAATCGGATCATTACGGCAACCCTTTAATTCGTCGAATTCCCCATTCCCCGATCAGCAGTGTTAAAGCCAGAGTAAAAATGGTCCAACGATGCCACCAGGGCAGGGTACGGGTTTGCATGACAGGAATCTCGCGATGTTCGAGACTGTCTGCGAAATCATCAAGGCTTTCTAGTCGAATGACTTCGCCGCCACTGCGTTGAGCGATCGCATCCAGCAATTCGCGATTGGACTCAAGAGATCGAAATTCTTCACTATCGAGGTCGCTTACCCAGCCGGCTTGCTTCTTTTGAATTTCCGATCCATCTTCGGCCAACCCACGAATCGTTGCTTTGTAAGGACCGGGCATACTGTTGGCAAAAGTGGTGATATAGGTGCCTGCTTCGGTGTCGGAAGGTTCGGCATCCAATTCTATGGTTTTTCCGTCCGGAGTTTCGACCGAGATCTTAACCGTTGCATTATCAAACGTCCGATATTCCTCGTCGCGAATTCTTGTCGATATTTCAACGGTTCGATTGGTGTCGTTTCGAGTCTGGACACTCACGTCAACCCTTTGGTTGACGTCCGCAACCAACCAGCGAAGCATTTGCCGCCAAGTGATCATAAGATCTTCATTGTCGCCGCCGGACTTGAGGTGCCATCGCCACAGATCACCGATCATCATTGCACCGACGCGACCTTTACCAAAAGCCTGAACAACTAACGCCGGGTATTCTTTTTGATTGTCTTCGACCGTAGCCAGCACCGTTGCCCCCGGCTTAATCGACTTGGATACGTTAAGCGTTTTAAACTGCGGCATCTTGGTCAGTCTGGCCTGTTCCAGTTCTTCGGTTGCTTTCACGCGAATCCATGGTTCCAACCATCCTTCGCGAGTCAAATCGAGTTTGTACTTTGAACTCGCACCAGGTTTAACGGGATCCAAATAAATGGGTAGCATTTCTCCAATTTGGTTCCTCGCGTATTTACCACCGGAAAAGGATTCCTGCCCACCAAGCATCATCAGTCCGCCACCGCGTATGCTCACAAATCGGTTAAGAAGAGATTTTTGATCTTGGGTAAAAAAGCCGGCTTCCACATCATCGAGAATGACGGCTTGGAACTGGAAAAGTGTTTCGGCATCTTTGGGGAATCCACCCTTGAGATCTTCCTGGTATTGAGGGTGATTGATTCTCAGAAAAACGGGTTCGTCGTATTGTTCGGTCGTATCGTCATCTTGAGACTCAAATCCACGAAACAGTGAATTGGACTGTTGACCGCCTTTACCCCGAAACGAAAACTTGGCCTCTTTTTTTGCAATTCGAATCAACGGAATCACTTCGAGTTCCGGATCTGACTCAACAGCACGGTGCAGAAATTTGTATTCCCAATTTGGGCGACCACTGACGTACAGAATTTGAAATGGGCCTTGGCCTCGATCCACAACGACCATTTTTTCATTGTTGGCAATCGTCGCTTCTTCCGACGATTCTGCTTTTTTGTTGTTTTCTTTTTGGCCCGATCCAAATGCGAGGACCTTGTAAAAATTGATTCCTCTTTTTTCAGGGCGAACTCGAAATCGTACCGCAAACGTTTTTCCATCCTGTATTTTTTCGACATCGGTTTTGTCTACGACGTCACCTTTGTCATTGATGAGTTGAACCGTGATTCGTTGGCCAGAATATCCGTGTGCAATCAATTCAGCAGTCAAAGTGACAGGTGAAGTTTCGAAGTTGGTTTGGGTGCTAGTGACTTTTGAAATTCCCAAATCTTTGGCGGGCCGTTCTTCTCCAACGAGTACGGGATAGACGGGCGGCATTTTTTCCCAATCAATCGAATCCACACCTAATTCAGCGTCCGTCACATTTCCGTCGGTAAAAAGAAGCACTCCCGCCGACGGTCTGCCTTCAAAACGGGAACTAACCAGTTGCAGATTTCCAATGAGGTCACTGCCCTGTTCGGTTGCCCGATATTCGATGAAGCTTGATACTGGCTGGAGCCGTCGATTGAATTGATAACGACGCACGTCAAAATCGCCGGTCATTTTTTTCAACCAGCTTGTCTGTTCCGTCAGTGCCGTTTTTAGTTCCGCCTCTCGGGTCTGCGATTTCCCCTGATCTTTGATCTGCAGGCTCTGACTATTGTCTGCCATAATCACCATCAAATTCGCTCCTGGTTCGGGTCGACTATAACGATAGGCAGGCTCCAGAAGACAGATTGCCAATAAAATAAATGCCATCAGTTTCGAAAAGCCAAGCCCCACTGAAAGCATTCCCGAAGTCGGGACTTGCAGGTAGGACCATACTAGCACTAGCAATCCAACACCAACGACGACGCAAGCTGGGACCAACCAATCCAGGGCGGCCCAGGTGTCAGGAAGATTCAATAGGTCGTTCATTTTGTTATTCGCCTCGTCCTAATCTTTCGTAGTACTGGCGAACGGCATCCTGATACTCGACCGGAACCGGATCACGGTCCAGCGGGATCAGGGCGTCTTGAGTGGTTCGACGGATCAGTTCTTCAGCAACGGCATTTTGAAGCTGTTTGAGAGGTTGAGAAATCTTCAATCGAATTAGGCTCCAGTTGGGTGTCGCCGAATGTCGCTCTTTGTCACCCTGTTTCAACTCACGGCGAATTTCTCTGGCAGTCTCCCGAATCCTTGACGCTTCAGCTCTTAAGTCGGGGTCGTTGACCATTTCCTCCACATCACGCAATCGGTCCGACCAGTCACGAAAATCTTCACCCGTGATAGGTCGCATCATTCGTTGGTTGCCAGGCCCCATTTGCTGTTGTCTCATTTCAGGCCCAGAAGCGTTTTCATCAATGGCAAAATTGCGAATTTGATCGTTAAGGCTTCGCCCTTCTGAACGATTCGGATTTTCCGAATTCGGTGTCCCCTGCTGTCCCGGCTCGCCCCTTTCATCAGTCTCAGATGGTTCTCGAGGACTGCCAGACTCATCTGCACCAGTTTGTTGCCCTGGATTACTTCCCTGTTCCTGTTGATCCGAATTTTTTTCGGATTGGTTTTGGGGTGATTGTTCTGGATCCGATGGCTGTTCGGTGCGCCCCTCCTGTCGATTGGGCGGTTGCTGGGACGACCGAGGCTCTTTTGGCAACTGTCCCTCTCTGCCCGATTCACGATCCTGATCTTGTGATGAATTTCCTTGAGAACTACGCTCGCGATCGTCACCTTCGTCTGGCTGTTGAATCGAGTTTGGGGAACCATTTTCGGACGGGCTGCCAGCTTCGTTAGTTTGATCTTGTGCCGATTCTTGACCAGCATTTTTTGGATCCGATTGATTGATCTCCTGGTCCAAGTCCTCGTTCAAACTTTGAAGTGTTTTAGACGCCTGTCGCAACGATTCGGTTTCATCACCGAGAATTCTTTCGGCCGCCTTTTCGATTCCTTCTCGAATTTGGGTGATTCCTTCCCGAGCCCTGGCTTCTTCCGCCTGAGCATCATCGATCCATCCACGCTGAAAAGACTTGCGGGCAGAGTCGAGTGCTATGTCCGGGCGACTCGTTTCGGAATTTCGATACGTATCGTAAAGCTCCTCGGCCAATAGAGGTTCCAAAACTTCGGCCTCTTCGATTGTTGATCTCATTCTTTCGCGCAAGTCTTCGACCGCGTTTTTCTGTTCATTCAATTTTTCGGCAAGGTCTTTTTCTTGCTTGGGCGACTCTCTAAGGTCCGGACGCTGACCATCGTCTTGATTGTCGACGGAGTTCCCGAATTGCTGGTTGGCCAGTTCCCGGGCGATTTCGGATTCTTTTTCTTCCAGGTCTTCCACCTCTTTTCGAAGATCGCGCATTTCGTCGGCAAACTGACCGGCGGTGCGTTCCTGAAATTCATCGCGCAATTCTTCCAGTTCTCTCTGGGCCCGGGTTCCTTCAGCAGCCGCGCGAGAAACTTGACCTTGTTCTAGCGATTGCAGAGTACGTTGTTGGCTGTCGCGGGAATCTTCCAATTTTTCGGATTCTTCTGACATCCTTTCCTGATTCTCTTCCTGATTCATACGTTCAGATAATTCTTCGGTATCCCGCAGCAATTGTTCTTGTTGCTCCCGGAGCGACTTTAACCGACGCTCAATCTCCTCACGTTCTTCGTCGGAATTTGCCTCTTCAAGTGCCGACTGCAACTCTTTGATTCGTTCGTTGAGATCCTCTTGCCGTTGAGCAAGCTCTCTCAGACGATTCAAAACCTGTCGATCCTCTCGAGCCTGCTGCTGTTCCTCCGTCTGGGCCCGAGCATTCTTTTGATCCTCGTAGGGGTTATCGTCTTTCTTAAGGTTCAATTGATCCATCTGTTGCTGTCGACGATTACTTTGCTGTTGTTGTTGACCAGATTGCTGTTGTTGCATGGTTACTTCGTGCTCGCGGGCCCTTAATCGCAGCAAGCCTTGGTAGGCAGCTTTTTCTTTGGCTAACGCAGGCCGAAGATCTTCCACGTTTTTGGTACCCACCGCTTGATTCAATTCGACGATTGCTTCGTTCATAAAACCGCGCACGGAATCTATAAACTGTTTCGATTCGGGATCTTCGACTTGACCTTCCATTTCGCTCAATTGGTCTAATGCAGAAGCTTGGGATTCGACCAGAAGATTGACGTCATCTTCAAACAAATCTGAGGGCGATTCTGGCTTTTCACGCCGCATCACTTTCCATGTTGCGCTAATGATTTGTTTTTGCAATTCGGCCAGCTCTTGAGCCTGCTGAGCATTCTGCCCCTGCTGTTGTTGCTGTTGCTGCTGCTGTTGTTGTTGAGTTGGAGCCTGCCCCTGTCGAAAAATTTCGTCGAATGGGCGGACTTCCGCAAAAAACATGTCGCTCTCGGTTCTTCTTACTTCCCCGTCTGGCCCTCGATCTTCCGCCCAAAAATAGTACGACACCAGATCGTCCGGTTGAGCCTTGAGTTCTTCAAGTTGCAACAAGTGATCCTGTTTATCTCTTTTTTTGGCAGCCAGATCCGATGCCAACACGGTTTCAAATTCATCTTTACCAGCCACACCGTAACTGACACCAAACTGCTTAATTCCAAAATCGTCCCAAACGCTGGCAGTTAGCAGAACTTCCTCAAGGGCGGATGCCTGAATGTCACGTGACGGAGTAATCAATTTCAAGCTCGGCGGCTTGTTCACCGACACGTTAAACGTGAACTTGGGAGGCGTTCTGTTTTCACGATCTCGTTTATCAACCAACTGAAGCTGGTATTTTTGCGACCGGTCCATTGTCAGGTCGACCAACCATCGACGCGGATCCTCTGGATCCACACGGGGCTTTAAAGGTTCGGTGGAGCCTTCCAGCGGAATCAGGGTCGCTTCGGTTACTGACTTATTTAAAAACAGCGAAAGTTCGACCTTAGTTCCTTCGACCGAATTCAGCCGCCTGACATCCTGGATTACTTTTGGCTGTCGTTGGGTGTATTCGGGGTAGTTCAATTCCGCATCGGCTCGCGTGAGTCGAGGGTATTCGAAAGTAGAAACTTCAAAATCGTCGGTAACCTGAGCTCCGTATTCGACGCGATAATTAACCGGTTGGTTGATGCCTAGAATTCTCGCCCCAAAGACAGGGTCATCCAGGCTCTTGGACATCGGCAGAATCGAAGACTCGCCATTTTCACGAGTGACGACCAATTTGGCTTCCGGTGGAATGGTATCGCCGAATCTGGCTAACACCAGCAAACTCGTTCCCTGTTCAACTTCTGTATTCCCCGGCTCAACACTAATTTCGTAATCCGACTGATTAACCGCGGCTTCGGCAAACTCGATTCGATTCTGTTTGGGTAATGGTTTGGCATACCACGTCAATTGGATCATCGCAGCCAGGAATGCAACCAATCCGAAAACCCCGGCTAATGGTAAAGTCACCAATTGCCAGCCAGGCACCAATGCAGGCCAGCGATTGATGTAGCTATGATTAACGGCGGTTCTTAAAACGTCTTGCTCTAGAAAACCCATCGGTTTTTCAGACTGCAGTTCCAATTCAACGGCGGTCAACAGGCTAGAATCAAGGTCTTCAAACCTCCTTTCCAAGCCGCTGGTAATCTGATTGACCGAGACTGGCGTGAATAGCGCTGCAAAAAATCCAATGCAAACTGACGCTCCTGTGCCAAACAGTAACCACCATAACGTGGGTTGTGGAGCAATCCATCCGCGTTGATTGGCGATCACTAGCAACAACGCAACCACCGCCGCGGTCAACAGGACGATGGAAACGACGATCACCGCCCGACGCAATTGGATACGCCTCACGACAGGTTTCAGACGGCTTAGAATAAGACTATCCATTTTGATCTTCCTGTCCGAAGACAAAAATTGTCATTATGAGATTTTAGTTGACCATTGATCAAAATTTTGATTCCGGTCAAGTTTGTTCCATTGCTTTCACAGCAGCCGATGCTTTTACCCGGGCTCGGCCATCCCAGCCCTCTCAGCGAGCGTACGATTTGCCGTTCGGCCTGCCAGCCATGTTTCCCCGATCAGCAGTATCATGGCTGCCATGATTAACCACTTCCACAGCTTCTGTTGTCCCTCAATTTCTTTGTCTTTCATGTCCCGTAGCTGAGAAAGTTCTTCCGATGCGGTTTGCTGGGTTCCGGTTTTCACACCAAAAACTTCAACCTGTTCAATTGGTAAAGAATCGACCTCAGTCTCGGCACGACTCAAATTCACCGCAAACAGAGTTTGGGAGTTTCCAGTTTCCAAGGTATAGATCCCTGGTCGACCCGTTTCCTCAAAATTTTCCTGCGCGTCGTCAATCAAGAAGCGAGTTCCATCGGGAGCGACCATAACGCGGTTCGATCCTGCCGGGTTGGTTTTCATTTTCGTAGGCAATGATATCGGATCATTAATCAACAGCGTTTGGCTTAATTTTGGAAGATCCGCTCCCTGCTCGACCAGTTCGGAAATCATCGGGACAAATTTACTGGATAATGAAAGCTGACTTTGATCGGGCTGCCAGCCGCTGGCGAAAGCAATCATTCGGCCCGAACCGATCTGACGCTCCCAAATTGCAGGATCTCTGTTATCAAAACGAGCGACAATGGAAACTTCATTTTCATCCAAGTCGATCGACTGATGTTGCCAAAAACGAATCTTGGTGAAGTCATTAAAAGCAGGATCCAGAAACGGCCGAAAGATACGATTTTTGAAATCAATATCAGCCAGCATTCGATAGTCATTTCGAGGCGAATTTTGATCTTGCGATTTCAATGGAATTCCCAAAGTCCACTGAGAAACAGACTCGGCGACTTCGAAATCATCCAGTAAAAACAACGCCGTACCCCCCTGATTCAAATATTGATTCAATTCGCTTTCTAATCGAGGATCCGGTGGGTCAGCAATGACAACTAACGAAGGAATCAGATCGGCATTTAGAATACTTCCATCGTCTTGTTTCACTTGGCGAAAATCAAACTTTCGGGTCGGTGTTTCCACCAACGCACTTCGAAGATAAAACTGCGGAAAATTGGGATCGTTCGATCGATCTTCCCCAACGTAAACGATTTCCATTTCTGCTTGTTCTGTCGGAATGGTGAAAAATTCATTGTCAAACTCTTCAGCATCACCTTCTAGAACGAATCGCCTCGCTCCAACCACGTCTTCGGGTTCCATTCGAATCACGCGGCTATTTCCAGGTACAACATAAAATTTTACCGGACTAACGATTCGATCTCCCGATTCATCAAACCAGCTTACGGTAAATTGTTCTTTTTCTGATTCCGACGAATTAGAAACTCGTAATCTCAACGCTCCCTGTTCATCATCTTCAGCCGGTTTCAAAGCCTGAACAGATGCATTTGACTTCTGTTTCGAATTGGCATTGAAGAATTTAACGCAAACTCGTTCGGGCCATTGGTAAGATTGAAGCGATTCGGTTTTTGAGGACTTTTGAAGATCACTGACGACAAATATTTGAAGCTTGGCCAGTTTGCCATCAATTTTTTCTTTGGTTGCATCAGCCCAGATATCAAGTTCATCGGCGACCGACACCAACGCCTTACCTAAATCCGACCTTCCCCAGCCAGGATCCAATCCCGAAAGTTCCTTTTCGATTTGTGATCGCTTTTGCGAGTCCGCAATTTCATTTTCATCGGCGAACCCGACCACTTTTGCCAAATCTTCATCAAAAGTGAATAACGAGACGTCATCGCCATTTTCTAGATCACCTAGAATCTGTCGGACTTGCTGGGTGGCATTGTCCCAAACTCCCGTCCTTCGCATACTGGCACTGGTATCAAGCAAAATGGCGATTCGTCGATTTGCGACGCTGACCCCTGTCAGGGAATCAGCCCCTCGAAGAAACGGCCGCATGAATGCGAATGCGATAAGTGCGATAGCAGCGACCCTTAACAGTAGTAACAAGATATTGTCTATATTGCTCCGGCGGGTCAATGTCGGCGGAGAAGGCGAAAGAAACATGAGCGAACTGAACTCGGTCCGTCCCTTGGGAGTCCGTCGTATCAAGTGAAAAATGATGGGAAGTGTTGCGGTCAACGCGCCCAAACCAAACAGCAATGCGAGGAAGCTCATCGGGTCGCTCCTTTGACCTGGTTGGCTCGGTTGACTTGCTGTCCCGCCAGGGCTCGTGTCTGAAGGACATGGAACAGGGCAGAATCGAGTGGATCGGTTGTTCGAAACTGGAAAAAATCAACGCCCAGATCCTGGCACCTTTCGCGAATCGACTTTTCGTGTTCCTCGAATTGACGCTGGTAATTTTCTTTGATTGATTTTGGATCGACATAAATTTCGCGACCTGATTCAACGTCCTGAAACAGAGTTGGTTGGGTAAACTCAAAATCAAGTTCAGTCGGGTCAAGGACCCGAATGAGGATCACGTCGTGACCACGCGAGCAAAGGTATCCAAGGTTTTTATCGAGTTGTTCTACCGGTGTCAAAAAATCAGAAATCAGAACTACCAGCCCACGTTTCGAAACAGTTTGAGCGATCTGTTCCAAAGGCTGTCCGATATCCGTCGACTTTCCCGTCGTCGATCGCTCGAGAGCCACCATAATGCGTCGCAGATGTCCCGTCCGGAATCGTGGAGGGATCATTTCTTCGATGGAATCACCAAATGTCAACAATCCAACGGCATCACGTTGGTGGTTCAGGAACCAAGCTAATGTTGCGGCAACGGTGCGGGCATAGTCCGCTTTGTTGTATTCAATAGATCCGTAAGCCATCGAATTGCTTAAATCTAGCAACAGATGACATCGAAGGTTCGTTTCGTCTTCGAATCGTTTTATGTAATAACGATCCCTTCGAGCGAACAGTTTCCAGTCGAGATACCTTAGATCGTCACCCACAGCGTACTGGCGATAGTCGGTAAACTCGACTGAAAATCCGTGATATGGACTTCGATGTAGCCCCGACATAAAACCCTGGACAACCGTTTTGGCTCGAAGCTCTAGATTCCGGATCAGCATGATTGAATCAGGTGATATTCGCGAACCGGGAGCCTTGGTTGCTTCAGACGACCGAGTTGAATTTCCCTGCGACAAAGAATTGCCTTATGAAAAGGAAAGATTTCAGAATCAATGAGCCGCAAAATTATTGGATTGGTGGTTTCACATGATCGAGCAACTGTTCGATGATTTTTTCTACGGTAATTCCTTCCGCTTCAGCTCGAAATCCGGGAAGGATTCGATGCCGTAAAACTGGCAAGGCCAGCGACTCAATGTCGTCCACATTGACGTGGGAACGCCCCAAAAATAACGCTCGAGACTTCGCGCCGAGAACGAGATTTTGAGCTGCTCGAAGGCCGGCCCCCCAGTTGACCCACTGCTTCACAAAATCGGGGGCCGATTCGCGATTTGGACGACTGGCATCGGCGATTTGAACCGCATAACGAATGATCTCTTCGGCGACAGGAACCTTACGGACCGTTTGATGAAACCGTAAAACATCGTCGGCCGAAAACAACTGCTCCAATTGAGGTCGGTCATTGGATGTCGTTTGCATCACGACTTTCGTTTCGTCATCCTGACTAAGATAATCAATGCGGACGTTGAACATGAACCTGTCCAGTTGAGCTTCGGGCAGGGGATAAGTCCCCTCCATCTCGATCGGATTTTGAGTTGCCAAAACAAAAAAGGGTTCCTGAAGCCGATAAGTGTTACCAGCCGCAGTCACCTGGTGTTCCTGCATCGCTTCCAGCAACGCAGCTTGGGTTTTGGGAGGCGTCCGGTTGATCTCATCAGCCAATACAACATTGGCAAAAATTGGACCTCGAACAAATTGCATCGTACGCTGACCCGATTCACCTTCTTGCAGGATTTCGGTTCCGGTGATGTCGGCCGGCATCAAATCAGGAGTGAACTGAATTCGCTGAAAATCGAGATCAAAGATTTGGGCAATACTTCGCACCAACAACGTTTTTGCCAAACCAGGAGCACCGGTAATTAAACAATTACCTCCGGAAAAAAGGCTTAACAAAATCTGTTCGATCACCTCTTCCTGTCCAACAATGACTTTAGAAAGCTGTTCGTATATTTTTTGTCGCCCTTCCCGAATCTGTTGAACGGCAAGCTGTTCCTGCTCATAGGCTTCGGTTGTCACAATGTTCTCCGTTGATTGGTTTGCCGCTGGTTCGTTTCCGATTCGAATTTATCGAGTCATCGCATAGGTTACGATATTGATCCCCAGCGGATAAGCGAACGGTTCAGAATACTCTTCAAAGTAACCACGATCCACTCCCTCGCGTTCCCACCCGTCACCAAGGTCTGTGTTGTGGCAGATGAATGCCATCATCCGGCCTTGATCATCAAATATGCCTCGGTAGTGAGCTTCGTTGGCATCCCATCGTTCGGTTTGTCGACCATTCATGTAGTGATGGATACTGGGAATGATTGGTTTTTCTTTCAGGTCGTAGACGATATGAAAAATCTCGTGTTCCAACGGGACTTCGGTCGGTTCTCTGTTAGGAAAAACTCGTTTCATTTCGTAGTAAAAATTGGCCCATTCATCTTCGCCCCAGAAATCGTCGACCATCAAAAATCCTCCTTTAAGAAGATACTGACGTAGTGCGACCACTTCTTCTTCGGTGAAACGAAGGGCACCTGGTTCGATAATATAGATGAACGGGTAATCAAATAATTTTGGATCGGTCAGCCGAATGATGAGGCCGTCTGGATCAACCTCAAGTGATGTCAGCTCTTTGAGCCGAAATGAAAGGTTGAGATCTGCGTCAGGGTAATCGGTCCGCCATTTTCCACCGCGGCCGCCCCAACGACTTCGCCCCCAAACGGAATCGTATTCAATACGTACGAACGTGAAGACATCGTGTTCGAATTCGACGCTTTTGTCCCAGTCAGGAACACCGCCACGTTCACTGTAACCACCGCTTCGACGCCAATTTCGTTGTTGGTAATCTTGCGGAAACATTACCAGGCTAGCCAGCAGTAAGCTTGAAATTGCAAACCACCTGGATTGATTCGAAATGGAGCGAATAAATGGGATCAATTCGATTTCTCTGACTGCTTTTCGATTAGACCCGATCCAGGCCCAACAGAGTTTTTAATTTTAGCCGAATTCATTTTTTCGGCGGATTGGGTGGCTTGGGACTCTTCTGGCTTCGCTTCTAGTTCAACCTCAATATTATCCAAGATTGTAAGCAGCAATTGATGAGCATCGCGATACCGCGGAGCATTTTCGAGCGCTTTCACGACCTCGGTTTTAGCCTCGGCATAACGTTTTTCTCGATTGAGTGCCGAAGCTAACCTAAAATGGACATCCGACGCGTCCAATGGATTCATTTTGGATAGCACAGCCAAGGCATCGATCAGCGATCGGTCATCACCCAGCTTTTGAGCTGCCATTGAAAGAAAACGATGCGGAGCCGTCAGCAGCGGATTGACACCAGCAAGCTTTCGCGCGTATTTCCGAGTTTTTTCCCAATCACCCTGGGCTGACGTATTTTGCAAAAGTGACAAAAAAACTTCGACACTGTCAGCGTCAAGTCGGGCATACTTCTCTAACGCGGATATCGCTTTATCCTGTTGATCTAACTCCCGATAACAACGTGCAAGGAGTGGATAGGGCGTCTTAAGTTCGGGAGTTAATTCGATCACACGCTGCAAAGCATCGACTGCTTCAGCATACTTTTTTTCACTGAATAACAATTTGGCTAACATCAAAAGCCCTTCCACGTTGTCAGGGTGATCTTGATTCCATTGCTTCCAATATCCCAATTCGGGTGCCGCTTCTGGATTCGGGATGTCCCAATTAGCATCGGCCGCAAGCTGGTCGGCTAACTGTTTGGCATGAGCATCAAATTTTTTGTCCAAAAACTCTACCGGAGCAACATGGCGTCTCAATGCGTCATTGATCGGCGTTCCAATTGCCAGATCATCCAACACCTTAAGCAAAGATTCCAATCCAAATTGATCTACGATGTACTCAACGACCAACGAAGATTCGTAATAGGCAAACTGCAGGTGTTGACCCGATTTCGGGCGCAGGAACGCTGAACTGAGCTGACTCACAGGCGTCAGTTCTCCCCCCGTAATCATCTTGCGATAGGGGATGCTCATGGAATCCCCCCAGGCCGGATCGGCAAGCTTTTCTTCGTAAACCGAAATCCCCTCACTTAACCAGCGGGGCATTTTATTTTTCGTCTTTTGCAGGGTAACGACGTGGCAGAATTCGTGCCACAAAACCGACTCCCAACTGGTCAGGTTCGACCCTTGTGCCGCCGGGCTATTCATCGTCACGACGCGGCCAAAACAGACCCCAAGAAATCCACTCCCGCCCGGCAATCCAAAAGTACGAATAGCAAAATCTTGTTGCTTGGGGAATATCTCGATGAAGATCGGAAACTCAAGTTCGACGCTGTATTTTTTGCAGAGCTTTTCGCTGGCTTCAACAACTAAATCCAACACTCGATCGCCATAGATTTCTGATTCGAACGCATCCATTCGAACCACAAAACCATCTCGTTCTAGCGTTTTAAACTTCGACATGTTGTCACGCAACTTTACCAAGTTATGAGCAACCACACTGTACTGGTCTTTATCGAAAACTTCGTCGGCAAGCTTCCACCCTTCCAATTCTTGTCCCAGTCTTAACAAGTCATGGGCAAGTTGAATTTTTGCGGGCAGAAAATTTTCGTCTAAAACGAGAGCCCGCCTCTGATAGGTTTCTCCCTCGGAAAACCGATATTTTTGAGACAACTCTCGCCCGATCAAATGGTCCACCATTGGATTGGCTGGCCACGACACCAATCCGCGACTTCGATGAGATAGCTCTTTTTCAGGATCATTGTCCAAATGAGCCAGCACCGCTCGATAAGCCCAAAGTTCGGGCAGGTTTGAATTCACTTCTTCAATCTGGTCAAGTTTTTCAGAAGCAATCACGTATTTTTCGCCAGCTATCAACTGGTCAACTTGCAAGAGTAAACTCGGAACGTGATTCGGATTCACCTTTAAAGCCAAGCCGAGTTCTGCCTGATACTTTTCGGCATCACTACTTTCAAACGCTTTGGCGAGACCGCTGTGGGCATCCGGATCGTTTGGCAAAATCCGGACAACCTCGGCGTAGCTTTCAGCAGCAATTTGGAAATCTTGCTTTTGCATCGCCAAGTCAGCGATCGCCCGATGAACCTCTGGATTGTCCCCCATCTTGCTGCGAATTGGATAAAGGAACTTGTCAAGTATTTCCTTGGCATCGGCACCGAGCATCAGAAAATATCGACTTAAGGTGATTAGGTTGTCAGGATCACGGTATCGCCAAGAACTCCTTGACGCCAGTTCTCCGATTTCATCAGCCAACATTTGACTGACAACCGCGTCATTGTTGTACTTGCAGATTTCAATTCCCAACAGTCTTAACTGGATGCTGTATTCGAGTGCCTTCAGCGATTCATCCAATTCCAATTTTGCTTGGCGATATTTCCCCTGCCGCATCAGGCTTTTCAGGATCAAAACTTTCCATTGCTCCTGAACGCTGTACCGCCCGAGGCTTTGGTCAATTTTTCTAGCTAGTTCAATTGTCTTGTCGTAGTTCCCTTCTCGGAACAATCGCAACGCTTTCTCTTCATCCGTTTCAGTTCGGATCGACGTCAATACCGCAGCACTGCTTTCGCTTAAACTCACCGTGTACTGGATCAGAATCCCGAGTAGACAAAACGAGAGTGCCGATAAAAATAAAGATCGGATTGCCTTCAAAGCGGGGCTCCGCGTGTCATAAGAGGGTTAGGATTGCAAGCGACATTTCAAAATCACGACGATCATTGTATTAAACGCAAAAAAGAGTGCAAAGTTACGCAGGTCGGATAATTCAAATTGAAAAACGGCTTGCAAGAGTCCAAAATGTTCCTAGGTGGGGTGAAACAAATTACTTTGAAGGCATTAGCTTAGATCTGTATGTCACGGTAATTGCCTGACCGATTTATTTTTACGTCTGCCTGACACCACAGAACATTCATTACTCTCGTGCTTTTCCCAAAACCGAGCAGCCAAGAAATAAAGTCGACTGCAAGCGTGCGACGACTGTTATCGCAAGCGGTATTGCAAGCGGAGTTTCGACTCTTGGCTTTTTCCTGTACGCCTGCCACCTGTTTTTTGGAACCATTGGGATCTACAACGGACTTGGTTTCATTGCCGTCTGGATTGGATCTTTGGTTTTCGCCAAAGTTGTTTCTCAGTGTCGCGACCGCAAATTGTCAGCGACCAAAAGTGGCAGTGATATTTTAATCGGCGATGAAAAATGAGCTTAAACAACCGACACTTTACGTTACGTTTTTCGATCCAGTCGCTCATGGCGTTGACAGTAATCGGGGCCGTATTCGGAATCTTGGCAAGCAACTACGGTTTGGAAAAAGTATTTCCCTGGATCGTTTTGACGATCATCGTTTTTGGCTTAATTTTGTTCGGTCGGTGGCTCATCCATGGGGTCATGATTGCCGAAGAATCAGACCCAGAAAGCCCGATCAAACTGGATACATTTAACGATAGCTACCAAGCAGCCAATTTGGTTGCCAGGCTAGAAGAAGTCGGAATCAATGCCACGGCCATCGGGGGATTTGTTTCGGGATTCCAAGCAGAGTCACCCGGCTACGTTGATGTTGTCGTTCCCAAAAGCCAGTTCGAATCGGCCCAAAATTATTTGGACCAACTCTCAGACGAACTGGACGACTGACCTTAAAAAGATCATTGAGTACCTGGAAGTAATCGCAGTAGGCGTTCATGGTATACAGGCAGTAGCGCGTCGTTTTCAGGGAATCTAAATTTGAGTGCGTCTCCATCTTTTGATTGAATGAGGCGTTCCAATAGTTGCAACTGCCTTGGACTTAACCAAGTTCGAAAATCGGTTTTCTGTTTCAATGAAGCATTAATTTTTGTGGATTGAAATCGGGTTAAAGGAAGCGAACGCAAATAGGGAGTATTCCTGAGATAGTACTTTTGATCCGACAGCTTTGCGTTTCTGGGTTTACTTTTGAGTGACTCGGCTGAATTCCCGACAAGTCTCCGTGCCGTTGTCAATTGTGTTTTCGATTCGGCGAATACTTTACTGGCACATTCGAACGACTGAGCTGTTTCTACCAAATCAGCGTACTGAACTGCCTGAGGATCATATTGGACCCGAACGACTTCCAGATTGCCGACCCAGGCCGATATCGTATCCGAAACTCCATCGATGGAACCAAGCTTCCCTTCCCCCTCCCAATAGCAATGCATGGCAAACGTAGCCGTCTGCTGCTTTGATGCATCGGCAGCGAGTTCCAATAAATAACGTGGAACATTTTGACGAGCCCCCTGTAATGCACTGACCATCTGGGCGGCAACTTGGTTAATTTTCCAGGTCCCATCTTTTCGGGGTGTTACATCTTTTAAATTGGAATCGAAATATCGAACCACAGGATTGTTCCAACTTGGTTCGTTGAACCGCTTCAGCGTCACCGCATCAGAAGGTTTGTTATTGTAAACCAGCACGGGGATGAAAAGGTCTTCGATGGCTTCTACCATCAAAGGATGAGATAGGACGGACCGCCCATAGTCAATGCAAGTACTTCATCCCGGGACTTCCTGAAACTGAACAAATAAAGGCTTGCCAGTTCGGGCGGATTTTTTAGCTGCGACGTCGAGATCTCGCGTCCATTTTACCGCTCCCAATTCCGGCTGCGATAACGCGATTGTCGGATCGTGCGAATTTGATGAACCATTTCCGATCATCGTCAATGCTCCGACAACAGCACCAAAAATTAGCGTGCCGATCAATTTCATCGGTTTTCCTTGCTGAATGGAAGTTATCGCGTCAGATTCACTCAAACCTGAATCGCGTGAATTATTTCTGCAACTCACTTTCGTCGGATTCAGGTTTCAAATCCTTAATAAGGACTCGGAAGGCCGCAAATCATTACACTCCAAATGGCCAGTGTAGGGTAAACCACCAACTATTGCTGTTCGCTTAACTCCAACCACTGTTCTTCCGCTTCCCCCAACTCGCTTGATATTTTCTGAATCTGTTCGTGCAGCGACATCGCATGTTCGGCATCGGTTGATGTAAGCAACTCTTCGTTAAGCGTTTTTTTCTCTTCGTCCAATCGAGCAATTTTTCGTTCAACCGACTTGATCTTTTTCTTAAGTTCTCGCCGTTGATTCTGATTAAGGTTGGAACCGCCTTTACTGAATTTTGCTTCCGGAGGAGCCGATGGGGATTTGGAATTAGCGGATTGTCTTTCACCTTCCT
>JBCCSJ010000076.1:0-19226 GCA_039200505.1 Planctomycetota bacterium | reverse complement strand
TTGCAATCGCAGCAAATCAGGCTCGACAAAAAGAGTTTGTAGCGAAAAAAACTGCCCAAATCGCAGCAAAAAAATCTGAGTTGTCCGCCAAACGATCCGCTGATGTGTTGGCAGTGATTGTAGATTCGTTCGCCAGCGCGAACCCAGAATTGGGTGGCAAAGCGAATATCCCTGCCAGAGTTATTTTGGATGAAATTACAGCAAACGTTGAAACTTCCGACCTCGATGACCAAGGTAAAGTTGAAATCTACCGGACACTTTTTGAAACCTTCCAAGGGCTCGGCCTATACGAGCCTGCGATCGAGTCAGCCGAAAAAGAATTGGCAATCCGAAAGACGATACAGGGATTAGATGCCCGCGATACGCTCACCGCAGAACATAATCTGGCAATGGTCTATCGAAAAACTGGCAAGATTGACCAAGCGATCACACTGCACGAAAGGGTATTGGACGACAGGAAGAGGTTATTTGGGCCACTCGACCCGGATGTACTCACGTCGATGAATAATTTGGCCATGGCCTACCACTTTGGAAAGCGCCGTGACGAGGCTCTATCACTGCAAGAAGAAACCCTATATTTTAGACGAATGGTCTTGGGAGAAGAACACCTCGATACGATTCTTTCAATGAACAATCTGGGCGTGTTTGTGAAGCGAATGGGGCAATTGGAACGAGCAGAATCGCTTCTCTCCAAAGCTTGGGAACTAAGAAAAAATATCCTTGGGCCAGAAAACCCTTTCACTCTTAGTGCGGCCAATAACCTTGCAAACGTCTACACGAACGTTGGGAAATTTCACCAAGCTCTGTCTTTACAAAAACAGGTCTTAACAGCAAGAGAGAAAATAGAAGGCAAGACGCATCCAAGGACTTTAACGGCAAAAGCAAATTTGGCAGGTACCTACCTTCGACTTGAAAATCCATCGGCCAGTATTCCACTTCTTGAAGAGGTTATTCGGGACGGTCAAAAAAACGTACGAGGATCTGCAGCAGCGGTCGATTTGCATGATCTGATCCGAGCATACAGCTATTTTGAATTGGAAAACCATCCTGACAAAATTGCTAACCTAATGACTGGGATCGGAGATTTCCCTCCGTTCACGAAAGAGACGTGGCGAAATGATGACCTGGAAATTAGAAAGTCCATTCATCAAATCAGGATCAACCCCCCGACTGAGGACGATTTCCAATCTGCATATGATTCACTTTCAACTGCGTTTGACAGATTGGTAGAAAACCAAGAATCTAACGAGCATCCCAAAAGTGCCGTCCCATTAAAAAGACTGATTTTCCAGACCGCCACTTGGCTGTTGCGGATTTCAAAAGAATTAGAACAAGAGCAGGCTATCCAACTTTGGGAATCCAAACTGGATCAAATCGAGCCGGTTCCCTCAGGGCCGAAAATCCTAATTGACTCAGACTAATATCGCGGTCAGTTCCATTTCCGCGAAAGTAGATTTCACTTTCCTTTTTCATCAACGATCGAATTCGGGAACAAGACTGTTGTACTCTTGTTTTCTCAATGGCGAGTTCCGATATGCTATGAAGTTCACTTCTTCGGGCAATCACTCGCGCCGCACCAGCGAAGTTTAAGTAACTGATATAACTCGCCGCTCTTCTTTGGCCAAGATTTTGGCTGCTGAAGTACTTTGCCGTTCGTCGACTTAACACGATCGGGACATGTTAAACCTGAGGATTGGCAGACCGTCATTTCGCAATGAGTTGCTTACGCCCTTTTTGCCACTCAGTTTTCCGCGAAGAAATCATCGCGGGCCATTCCGTTGATTGTCTCAAGCGTCGGAATCTTTTTAAGCACTTCTTTGTAAAGACTTAGATCCAGATTCGTATGGATACCTTCCAGTGGCAAGCCAATTAACGGGCTCAAGTCATCGATGCCTTCAGCCTTATAAAAAAAGATCGATTTCAGCGGCCGTTTGCAGACAGCTCTGAGATCGCTGTTGTTTCTCAAATTGACGGATAAACGGTCGATCTTTGGAAAGCTTCCCAGTACTTCAAAGAATTCGTCCGAGGGTTCATACGGATCTTCCAATTGAAGTTCGTAAAGCATAGGTGCCTGTTTGAGGTGCTTGAGACCTTTCACGGAAACGCGATTGTCACGCAGGTCAAGACAAACGAGATTTCGTAATTTGGCGATTGTGAGCATATGGTGGTCTTCCAGCATGCAATTCTGCAGATGCAACTGGAACAAAGAATTGATTTTCGAAATCGCTTCAACCTGTGCGGTGGACATGACCTCGGTTCCGGAGTTGCAAGTGAGAATGATCGCATCATGTTTCAGATTGGATAGTGCCTCAATTGCATCCGGCGGAGCGGTGCTGAGTTGAATTTCGATGCTCGCCAGGTTTGGAAACATTTCAGCGACCGCCTGAACCGATGATTGGGAAAGCTTGGGCTGATTCAGCAAAGCAGTAGCAACCAAATTTCTCGCCGGTCGCCAATGATCTACTGATAGTGGCGTATCATCGGAGCGGGTCAGAAAGACTGCACCGCGTTCAATCAACTTGTCAATCGTCGCGGCAGGCTCGTAAGGAGGCTCTCGCTCTGGGGCATGTTCAGTATTAAGCTTGGATTCGTCACGCTCATAGCTGTCCGAATTTGTTTGGATTGGTTGGGACTGCGAACCACTCACCGCGACGGAACGGACCTTATCTTCGTTAAGAGAACCTGATTCGCCAAATTGTGTATTGGTGGCAACCCAAGCGATTCCCCCAAGGAGCATTGCTACCACTGCGGATGCAATCAGCCACGTCGCTTGGCTGCCCATGAACATTTTTTGTTTTCCGGACAAAGAATTTGAGTTTGCAGGCTCTCTCACATTTAAGTTTGCAGCTTTCAAGTCCGAACCACTGGATTGAGTATGATTTGATTCCCGTTCCCTTTTTTGCTCTCGCAAAAAAACTGTGAGTTCCCGGGCAAATTCTGTCATCGAAGCGAAGCGATTCTCAGGCTTCTTTTCAATTGCTTTGAGGCAAATCTGTTCAAGGCGATTGCTTATCCGTTTGCGGATCGACGAAGGAGATGCTGGTTCGTCCAGAACGATACTTGTGATGACGCTTATCATGTCACCGGAAAAAGGGACTTGCCCTGTGAGCATCTGGTACATGATCACACCCAACGAATAAATGTCAGCGGCCGGCCCGGCGTTACAACTGTCACGTACCTGTTCTGGTGACATGTACGTTGGCGTTCCGATGATCATTCCCGATGTCGTCAACTGACGCTCATCGGTCATCTGGTAACGTGCCAATCCAAAATCCATCACGACCGGTTCCTGCCTATGGTCGATCATAATGTTGGAAGGCTTCAGATCGCGATGAACGATCCCGTGATCATGTGCTTCTTGCAGTGCCAACGCAAGTCTTCGTATCGTTTGCGCGACCATAAAACCTGACGGAAGTTTTTCTGGCTTAATAAAATCTGAAAGAGGGCGTCCTTTAATGTAGGCCATCGTGATGAACAGCTGACTTTCGTAAGTCGCGATGTCGTATACCGGGCAAATGTTACGGTGCAGTAATCGGGCAGCTGCTTTTGCTTCACGTCGGAAGCGATCTTCGATTTCGTTTTGGCCTTCAGGAAACTTGGGAACCTTCAATGCGACTTCGCGGTTAAGTTTGGTGTCTTCGGCAAGATAGACGATGCCCATACCTCCTTTGCCAAGAGTTCTGATAATTCTGTAGCGTCCGATTTCCTTAGGAACTTGAAAGCTAGTTGAGGGGCTATTTGGTCCCAATGAGGTGTCGCCCGATTGACCTGTAATCGTTTCAGTGGAAGCTACGATTGAGGCAGCAGCACTGCGTTCATCGGAATTAAGAAGAAATCTGTCCAGCTCCGCTGCCAACTGAGGAAATGACTCACGGATTGACCTCGGATCAATTTTTTCACCCTGTTTTCCCCGGTAGAAGACTTCCAGTTCCAACAGCGGCACCAGCAAAGCCCGTTGATTGTCGATTCCGTCAACGCCCGACAAGTAAGTACGAAAATCTGGCGGAGTGCCTGCGAGCCACAGGTCTTCAAAGTGGTCACATTTTTCGTTGACCCAGTCGCGTCGTGAGATTTTTTCGTCGGTCATTAAATCGCCAATTTTGAGTGACTTCATGATAACCGCGATGATCGAAAATTCGCGATTTGACGGACGATAATTTCTAGATCATCGAGAAATGACTCACCAAGCTGACTCGATTTCAAATGTACAGATCCACGAATGAAAGACCAAGCGATTAATCAAGGATAAAAGCCTTGATCGGTCTCGACAGTATGAACTAGGGTTGAAGGCGGGAACTGGGGAATGACTGCCAACGATTTGACCGCCTTGCATCCACACTCAGATTTAGAAAGTCGTCATGAAATAGCATTACCTTGACGGTTGGCCGGAGATCGACATTTGTTTCATATCCAGCCTTGTTTCGAATGATCAACCCGTTGAGGATGCGGATTTTCCAGCAGTTTTTGATAGACTCTTTGGATCAAAAACAAATTAGGCAACAAAACGGTTTATGAGCGATTCACAAAACTCAGTGACATTGATGCTTTCCAAACTCAAGGGCGGGGACGAAGTGGCAGCTCAGTTGGTTTGGGATCGCTTTTTTGATCGAGTGACAGCATTGGCGAGGAAGAAGCTTGGCGCGATTTCTAAACGAATCGGTGACGAAGAAGATGTCGCCCTGTCAGCAATCAATGCACTCTACCAAGGTGCCGCCGACGGAAGATTTCACACGCTCAAGAATCGCGACGACTTGTGGCAGATTCTGTGCATGATTACATCACGCAAGGCCGCATCGGCTTGGCGGAAGCAAAAATCCAGAAAGGAAGTCGGCGAATCCGTCCTCTCTGGCGACCAAACAAACGATGATGCATTAGGAATCGAGCACATTGCAACTGCCAAGCCAGATCAAGTCTACGTTGACTCACTGACCAACACTAGCAACGAATTACTGGAAGGGCTTAATGAGCGGCTACGCGAAGTTGCCATACTGAAACTACAAGGTCACAAGAATCAGGAAATTGCTGATAAGATTGGCCGATCCATCAAGAGCGTAGAACGGTATATTGCGACTATTCGCGAACAGTGGCAGGAGTATCGTTAATTGTTTGGACGTGGGAAATCCTGCAACGATTTGAGCTTAACCCATTGAATTACATCACTGGTGTGAGGAAAGACATGGGACTTGAAGCTGTTGAATGGGTGATGAATGTCGAACAGGCCTTCGACATCGTGGTCACTGACTCAGATCGGTATCACCGCCGATTTAGATTCCTCGAAAATAGTTTTCACTTTCCTCTTTGATCAACGCGCGAACTCGAGAACAAGACTGGTATACACTTGCTTTCTTGATGCCGAGTTCCGAAGCGATAGATTCCACTTCTTCGAGCAACAACTCACGACGCACAAACGAATCCCAAGTAAATGATTTAACCCGCTTCTCTACTTTGGCCAAAATCTCGGCTGCCGAAGTGCTTTGATCTGTTAGTTGTTCCGCTAACGAATTTAATCCGAGTTCTGTCAGTGTATCGGCACTCTTAACAGCGTCCATCTCACTATCGGAGATGAGTTTTGGAAACGGGTGATTTTTGAGTAAACGAACTCGGTCAATCAACGCGTTCATCACCACCGTTTTTAGCCAACTGCGAAATCGAGTGTCCTTGTCTCGCTGATAATTTGGCAGGGCGTCGACGAGTTTGATCAACACATCATGAAATATGTCGTCAAATTCAGTTGCGGCAATCTCTTTCTGGGAACACCATTTCGCGATCAATCCTCGATAGTTGGCATAAAACGCATGCCAATCAGAATCTGAGGCAGTTTGACAGCAAAGTTTGCTGAGCAGCGGAACGTCTGTTGAATAAGCCATGATTGGCGTTAATCCTGAAATCGATAAACAACGCAATGCATGATACGATTTCTGGCTCTGTCCTGCGACCGATTCCGTGGCTTCTGGTCTCATTCATCTTTCGTAAGATCCTGATCTGCCAGTGCCATGTCATAATAACCGATCATCATTTCGTCCCAGGTTTGATCACCCCAACGAACAGTTTTATTGGGATTTGGGTTGGCAAAATTCTCTTTTGAATTGTCAAATTTTGCGACACATTCGATTTTGGTACCTGCGGGAATCAACTTCGGTTCTGGAAACATGTAGCCGTTTTGCCAATTGAAATCGAAGGCCGGAATGTCTAACAAAATTTCTTCAGATCCATCTGGGTAGGTGGCGGTGTAGCGAAATGCTTTTCCTCTTAAATGCATGTGGGGAAATAGAGTGAGCAACTGGGAATCTTGCCTAAATGTTCGGGAAGCACGCACTTCGTGATCGCTTGCGTTAGGCGGAATTCGGAATCTCCGATTTAGAATCTCTTGCGTGCCAACGGATTTGCGTACCTTCGATGCATCCACAAACTTGAAGCCGACAGAACTCAGGTCCGTTTGTGCCGTGCCATTGGGAGTGTAATGCATCTGAAAAATCAGTTTCGAACCTGCGGGAATCAGTTTGGCGTAGCCTTCGGGCAACTCAAGCGGCTGTGCCCCAGGTGCAGTCGCTGTGATCCATTCTGATTCGATTTGACCGTGAGCACTCGAAGCGCCCTCATCGTGTACCGCGACGATGATGTGATGGACCACTGCCCGGTTTCCGATTCGACACTCGGCAGCTTGGATCCATTTATCTTCCTTGAATCCCGTTTCTACGACAAAGTGTTTGTAAGGTATGACCCCGCGGGCAGGGACTCGGTAAGGAGTCTTTTTCATTTTAAAAACGACGTCGGGTGTGCCGATCCGCCAACCTTCAACGAACTTGGGAGGCTCTGGAAGATCTGTGGGTTTACCTTCGGGGGCTCCATTTTCAACCCAACGATTGATCATGCTAATTTGATCTTTTGACAAACTAATATCGTTTTTGAACTTTCCATGAGCCGGGTTGGCATGCCACGGCGGCATCCGCCGGTCGTTGATGACTTCCTGAATCATTTCCGCCCAGCCCACGACTTCGTCGTAGTCCGTCAAACTAAATGGAGCGATCTCACCTGGTCGATGGCAACTGACACAGTGTTTGTTCAGCAACCTTGAAACTTGGTTGGTGTAAGTCACTTCTAGCGACTTCGTTTCTTTTAAAACCCGCCCGATGATACATCCGATTGCTTCGGTCTTTTTCCGTTTGGGAATTTGATTTTTGACGATTGCCTTCAACGAGTCTCTTAAATAAAAATTTTCAGCCTGGTCTCGCTGCATCCCGTAGTGGTATTGATCGTCAATCGCTCCCCGGTAGGCGAGCACACGTTCACTGTTGAAAACGAAAACCTCAGGGGTTCGTTCGGCCTTCAAAAGATCTGCTATCTTATTTCCGGGATCTTTCAAAATCGGAAATGCGACGTTGGTCTCTTTTTCAAACGCCTCAATTTCGGTTATTGAATCGTGTCGATTGGAGTTGATTCCAACCACACTGACGCCTGGAAAATCGTTAGGCAGTCTGTTTAGTTTTTGGGCGTAAAGTTTGACTAATGGGCACTCGACTCCCAAAAAAACGATCACCGTCGCCTTGGAACCGACTAATTCTTCGGAAGTCCAGTCTTTTCCTCGTGCATCACGAAGTTGAAATACTGGCAATTTTTCGGGGTTGGACTTCGAATCGTCCGCAGGTAGAAGGTTGGCGTTTCTTAATAGAAACGTTCCTAAAAGAAAGCAAACAACAATCGAGGACGTTTTCATTTCAATTCCTGTGTTCGAAATCACCGATTCAGATTAAACGTACCAACGTAATCGCCGCCAAGTTTCGTTTCGTTGGAAACCAAGTATTCGGTTATTGATTTGTCGGGTCGGTTCAAAATACGATATCAGAATGGTCCGGATATCGGATATATCAGAACAGAAAGCATTTCGATGGAAAATTACTTGATTCTGCAGGCAGCTTGTTGGCGCGGTCTGTTGACGAAGTTTGGTTTTTCCGTCTTGGCGATGACTGCACTGATGACGGGTTTGACTGAAAATGATGATGTCCCGGAATTACCCAAAGACACGCTTCCGCAAATGATTGTCGTTTCGAAAACGCCTGTTGGTTTTGAAACGCCTCCGCCGTTTCCTGCCAACAACCCGATGACTCCAGAAAAAGTAGCACTGGGTAGGCGGCTTTTTTTTGACCCGATCCTTTCCAAAGATGGAACGGTATCCTGTGCCTCTTGTCATCGGCCTGACCACGGGTTCGCCGGGCGGGAAACCATTTCAGTTGGAATCAATGGTCGAAAAGGAACACGCAACGCCCCCACCATTTTGAACCGAGCCTTCGGCACTCGTTTTTCGTGGGACGGACGTGACGACACGCTCGAACAACAAATATTGGGTCCGTTAACTAGCGAAGCAGAACTGGGCGGCGATATAAAAACCGTGATTGCCAATTTAAAAAAGGACAAAAGTTATCCTGAACAGTTTCAGGATGTTTTTGGTGGTCGCCAAGATAAATCCGATTTGATCACCGTCGAAAACATCGCCAAAGCCATTGCGACGTTCGAACGAACACTCACAAGTAGCAACTCGGCAGTCGACAAGTTTCGCAATCGAGACTACGAAGCGCTATCCAAAGAAGCCCGGCAAGGCCTTTGGTTGTTTGAAAGCAGGGGTGGGTGCTGGAAATGTCACAATGGGCCTAACCTTGCGGACGAAGAATTTCATAACACCGGCGTTGGATTTGGGCAATTGAATCGTGATCTCGGTCGGATGAAGGTCACCAAAAACGAAGAACACCGGTTTCAGTTCAAGACCCCAACGTTGCGAGATATCGAATTTACAGCTCCCTACATGCACGATGGAAGTGTCAAAACGCTTCGCGAAGTCGTAGAATTTTACAATAAAGGGGGGGCTCCGCGGGATCCTGGGCTCGACGAGGACATGAAACCTCTTAATCTCACCGATCAAGAAGTCGGATTTATCGTCGAATTCTTAAAAGCGCTTTCCGGCGAACCGATTAAGTGAAATAATCATCCCGCCAGAGGAACCGGATCGAAATACTCTTTCGCTTTGAATGGCTTTCAGATCTAAAGACAACAAAGTGGAATCATCAAAGACCAACGCATCTGGCATTTGGTAACATCGGCTCGGACGCGAGTCTCACCCTAATTTGCGCTATCGGTATGCAACATCAAATCCAGAACGTCAATCTTCATCTTTCTGAACCCCACGAATTTTCCGGAGAATGGATTGGTCAACAAGAAGTATTAAAACAGGTGTTGGCGTGTTGGTTGACCATCAACGACGCAGATCTTCCTCTGACGCCGCGATTGGTCGGTCCACCAGGGATCGGGAAAACTGCTTTGGCGATAGCTGCAACACAGATTCGGAATCAGAATCTGTTCATCTACCAGTGCACGGCCGATACTCGTCCAGAGGATTTGTTGGTCACTCCCGTTCTGGCAGAAAACGGAAAAATTGCCTACCACGCATCGGCATTGGTAACTGCGATGATTTCCGGAGGAGTCTGCGTTCTGGATGAAGGGAACCGGATGAATGAAAAATCATGGGCATCGCTTGCACCGTTGCTAGATCACCGCCGCTACGTCGAATCAGTAGTGGCTGGGATCACGATTAAAGCGGACCCGAACTTCCGGTGCGTAGTGACCATGAATCAGGACGAAAGTACCTTTGAGATACCCGACTACATCCTTAGCAGGTTGCAGCCAACACTCACGTTACAATTTCCTTCTCGAGACGACGAAAAAAATATTCTCGAGTATCATTTGCCTTTTTGCGACGATGATATGCTGTCGATGACAGTTGATTTTCTTCAAAAGTCGCATGCCCTGAAATTAGATTTTTCCACACGCGATGGAATCAATCTTCTTCGGTACGCGATGAAAAGAATCGCCCAAGAGACGGATCATCCGCTCGCCAACGATGCCGCCTGGCGAGAAGCACTGCTGCAGTGTCTTGGAGAGGAGGCATTGGATTTGGAAAAATTATCCAGCCAAAAAATGCAAACGCTTGGCGGTCAAGCAATCCCTATGGGATTCGGTGATTTCTTCTTTTCGCCCGATGATCCGATTCATCCTGAATCGGACGAATTTGATGAAGACGAAGATGTTGATTTCTAGGTTCCAATCGTTTTGTTCTGCGGACGATCCATTCCATTCTTACCCGTGATTAAAAAAACTGGCGATCCAGGCGAACTTCGAGGATCTGTTTTTGTGGTCATAACAATTAGTTACAAATCATGATATCGTGCCGTTAACGCACGCTTCGTTCATCCATGCCATTTCCAGTCAACTGACCGCACTATGATTCATGAGATCCTTGAAATTGGTCCTCACGTCACCGCAATGCCTGTCATTCACGGCCGGGGAGATTTTGCGTGGGAAGTTCGCAAAATCATGATCCAACATCAGTTCGATTGTGTCGCCGTCCCGATTCCATATTCGTTTCAGCAAGAAGTTCAAGCGGCATGTTTGCAACTGCCCGTTCCATCAATCGTAATTCAACGCGAAGACTCGGCCTATCGTTCGCCGTGGGTCCCGGAATCGGAGGAAAGGGATAGCGATAATGAATCGGATGCAAAAGCCGCCAGCTACGTTCCTATTGATCCCTGCCAGCCAGTGATCGCAGCCATCAGAACGGCGATGGGAGAGCACATTCCGTGCAAATTCATCGATTTGGAGACCCAAAACTACCAGCCAAACGCACAAATTCTTCCCGACGCCTATGCATTGAAGAAAATTGCGGTCCAAAAGTTTGCCGCCGCCTTGGTGCCTCACATGAGTCCTCCCACTCACAATGACCAGTGGAAAGACCGCATCAACTACATGGCATGGCGTCTGCGAGAGTTGAGTGTTGATTATAAAAAGATATTGTTCGTGACCAATATTTTGGACTGGCCTTGGATACGGCAAGCCTTTCAGGATTCCAACTTGGTTTGTCCCGAACACGAATCTGTCCACGATCCCGTCCACCATCAGGTCGACAACGATACGCTCTATTTTCTTCTCGGCGAACTTCCGTTCATCACCGGACTTTATGAACGGGCCAGACAGGAACTTGAAAACGATGACAATTTGTCGATCGACGGAATCAAAGAACTATTGATCTGTGCCAGAGATGAATACGTGGCCGAATTTGGGAATCGGGCTCGCAAAATAACGCCAAAATTGCTGTCGCAAATTCTTAAATATACTCGCAATTTAACTCTGATTGAAAGCTGCCTGACGCCCCAACTGATCGACATCATCACCGCATCCAAACAGGTCGCCGGCGATGGCTACGCATTGCACGTTCTCGAAAAATCGAAACAGTACCCTTACCTTCCTGAATTCGAATCCGACTCCATCCGAATGTCCATCGATCGTGCCGCGTTTCCCGATGGCCAGATTTATTCGATGGTGAACCGTTTACCAGGAACTCCACGAATTTATCGGAACATTGAATTAACTCCGCGACCCGACGACCGGCAAGTCAAGGACTGGCAGCAAAAATGGAATCCTTACAAACAATGTAGCTGGCCACCGGAGGACGAAATCATTGAAAACTTTCGTTCCACTGTTTTTGATCGAGCGTTGGAAACGATGGGGGCTGACCTTGTTCAAACCGAAAAATTTACGACCAGTATCAAAGATGGCATTGATATTCGCGAAACCGTCCGCCATTGGTACGACGGCGAAATTCATGTCAAAGTGCTCCCTCCCAACCAAGGCAAACTGGACTGTGCGGTAATTCTATTTGACTCTCCTGCAGAACCGCGTGAATACCCTTGGCGGACGACTTGGTTCGCGGAACACAAAAACGAATCGACACTCGCATTTTTTGCGACCGATTTTTCAGATCAACCCGTCGGTCCTGGCATTTGCCTGGCAACTTACGGCGGTGCGATGTTTCTCTTTCCTCCCGTCGCCATCTCGGATATCTGGAGCGATAAACGGCTGGAATTTGCCACCACACTAGAAGAACAGATTCTTGGAGCCGCCTGCCTTCATAGTCAATGCCCCCACATCGCTCTTGTCAGTTCAGCCCCTCCGGGACAGGCCTGGAATCAAATTGCCAAAAAATTCGGCAAAAAGTTCGTCCACCTGCCCTTGTCACGCTTCAGCGATTCGACCGTTCAGCAACTTCGTATGGTCCATGTACTTAACGGTCATGAAGTAAGAAGTTATGCTGCAGACTTCATCAGAAAGGTTTAATACCTTTCATTTAACACGTATCGCTGTTTACCGTTGGGAAGTGACCATGGACCAAATTGAAGTGTTTCACAGCCTAGTTAATCTGGCTGCCATCGATCGAAAGTTCACGGAATCGGAACTCGAATTTTTGGCCATCCGAGCCAATGCGTGGAACATTCCTAACGATGAGTTTGAAACAGCCCTGGCAGGCATCTCAGAAGGTACTTTCGAAGTCAAAGTGCCTGAAAGCTACGAAGACCGCGTTATATTGATGAAAGAGATGATCCGGCTGATGGCCGTCGATGGTGAGATGGCCGAAATGGAGAAAAGCTTATGTGCCGAGGCATCCGGAAAGATGGATTTTACTCCTCAACAATTCGCACAGATCCTCGACGAGGTAATCGCAGAAGCTGATCAATAATCACGATTGATCGGATCGTCCAAAAGACGAGAGCAGATTCGGACGTTTCGCATGATTAGGCCAAGTTGTGCCATATCAGTACGGGCTAAAGTGCAGCTAAGATCAGCCCCATGAATCTGCCAACCAATTGTGGGTGGTCGCTGGCTTTTAAAGATTTCCGTCTGTCCAATCGAGAATGACCTTACCAGCTTTGCCCGAAAGCATTAAGTCAAAGGCTTGCTGGTAATCTTTGGCAGCGAAACGATGGGTAATGATCCCTGATATGTCGAGCCCGCTGTCCAGCATCGCCAACATTTTGTACCAAGTGTCGTACATCTGGCGGCCGTAAATTCCTCGAAGTGTTAATGCCTTGAGGACCACCTTTCCAAAATCTGCCTCAAATGGTTTAGGAGGCAACCCTAACATGGCGATGTTCCCCCCCATGATCATTTTGTCAATCATCTGTTCGAATGCGTCCGATGATCCACTCATCTCAAAACCGACGTCGAAACCTTCTTTCATCCCGATTTGGTTCATTTTGTCCTGTAAATTTTCGCTGGCAACATTGACGGTGTGGACCTGAGGCACGATCGACTGGGCAAATTCCAGCCTCCACTGGTTGATGTCAGTGATAACGATCCGCCTTGCTCCAGCTTTCATCGCAACAGCGGCCGACATAATTCCGATCGGTCCGGCACCAGTAATGAGCACGTCTTCTCCGACCAAATCAAAACTGAGTGCGGTGTGAACGGCATTTCCCAAAGGATCCAGAATCGCTGCAATATCGAGCGGAATCGAATCGGGCAACGGAATCACATTGAACTCAGGCAAGCGAAGATATTCGGCAAATGCTCCTGGTAAATTGACTCCAATTCCTTTTGTATCCGGATCAAGATGAAACCGGCCGGACCGCGCATTGCGACTTCGATTTCCAACCACATGGCCTTCCCCTGAAACCCGTTGCCCCACTTTGACACGGCGAACTGTCGAACCAACTTCGACAACTTCGCCTCCATACTCATGACCGGTAACCATCGGTACCGGGACATTGGCTTGAGACCATTGGTCCCATTTATAGATATGCAGGTCGGTGCCGCAAATGGAAGTTCGATGAATCTTAATCAAGACTTCGTCCGGCTGAATCTCAGGGTTTGGAACATCCTGCATCCAAATACCTGGCTCCGACTTGGCTTTAACGAGAGCTTTCAAAGCGGCTACTCCTTCTCTTTTTCAGCAGCAGGCCGGTGCGTCAAGCTGTCTGCCAAGTCAAGCCTTGGATGAGACTCCCGCAAATCATCCGCGGTGATCCCCGCCCCATCATTGAGTCGATCCATATGTTTTATTGTCTCAAAAATTCCATGGATCGCTGCTTCTACGTCGCCAGTATGACCTGACTCAGAAATCGTGTGCATGTTACGAATCGGAAATCCGATTGAAGTAGTGGCCGAATCAATCGAAGCGAAAAAAGACGCCATTGCGTCCGTTCCAGTATCTCTGCCGGCGAGTTCGTGTTGCACCGGGATTCCTTTTTCTAGCGAAACCTTGGTAATCATTGAATTCAATGCTGCACTGGTAATCGCGCCGTGCGTCAAAGTGTAACCTTCTCCCATGGCGACCGGTTCGTAACGACGGTCGCCGATTCCCGGTGCAGCCACAAAGTCGTGCGCCACATCCACCGCAATCGTGACATCGGCGTCAAACTCTTTGGCCAAGACACGACTGCCGAAACGACCGATTTCTTCGTGGGTCGCCATCGCTCCGAGGTAACGAATATTCTTGACGTCGCTTTCAGCCAGCAGACGACCAATTTCGGCCGTTACGAAACATCCCAATCCATTGTCGAGGTAAGCACCGGAAAACGTATTCGGTGAAAATCCTTTTTCAATCGGTCGGTCATAAAGAATAGGGTCGCCAGGACGAATCCCCAAAGCTTCAATCTGTGCTTTTTTATCTTCGCCATGAATGTGAAGTTCCAGATAAAGCATTTTTTGTTTGATACCGTCATCACCGCTGCGTAGTTTTGGGTCGGCAAAATGAATGGCTCCGATTGCTTCAATCGTTCCTCCGCGAAGCACTCGCCATTTGCCCGGATGTTCCGGATCTTCGCTGAAAAGTTTGACCTTGTGTCCGATCAAAGTGGTGGGAAGCATCGAGTCACAATTGACCCATATTTTCCCATCGTCGCCGATACTGCGAACTTGCATTCTGATTTTATCCGCATGGCCGATCACCATCACGGTGAAGGCTTCTTTAGCGTCAGGCGCGGTGTCGAGCACAATCCCTGCGTTTCCTTTAAACGAGTGGATCGTCCAATTTTTTGGCATGAACGACTTCATGTAGGGTTCCAGGATGCCGCGAGTCATCGAGGCTTCGAGGCCGATCGGGCTGGGTGCATCCAAAATAGATCTCATTAACTCAAATCGCTCTTCGGACATGGGTTGAGACCACGGTTTTTCGTCACTCATGACTACCTCGTCTGCTCTGGTGTTTGCAACTGTGTTCCGTATTTCCTATCCAGAAATCTTAGCCAAATCTTGTCAATTCGAAATGACTCATTCGCATCGCAAGGTATTTTTTAAAGATGTCCGCTGTAACGCGATTCAGAAACGCGTAGGCGAAATAGCTCGAGTTGCTGGTTGTAGTACCGACCCGTTTGACCACGATGCGACATACCAATCCGCTTTGCTACGCGGTGTGATGCAAGATTTTCGGTTTTGGTGACCGCCCATAAAGTCTTCAAACCGATTTGTTCGAATGCAATTCGCACCATGGCATGGGCACCTTCGGTTGCATACCCGCGTCCCCAAAAATCCCGACCCAGATGCCAGCCGATTTCGACATCCGGCGTGAATTGCCCATGAGCATCGGGTAAAAACTTCATCAAGTTGGCCCCAATTAGCTCGCGAGTGGTTTTTAAAAACGTCGGCCAACTTCCAAAATGGCTTGGCCAAAGTTGATTTCGACGAATCAATTGTTTAATCATCTCACGTGTCGATTCGACAGTAGGTTCAGGAGTCCCTTTTAGGTAGCGAACAACACGGGGATCCCCGTAGATACTCCATGCGAGCGAATCGAGGTCTGGATCCCAATTTCCGACAATCAAACGTTCTGTTTCAAAAACGGGAGATTTGAAAACTTGGTCAATGATCGCAGATTGACGTCTTTGTTTTGCGTTCACGCGAGTAGAGGCGAACTGGAATTGCGATTAATGCTTTGTCGCTAAAACGGTAATGCCCGAAATTACTTCTTGAGTTTCAGGGAATCGATCTTTGGCCAGTTTTGAAAACACAAGGGTGCCGTTGGCGACAACCTCAAAACATCCCCCTTTGGATGAAATGAGTTCGGGTGTCACTCCGAATTGCGATTCCAAGTCAGCCGCCAAACTGGTGGCCTGAGGAAGGTAATTTCACATCGAGCAATATTCAATCGAGATTTGCATGTTGGATCCGTTTGAAGCTGAGGTCTAGTTCAGACTAAAGTCGGGTGGAAAGTCAGGCCGTTTCATAAACGACTTCTTTTCCCGGATTTTACGTCGTAAAATTTCAAGTACAAGGTAGCCTCGGCGACCGACCTCTTCATTCTCTAACAACAATTGTTGTTCAGCGGGTTCCGCTCCTGACGCGTAACCGATCATGTCAATTAACTGACCCAAAGGCAAATCATCTGACAGAAATTGATCCAGTGCATCATGGTTCCATTCATCATGTAATGCGGCAAGCTTTCGGAATTCCATGACAAGTTGTTGTCGTAGAGCCATTTGATCGGCCCCGCCCACGTTTCGATCTTTGACCAACTGAACCTGGGCCATCCGATAGGGCGTTTCAACGTCTAACTCTTGAGTGATCTGGGCCCGTTTGGTGCCGACTAGAAATAGGTTGTAACGACCATCAGGAAGTTGGGAGTGAGACAAAATCTTTCCGATGCAGACAGTGTCAGCGATTTCGGGATCAGCGTTGCTCGATTGCTCCCACGCAGGTTTGACATAGGCCATCGTGATTAGCTGATCTTCGGCCAACGAATCTTCCATCAGGGTACGATATCTAGGCTCAAAGATGTGGAGAGCCTGAACTACACCAGGAAACAACACGACGTTGGGAAGCGGGAAAAGCCTGACAACGTTTTTGAAGCTTTCGGGTAACGACAAATCAGCCTGGTTAAACATAGGATTCCTCGTGCACTCCTTAAACGTGAAACTAGTCGTCCATCGACATGAGAATTTGCAAAACATACCAGAACAACAAGGCGACTGATGCAAACAGGAATAGCGATGCCGCCACATGTTGATCCGTTCGATAGCGGTGCATGATGTTCGATGTGTTGTAAAGAATGCTGATCGAAGCTAGCCCGACCATCGCCACTGAGAACCAGAGTCCTAAGCTAAAACCAAAGATACAACCGGCAACGATTGCTCCCATCGCAGCAACCGAACCAAATACGAGTGCCCATCTCAAAAAAGAGAAATCGGTTTTGGTAATAAAAACGACTAACGTCAATGTGCCAAAGATGATCGCGGTGATCACACCCGCTGTTTGAATTACATCCGCTTTGGCGAAGTGCTCTGCGATCCATAGCAGCGGTATAAAAAGCAAGGCTTCGGCAACAACGTAAAGTCCCAGCCCCATGTACTGTTTTTGCTCGGAAGTCTCGCTGGTCGCCCAACGTTCTGCAATGTAGCTAACCACCATGAATCCACCCAACACCAACAACCAGTGCCAAGGAGCAGAAACGATCCATCGGACGATGGGTTCTAATTGCCGGTCGAAAAGTGCCAGAATCAAAGCACAAATTGTCGCACACGCTAAAATGGCGGCCAGTAAATGCAAATAAGTCTTCCGAATAAACGCTGCTCGAGCGTCTTCGGCTGCCAGTTGGGCGGTAATACGTGCGTAGGGGTTGTTACTGGCTTGGTCAAAATATTGATTCATGGTTTTAAAGGGTGAGACTTGGAATAAGAAACACTACAGAGGTTTAAAAGGATGAACTTTTTCAAGCTCGAATGGGGTTGCCGTTAGGAAAATGTGCCCCCGCAACGATCACGGAAAAGTTTAACGAATTCCAAGATAATTCACCCTAGGCTGACCGGTCAACTTGCTTCGCCTTAACTTGCAGTTGCCAGTTCGACAAAAATTGACCGCGTTGGTTTCGACCGATATTTCAAGACTTGACAGCCCACCGACAGCAAAACACAATCCACATTGTTAAGAGTCGCTAATCCAAAACGCTCCCTCCAACAGCCCGAGCAATTTTATGATTCTTTCAGGCGAAGAAATCCATGCCAACTTGGGCAAAAACATTCACATTGATCCGTTTGACCCTAAAAACGTCAATCCAAATAGCTACAACCTGACTCTGCACGAAGAAGTTTTGACCTACGAAGAGGTCGTTTTGGACATGGCGAAGAGCAATCGTTTTCGCAGAATGGTAATCCCAAAGTCAGGCATGGTACTCGAGCCGAATCGCCTATACCTCGCTCGAACTGTGGAGCGTACCGAAACACACAACTTGGTTCCCATGATCGAAGGCCGATCGTCGATTGGAAGACTGGGCCTGTTTGTTCATGTCACAGCCGGCTTTGGTGACGTCGGCTTTTCTGGTTTCTGGACTCTGGAAATGTTCGCTGTGCAACCGGTCAAAATTTACCCAGGCGTATCCATTTGCCAAATCTTTTATCACCAAATTTGCGGCGACATTGAAGAATACAGCAGCGAAAAATATCAAAACAACTCTGATATCCAACCAAGTCTTTTATACAAAGAATTGAATTCCAACTGCGAACAGGATGATAACCAACTGACACTCGGATTTAGTGGCAAGTAATTATCGCAGGCGGTCGCACTGCATGTCGAATCTCAAGCTCGCTAGTCGGTAGCGCCCGACAAATAAGCTGCACGCGTGATCCCAAACCAGATGCTCAAAGAATCTGTGTGAGGGATCCTGACCAACCCTATTACTCACCAGTATCGACAAATTTTTGAATCCAGCGGGGCACGGCGACCTTTCCACCGCGACTCACTAAATATTTTTGAGTCACCGCTGAAGTTGACCCGATCAGGATAGTGCTTAAAAAGCCAACAACCATGATCCCGAAAAAGATCGGGTCACCGTGTAGTGCAAATGGGACCATTGCCAAGCTGGCAATTAAGTTGGGTACGACGGCACCCATGGCGAATCCCCTGACCCAATGCTTGCCAAAAAATGCAGCGCCGATCAACACTCCACCAATTAAAAGGTGAGCAAGTGCGATGCAGACCATCAACACCGGCGGAAAAGCGACTGAAATGGCGACCAAAGTGGCACCTGCCAAAACGTAGCCACCGTATCGAATGACCGAATTCCAGTGGCTCGATTGGTGAGAGAATTTTACGGGCGAGAACGTGACTCCGTCTGTTGCCGAATCTGCTGCATCCATCGAAATTACCTGGGTTGAGTGACTCAATTGGGAAAATTGAAAACTAGAGTTTGATATTCGCGGATTTGATTTTTCTCTTGGAGAAAAAACCAACTTTTCATCCGATTCTTGTCCAGTGGAATGAATGGACTCGCCTGCTCATCCATCTAAGAAATATCAAACTCGATCACAGTTGGAAAAGGCTGTTCAAATGGATTCTTTTCAAAATTACTTCCTGTAACACACGCTTAGGAATTGTCCTGAAATAAGTTCCCGATTTCAGGCTGTTTGGGGTACTGC
>JBCCSJ010000075.1:0-19245 GCA_039200505.1 Planctomycetota bacterium | reverse complement strand
CTGAAGAGCGGGTGCCAACCCGCGGATCGTGCTTGGTTGGTCCACCAGGCACGACAGTTTGTGGCCACGGGAGCCAACCCGTGGATTGAGGGGCCGAAACGAACACAAAGCCTCGGAGAGCCGTTCTACGTGATTTTGAATTTCGACAGACAACCTGTCCCCCGTGGTCTCAAATCACAAAAAAACGCGGTCAAAATTGACCGCGTTTTGAAATTATGTTTCGTTCGAAACTACTGAGGATCGTCATCTTCATCAAGAGTTACCGAACCAGTGCTTTTTTCTTCAGCACCTTGCTCTTTCGGGGGCGAAACTTCAGGGGAAACGACTGATTCCGTTGATCCGGTACAGCCTACGTTAAAGCTGCAGCAACAGAGTGCCAGCCCAGCGAATAGTGCTACAAAAGTCTTCTTCATTGATTGTTCCTTTACGCAAAAATGATCTACCAGTTATATCTGAATCAGCTAACGGAATCCAGAAGCCCGTAATGATTTAAGGGTATCAGTTCATTGTTATTCACTACGCGATCCGTCGAGCGTTGGTTCGGTTGTTAATTTTCACTTAAATCCAACATGCAAAAAAAAGAAGCAGCGATCTAAAGATCACTGCTTCCAAATTTTCCAAAACCGATTCGGTCGGTTTACAGATCGTCAGCGTTGATAGTTACACCATCATTCATACCTGACAGAGCCCACATGAACTGTCGTTCAACGTTAGCTGTGTCATTTGACTTCGAACCGAGACCTTCACGCAATGTTCGGACAGAACCGTCGCCAAAAGCGAAGTTTCCGACTGCTGGGTGAGAGGTAGCGAACGAAACGATCGCTCGGTTAGATGTAGCAGCGTACTGCTCTTGCCACTTGCGATCGTGGTTGAAACCCCAGTAGGTAAATCCACCGCTAGAACCGATCCAAACGTGCTCGAATGTCGCTTGGAACTGACCTGAGTAAAGAGCTTTCGAAGATTCACCGAACATGATGGTGTTCGAAGAACCGTCAGTGATGTTACCGAAAGTGTGTTCTCGTCGGCTGAAAAAGATACCACCGAAAGAGCCACGGCGGGTTGGGTGAGTGTCAACACCAGCGATGGTGTGACCCAAGCAACCTGCACATGCAACGTAACTTGATCGACCCCAGCCAATGTTGCCGGTCCATACACCCGAAACAGAATCAGGCGAGATCCAGCCAACGTTTCCGTCATAAGCCCAGTTGTTGAACAACATTACGAAATTATTTTCGATAATTTGCGAAGGACAACGCAAAGCAGGAACATCAAAGAAAGCTGCGAAGTAAGTCGAGTCACCTTGACCAGTTGGGCCGGTTCCAGTCTGACCTGCATCGCCCCAATCCCACCATGGGCAACCCAACCAACCGCTGGCTGATCCGCCAAATCCTAAGTCCAACAGCTTTGGAACTCGTTGCGGAAGTACGAACTCATCCAAGTTGTTAGCTTCCATGAATGGCAAGCAGAATACCAGGGTACCCATCCAACTAGGACTACCAATAAAATCTCCAGATGCATTGCGAGGACCTTTGATTCGGTCGTCCCATACAACACCGCCGGTGCTCATTCCGCCCAAAAGTCCGGGAGGAAGTTTACCGTGGGCACTTTCGTAGTTGTGTGCCGCCAATGCGATTTGTCGCATGTTGTTTTGACATGTGGCACGACGAGCAGCTTCTCGAACCTGCTGAACGGCAGGGAGTAGCATACCAATCAGGATGCCGATAATTGCGATTACGACTAGTAATTCAACTAGCGTAAAACCGCGACGTGAAGTGTGATTTCTCATAAAAACACTCTTTCTAAAAAAGGTTTCGATTAAAGCGGCACCAGATGGATATTGAATTTGGTGGACCCTAATCACGAATCAAACGAATAAAAACAACCAATAGTGAAAGTTTATCCGCAAACAACAAGTGGAGAAAGTAAAAAATAGTTGATCCGATTAATTTTTCATCTCAATGAAATTCACCATTCAAAATGAATCGAATCTTTTGCAGTATATCGGCTCATATTCCACTCCGAAAGTCCGCAATCCCCAAATTGTACCCAAAAATAGAGGTCGACCCTCTAAAATTCGTAAAATCATCCGATATTTTCGTGATATGTGGTGTTTTTTGTCGAACCAAACTGCGATTTGACGAGTAGCCATGCCTACGATTTTGGCGGTATGAAATAAGGAACTTGTAATTTTGGGGTGATTTGGGTTTAGGTTCAGCACGAGTTCTAAATTAAATCAACTTACCACCAGATGTTCATTATGTAGACTTGGGACTGCCACATTTTTTGAACGATTTTTGGTCTCTGGTGGACTCTATCTCGCTGCCACAATGTGGTCGATGAAGGGGGCTTGTTAGAGTGGAATTGGGAGTGAAGAGTCGTTTCCCGCTCGGCAAGCGGGACTTACTGCAGCAATCGCCTTTTGCCGAAAGGGTGAGCTGGATCGGCACATCCAACCGGTACGCCTCTTTTGCCGAAAGGTGCTCGGCCACGATTCATCTTAACCCGACGTATTAACTGACAATTCGGGTTTGGATTTAAAAGATCTCTTCTTGACCAAACCGAGCCAACTGATGATTCACGTGGTCGGCGTGAACTTGCGTATATCGGTCTCGAATCAAGTCTCGGACTTCGGATGCTTTCGGGAATCCATCAGAATAGCCGGGATGCACCAGATCGATGGTCCCTCGGGCTGCGAATACGAAGTGGCGGATCAAATCGATGGGGTCTTCGTCCCCCACAGCACAACGGACCGTTGTCGGAGTCATTCCAGCTTCCGCCAGGGCCTTCTCGTCCAATTCGGAATGAGTTGTCAACGCCGGACAACTGACAATAGTGTTCGATTGTCCCAAACTAATCATGTGTCCAAACGTTGGAGATAAGGCGTCAAAGAACTTTTGAAATGCAGTCTGGTCAATTTTTCCCATGTCAAAAGTAAACAGCGGCGCAGAAAGCCCAAGGTAGAGGTTTTGTTCTCGCAAATTGGAATTGAAGTTGGTTTCGATGGCATTGCACTGTACGTCGATGTCCGGGTGCGAATTGAGGAAGTCCGCCAAAATTTGGGTATTGATGCATTTTCTTAGCATTCTCACCGTCAAAGTCTTCATCCCCTGCATCACTTCGAATGCCGCATCGGCATTTAGAAATGCTCCTTTCACGTAATAGACATTCCAGAACATCGTCTGGTCCCATGAAATGTCTCCAACAGACTGCCCCTTTGGGATAAACATCTCTTCATTACGCCCAATTACGCAGCCTGCAATCACGGCGCCGCATCCACTTAAGTCTTTGGTGTAACTGTGAATTACAAAATCGGGTCGTTCGCGGACATCTTCCCGATTGAATGGCCGATACAGAAACGGAGTTGCAACCGTGGAATCGAGGATCACTTTTAAATTGTGATCGTGAGAAACTTTTGAGATCCCGGCAACATCCAAAACATAACCCTGCGGGTTGCTAGGCGATTCAAGGTAAACATAAATCTTTCGACCTTGCTCAAGCCGCTGTTGATACTTGTCTTTGACTTGCTGTAAAAACGGAGCAAACTCTTGTGCCGTATACCCATCAAACGTTTCGACGGCGATTTCAAGATTCCCTGGCTTGGCGTACCAATCATGGATGAGTTGATAGGCTCCCCCGTAAATATTTCGACTGGTGATCAGGATGTCATCCCGCCCGAGTAAATGGGCCAATGCGGAATCGATTGCAGCCATCCCAGAATTAAAATTCCACGCCATATATTCCGATGCGTACGGGCCAGCTTCCAGATCGACGATATGATTTGCCAAGCAGACACTGGTTGGGTTGAGCAAACGAGAATAGATTTCCAGCATGAGCTCTTCACCGCGAAAAGCATCGGCAATCCACTCTGCACAGGCAAAGATATAAGTCGCTGTACGAGTGATGACGGGCGTAGCTGAAAACAAAGCGGTGACGTTATCAAATACCGGGTAGGGACCTTTGGCGGCCGAGGTCTCACCTTGATAACCTAGCGACTGGTAGGACTTACGAAACGGGTGCTGGAGGGAGTCGAGTATTTTGGCGAGTTGAAACGAAAGAAATTTCTTGGCATTGAATCGTTTGATTTTGTCTGTCTGGTCCAATCCATTCATCGAATCAAGCGTCAGACGCCATAAATCCTCGATGTCACCCTGGCTGTCGTACATTCGCTGAACCACCGTAGCCAGAATTTGGCCATATTCACTTTGGGCATCAATTCCAAAGTGTTCCAGTTGTTCTTCGGTGAGTTCTTTCGAAGTTGTTGCCTTCGTCGTATTTCTTTTGGGACTTAGAAGTCTGAGTCGGCGGTCTTTGGCATTGGTCAACATTTTGAGCTCTCTCCGGCAAGGGCGAAAAAGGATCTATTGCCATTGAATCGCTTCCGTTCCTTAAAGACAAGTCGGTCATGAACGATTCTTGAGGTGTTCGCATGATGGCAGTCTCGGAGAATTCGCGATAAGAGCGGAATCTTTCACCCATTCAGAGGCTCGCTCGGGCTTCTGCTATCTTGTGTTTTATAAACGCCAATTGGGATTCGGTAAGTGGGGTTAAGATTTCGTCTGGGATGACTGTGTTGGCGTCAATGATGCACTCAAGTTTTGAGCCTTCGGTGATTGAAAAAAAAGAGGTTCCGACGAGTGAGCAACCAGTCAAGTTGGCCCCGCGGAGATCAGCCCCTGAAAAATCAGCCCCCTCGATATCGGCTGCGGTGAGATCCGCGTTTCGTAAGTCAGCATTTTGGAAGTGGGCATTGGAAAGAATCGCATTTCGAAAGTTAGCTCGCTGAAGTTTGGCCAGGCCAAAGTTGGCGTCTCTGAGCGCCGAAGACTCCGCTTTTAACCCGCTTAAGTCTCGGTCGCTGGCGTCAATGCTTCTTAAGTCGCGGCCAGAAAAATCTTTGGAGCCAATTAATTGCAATGCGGTTCGGCGATCTACGTTGGGCACCATGTATCGCTGCTGTTTCCATGGGTCTGCCAAGTTGTGATACCCAGTCTCCGATTCCCAATATCCAAGTCGATCTACTTCCAGCAGGTCAATTCGCCGCAACCATTTCACACTTTTGTAAAAATATCTTTTGGGAACGATGTTTCTTACGGGCCCTCCATGCCGCACTTCTAGCGGTTGTCCTTCGTATTGAAGGGCAATCAGAGTTTTCAGTTGAATGGCAGTTGGCAACTCTATCGAACTGGAGTGGTTTTGGTTCGAGTGACTTACGAACGAAACAAATCTTCGATTGGAATCTGGAAAGCTTGCCTTGAGCAAATCCTGAAGCAGGACTCCCGCGAAGTTCGCATCTAGTTTCGACCAACGAGTCACACAATGGATGTCAAGCTCCATTTCAGTTTGGGGTAATTGCTGCAAGTCTTCCATTGAAAAACTGCGAATGTCTGAATCGAGGCCTACCTCCAGCGTCCAAGGGCCGCGGTGATCTGCGGGCTCTTTTTCTCCAACAATGGGCCAACGGCCTGGCCTAACCAATTGCTGGCCGGGCGGGATTCTGGATTCATCTTGCATGTGTCATTCAAGGATTCGACCCAGCGATTTCGAGCTCATTCAAAGTTACTGGATTTACTTAAAATTGAAATTGTGTTGCCAGCACTTCTGGCAGATTTCCCTCGTCTGCTCTGCAAAAATGGTTCAATGCGAACACTTTTTAGTTCCGGCACCCAAAATGAGTTTCAGGCTGTTTGCAGGCTAAGTTCGTGATAAGTGTAAGCCGGGGATCGGCGATTGGCCGCAGTTGATCGCAATTTGCAGATCCAGGAAGCGGTCTGTTTTTAACATTTTGGTTAACTTAGCTAAGGCCAAAAAAAACCACTGCGGTTACTACGCAGTGGTTTGAATGACCGCGCCTCTGCAGTCGGTTAATCCAAATCGTTAACTACTGGCTCCATCACTTTCGTGTTGCGTTCGACAGCCAGAACCGTAGTTCGTTGCTGTGTTCCGTCACGACTGGAGGCGACAACAGGGAGGACTTGGCGTCGGTCAGGAAGGTCCATTTTAAGTACGAATGAACCGTCACTTTGCAGTCGCACGGGCTCTCCTCCAACGGTGACGCTGGCGTTGGGGTCAGTTTCTCCGTAGACGACCATATGCGCATCGACTTGAAAACTGAGAGCTCGTTGATGGCAGCCCTGTCCGGATCCATATCTTTCGAAGGCAGGGGCATGCATCGGTTGACGAGATTTTTCTTCGAAAACGGCCTGGAGTTCTCCTGAAACGGCTGTCGGGTCATGTCCACCACTTAGCGTATAAAACTTTTCAGCTTCATTGGTGATGTCGGTCCAGTGATCGTCCAAGTCGGCTGTTGCTGAGGGGGAGTTGATTTGATTGCTTTTGCAAATTAGATGAAATTTGTAGCCGGGAACCGAATAGCCGATGGCCATCCGGTAGACCTTTCCTTGGGCTGGAAGTTGTAGGTACCAGTTGGATACTCCGCTATGGATTTCAACTTCTTGAACTACCTGCTCGACCGAATTCGTGTTTCCGTCGCTGGTAATCTCCAGCAGTCTTAATACCGGTTTTGCAGTGTGCCAAAAATTGGTGAGTGCAATTTTAGCTCGTTGAACCGAAATTTTTGTGATTTCCCAATAGGCCTGAACCCAAAATGGATCTCTCACGATCATGACAAGTCGATCATTTTCGGGAGGTGTGTTGTTTTGCATCGCCGAAGTGACGTAACTGAGATTTTTTTGATTCTCTTTCTTTTCACGATCTTGTCGAATTCGGCGAGCGACGACCGAATCGCTCGGTTTCGATTTTGCTTTCGATTTCGATAGCGTTCGGGTGGGTTTCTTGGAGTTCTTTTCGCGCTCTTTTCGCCGTGCGAGTTTAAGTAGAGCTTTGACGAGTTGTTCTTTCCGCATGGAGTGCCAACCGGGGACTCCGTTTTTTTTGGCCATTTGAGCCAAATCTTTGGAAGTGTGTGCTTTGAGCGAAGCTGCCGTAACCAAGGTAAACCTCCCAAACTGACGAGCAGTTGGTTGGGCATGTCCCGAAGAACATACTTTTTATCTCAAGGATTCGAAATCCTGACGAATCTTGAGAGCTGATTTTGTGGATGGACTCGTTCCAGCCGGACGTGCGGCGAATGAAAACCAGACGGCGAAGCAGGTTTTCTCGTTTGACAAGACTTTTATCCCGAAAGGTAGGTGGCGAGGAAATGACCGCCGTTGTGTCAAAAATCCCTGACCTCCAAATTATCCGCCGCCTCAATTTTAATCTTCCAACCGTCAAAACGCAAACAAATGGACTATAACTTGTTAAGTCGACTGTAACGTAAGTTGTTTGATGACAATGGCTTGCGTGATGAATAGTTTTTTGTGGTGGCAAGTTGGCCGTTTTTCTGGTGAAGAGAACTGGCGGAAGGCGGTTCTTCGGGGCTTCGTTAGAATTTTCAACATTGCGAAAACTTTGTGAAAATTTTCCCAATCTTTTCCCGCGGATCTTGCTGTTTTTCAGTTGCCTTGATTAGACTACCGGCCGAAGACACCAGTTAGCTCATTTAGGGGTTAAATTGGATACCCGTAGCCCCAGTGCCAAAGCAATGTCGCTGGTATCAAGCGTCCTGACGATATCGTTCATGATGGCCATTCCAGCCGGACTCGGCTTTTGGATCGACCAGTTACTGAATACTGTCGCGTTATTCATGTTTGTCGGGGTCTTATTTGGTGTCTCGGCGGGGACCTGGCATCTAGTCAAACTCGTTAATTTTCACGACGACCAACCCAAGCCGTCTACCACTCAACAATCTGACATTAAAGATGGCACCGAAGACTCCAATTGACTACCCGCCTCTTGGTCAGATTGTGGCTGTTGTCGCAACGCGGATAGCTATTTTTAGCGGCGTCATGCTTGGATTGCTGGCGTGCACTATTTTTATAGGGTCACGGGTTGGATTACCCTTGAAAATTTTATTTGCCCTCTGGTTAACGATCTTTGTGGCGATTGGTATAAGTCTAATTCTTAAAGAGTTCCCACGCGGGTCAGACTTTGTCATGGTTCGACTCGGGGCTGCGACATTTTGCCGGACTGGCATTCCTCTTTTGATCATCATTCTTCTGGATTACTTCGGAATCCTCAAATTGGAAACAAAGGCACTTGGGTTTTTATCCGTTTTTTACATTGTTGGTTTTTCGGTCGCAATTTGCATCTCAGTAACTCCATTTCGGTTTTTACGAGCTTTGGGTGGGGCTAGAAATGCAATCGTTTAATAATGAATTAAAGAATGAGGGCGTAATGCTTTCCCATCAGGAAGAATCTGAAGGCGACAAACCTGTGGCAAATAGTCAGCGTGATGATTCGGTTGAAACTCCGCAATCTGAGGCCGCCGGACAGAAAGCAGATGTGAAGGAGACCGGCGAGCAGGATGGGAATCAAGGCACTGATACAAAAGATGCAGGTTCTGATGCAAAAGCAGAGGAAAGTTCCGAGGCCCAAGGCGAAGCGAAGGTTGATCAGAGCAACGAAGATCACAAAGACGAAGACCATAAAGACGAAGGCCAAGACCACGAGAGTCATGACCACGGTTCAGGTAGTGAATCGCATTCCCACGATGGCGACGCCGGGCATGAGCATGGGCACGATCACGGAGAAATAGATTATTTGGCTCCGTCACATCTGTTTGAACATGTTCAAGACACGACCTTTTTTCACCTGCCCAAGTTCATGGGGGGGCATTGGGATATAGCCCATCCTTTAGCCAGTACAAAACAAGACCCGATTGTCGGTACATCTAAGTTTCCGATCCTGATCGGGCGGCCCACCAAATTTATGGTGTTGGAGTTGGTAGGTGCCTTGTTGTTAGTCGTCGTGTTCACCTGGATGGCTCGAAAAACGAAAACGGGAGAGCGTCCGAAGGGGCGGCTGAGAAATTTTCTGGAAACCTTTGTGGTTTTTATTCGAGACGAAATTGCTCGGCCTAATATCGGGAAAGAGGCTGACGAGTACCTGCCATTTCTGCTGACGATGTTCTTTTTCGTACTGACGCTGAATCTGTTTGGAATGATTCCTTGGCTTGGAAGCGCTACGGGAGCGTTGGCCGTGACAGGAGTGTTGGCCCTCATAACTTTCGTGGTGGTTGTGGGTGCCGGAACGAAGAAGATGGGATTTGTTGGGTTCGCCAAAGCACAGGTTCCGCATATGGATTTACCACCCGCTCTGGCGGTCATCCTGATTCCGTCGATTTGGGCGATCGAAATATTCGGCTTGATTGTGAAGCACTTCGTTTTGGCCATCAGGTTGTTTGCGAACATGTTTGCCGGTCACTTAGTCCTGTCGGTTTTCCTGGCATTTATCGGCGTCACTGCGGGGACTGCACTGAGTTACATTGTCGGGCCTGCGGTCATTTTGGGGTCCATCGCATTTAGTCTGTTGGAGTTATTCGTCGCGTTTCTGCAGGCTTACATTTTTACTTTTTTGGCGTCACTGTTTATCGGTTCCGCCCTGCACCCTCACTAGTGCATTGATTACATTTTCGAGCTTGCGATTTGGAATTTGATCGCACACAAAATAACAAGTGGCAAGCCGTTATAAACAACCTTAATTGAATTAATAATAACCCTTTGAGTTGGAGATTTTTTTCGATGGAAATTACAGGTATTGCAGCAATCGGAGCTGGTTTGGCAATTTTTGGTGCTGCTCTTGGGATCGGCCGAATCGGCGGTTCGGCGTGCGAAAGTATCGCTCGCCAACCCGAAATGGCTGCTCGAATCCAGACGGCGATGATTATTTCAGCCGCTCTGATTGAGGGTGCTGCGTTTTTCGCGCTGCTGATCTGTTTCCTTGTCCGATAAATCAACGGAAGCAAACGAATCGTTTGTTTTGACTAAGTCAAGCAAAAGGAGATAGCTGATGCTACCCGGTTTTCTTGGGGGGCTTCTGCTGGCCAGCGAAGAGGCTGCCGGTGAACCCGATCCACTCTACTGGTCTAACGACCTCGCGTTTTTCACCCTGATAATCTTTATCGGCTTGTTGCTGATTCTGACTCGATTTGCGTGGAAGCCGATCATTGCTGGGTTGGATGCTCGTGAGAAGGGGATCGCCAACGATATCGAAAGTGCTCGCATTGCTAACGAAAAAGCTCAGGCTAATCTGAAGCAATACGAGGATAAGCTTGCCAGTGTCCAGGATGAAGCTGCTGCCATCATTGCAGAAGCTAAGGAGGACGCCTTGGCAACGAAAGAGCGAATTGTTGGTGAGGCGAAAGAAGAAGCTTCTCGCGAAAAAGAAAAGGCATTTGCCGACATCAGATCAGCCAAAGATGCGGCTGTTCGCGAGTTGGCTGAAAAGAGTGTCGATTCCGCTGTCGCACTTGCCGGAAGCATCGTCAGCCGATCGCTCAAAAAAGACGATCACACCAAGCTGATCGAAGATGCGGTCGCCAAGTTCAAATCCGGCTCTGGTGCCTAGTCCCTGAAGAGATTGAGATTTTGATGTCCGAAGAAGCCCAACACATTCCAACCGTTTTCGATACTGAAAAGGCGTCTATCGGTGACACCTACGCCAAGGCGCTAATCGGAGTGGGTCAGAAAAATGGCTCGACCGAGGAGTTGTTGGGCGGGCTCGATAGCGTTGTCGATGCGATCGGCCAATTGCCTCGACTGAAAAGCACGTTGGAGTCTCCGCGAGTTTCTTTTGAAGCAAAGTCGATTCTCTTGGATAAAGCATTCAAGGGAAAACTGAACAAAGATCTGATTAGCTTTCTGAAAATTGTTACCTCCAAAGGTAGGTTCGATTGCTTGGGTCAGATCAATGGTTCGGCAACAAGGCTATACGACGAGTTGACCGGGAATGTCTTGGCTGAAGTCATAACGGCTCAAAAAGTAGAGCAGTCGGTGGCCGATGAAATCGCTTCTCATTTGGGGAAGGCACTCGGTAAAAAGGTGTTGGTCAAAACGTCGGTCAACCCGGATTTGATTGGTGGGATGGTGGTCCGAATTGGTGACACTATCCACGATGGAAGCATTCGCAGCCAACTCAATCAAATACGCACCAAAGCGATCAAAAAGACATCTGACCAAATTCGGCAGTCTTTAGATAAATTTGTTAAAGCATAACACAATGTTACTCCCGATTGGTTCGGGGAATTAAACGAGGAACCAAATGAAAATTAGTGCTGACGAAATTGCATCCGTCATCCAGCAGGAAATCGAACAATTCGAGAGCGAAGTCGATGTTTCTGAAGTCGGAACAGTGCTGGAAGTCGGGGACGGGATTGCCAGAGTTCACGGCTTGACTAACGTGGCCGCTGGTGAAATGGTTGAATTTCCCGGGGGAATCATAGGGTTGGCATTTAACCTGGAAGAAAATTCCGTTGGTATCATTATTCTTGGAGACTACCTCAAGATTAATGAGGGTGACGAAGTGAAATCTTTGGGCACTCTGCTCTCGGTTCCCGTCGGTGATGCGGTTGTCGGCCGAGTCCTCGATCCACTTGGAAATCCACTTGACGGAAAAGGCCCCGTCAACGCAACGGAATCTAGGCCAGTAGAAATCATTGCGGCTGGGGTTGCAGAGCGACAGCCAGTTCATGAACCGATGCAAACTGGGATCAAAGCTGTTGATGCAATGACGCCTGTTGGTCGAGGTCAACGAGAGTTGATCATTGGTGACCGAAAAACGGGTAAGACCGCGATTGGAATCGACGCAATCATCAACCAAAAAGGTTCAGGCGTAAAATGTTTCTACATCGCCGTAGGCCAAAAGGATTCGTCGGTCGCCGGTGTGATTAAGGATCTTGAAGATAACGGGGCGATGGAATACACCACCGTGATCGTTGCTGGTGCCAGTGCACCCGCCCCGCTTCAATACATCGCACCCTACGCTGGAACCGCGATGGCCGAACATTTTATGTACAACAGCGGCCACTGCTTGATTATTTACGATGACTTGTCGAAACAGGCCGTAGCGTATCGTGAACTTTCGCTGCTAATGCGGCGACCACCTGGACGAGAAGCTTACCCGGGAGACGTCTTCTATTGTCACTCCCGACTATTGGAACGGTCGGTCAAATTAAGTGCCGATCTTGGCGGCGGGTCGATCACATCTTTCCCGATTATCGAAACTCAGGAAGGTGAGGTTTCCGCCTACATTCCGACTAACGTCATTTCGATTACCGATGGGCAGATTTATCTTCAGCCCGACCTGTTTTTCTCTGGCGTCCGTCCGGCTATGAATGCGGGAATTTCCGTCTCTCGAGTTGGAGGGGCCGCTCAGGTAAAAGCGATGAAAAACGTTGCTGGCGGGCTCCGGCTTGACTTGGCCGCGTTCCGCGAATTGGAAGCGTTTGCTCAGCTTGGAACCGACCTCGATGCAGCCACCCAATCGAAATTGGACCGGGGTTATCGAATGGTGGAACTACTGAAGCAACCGCAGTACAAACCTTTGAACGTGGTGGAACAGGTCATGATGATTTATGCCGGTACCAAGGGTTTTCTCGATAAAGTTCCTGTAGCCGATATTCCTCGCTGGGAAGCTGAATTCCTGGACTTCATTCAGACCAAAAAGAAAAATGTTTGGGACAATCTTAACGAAAATCTGAACAATGGCGATGCGATGAAAAAGGCGGATAACGAGACAACAAAGCTTGTGACCGAAGCCATCGAAGAGTTTAACGCTTCATTCAAAGCTTCCTAGTTTTTGGTTTTTGATTTTCCAATTCCTTTACCGTCCACTTTGATTCCATTATGGCCAACGCGAGAGCACTAGATAAACGGCGCAAGTCGATCCGTAACATCAAAAAGATTACGCGAACGATGGAACTTATCGCGACCGCTCGGTTTAAAAAAGCGATGGATCGAGCGACCTCGGCAGATGATTACACTCGGCGTATCACGGCGGTCGTGGCGGATTTGGCGAAAGCTGGATTGGAAGTTTCCCACCCACTTCTTGAGAAGCGTGAAACCAGTGTCAACGCGACACTCTTGGTCCTGACGGGTAATCGAGGGCTTTGCGGCGGATACAACGGGAATGCGATCCGAACAGGTTTAAAATCCCGTGAATCGTTAGTGGCGGAGGGGTTTGAAAATCTGAAACTCGAAGTCAGCGGAAAGCGGGGAATTACCGGATTCGGCTTTCGAGATATTCCCGTCGATGATTCGTTTACCAACTTCGATGATCAACCCCAGTACTCCGAAGTCGAAGCGATCGCTGATCGCTATCTTCGCATGTTTGCCGCCGGTGAACTCGATCGACTCGATGTGACTTACACCAAATTCTTTTCAGTCGCTAAGCAGCAGATTGTTTCCGAAACGCTTCTGCCATTAGGGAAAATCGAAGGTGCTGATACTCCTTCAGATCCAAAAGCTGATAAAGGGAATTCGATTTACGAATTTATTCCGTCAGCTGAAAGCATTCTTGAGGAAGTGGTGCCCACGAGTTTTAAAATCAAACTGTTCAAATGTTTTCTCGACGCTGCGGTCAGCGAACAGGTGGCTCGAATGGTGGCGATGAAAAGTGCAACTGAGAACGCAAATGAAATGATCAAGGATCTTTCTCGAACATATAACCGTGCCCGTCAGTCACAAATTACTGGCGAAATTATGGAAGTGATTGGTGGAGTCGAAGCCTTGGAAGGCTAACCATCGTTAAAAAGAAACAATTACCCACGTTTTATTGAAAACTAAATCCTATGGCTAACATTGGCAAAATTACCCAGGTAATCGGTTCGACATTTGACGCCGAATTCAGCGAAGATAACCTGCCCGCGATTTACAACGCGGTCACCTGTGAGATTGACGCTGGCGGTCAAAAAAGAACACTCTACGGTGAGATCTCCAAACAACTGGGTGGCGGAAGAGTACGATGCGTTGCTCTGGGATCCACAGAAGGTCTTCGACGCGGATCCGATTGCGTGGATACCGGTTCCCCCGTTTCTGTGCCTGTCGGCGAGGCTACTTTGGGACGAGTTTTCAATATGCTGGGCCAACCAGTCGATGGACGAGGAGAGGTAGAGTCAGCCGAGATTCGGAGTATCCATCGTGAAGCTCCGACGATTGATAACCTTTCAACTAACACCGAGCTTTTCGAGACCGGGATTAAGGTTGTCGACTTGTTGACCCCATTCGTTCGAGGTGGTAAGGCGGGATTGTTCGGTGGTGCTGGGTTGGGTAAGACGGTGATCCTGACCGAGCTGATCGCTCGAATCGCTTCTCAGCACGGTGGTTAGTCCGTGTTCGCAGGAGTCGGCGAAAGAACGCGAGAAGGAACCGACTTATGGCTTGAAATGCAGGAAACCAAAATCGGCGACACGGGCCGTTCGGTGATCGAGCAAACGGCAATGGTGTTTGGTCAAATGAACGAGCCGCCAGGGGCTCGCCTTCGTGTCGCACTTTCGGCTTTGACCATGGCTGAATATTTCCGGGATCAAACCGGAGCCGACACCCTACTGTTCGTCGACAACATCTTCCGATTCTCTCAAGCTGGGTCCGAAGTATCAGCACTGCTGGGACGAATGCCTTCTGCGGTCGGTTATCAGCCTACTCTGGCGACCGAAATGGGAGCTCTTCAGGAACGAATTGCTTCGACCAACAAGGGTGCGATTACTTCGGTGCAGGCGGTTTACGTTCCTGCGGACGACCCCACCGATCCAGCCCCTGCTACTGCTTTCGGTCAGTTGGACGCGTTCCTGTACTTGGCTCGATCAATTTCGGAAAAAGGAATTTACCCTGCGGTCGATCCATTAGCGTCATCCTCCCGAATCCTCGACCCTCAGTACGTGGGTGATCACCACTACGAAGTGGCTCGTCGAGTCCAAACGACGCTTCAACGATACCGTGAATTGCAGGATATTATTGCGATTCTGGGTGTCGATGAGCTTTCTGAAGAGGATAAATTGGTCGTTCACCGAGCACGCCGTATCGAAAGATTCCTGTCTCAACCGTTTTTCGTGGCTGAGGTATTTACCGGTAAGCCAGGAGAATTTACTCCGATCGCTGAGACGATTCGCTCTTTCGAAGAAATTTGTGACGGAAAATGGGACCATCTTCCTGAGAGTGCATTTATGTATGTCGGTGTTATTGAGCAGGCAGAAGAACAAGCAAAAAGAATGGCTGCTGAAGCCTAAGCCTGATTTTGCCCAAAAAGATCTACCAGAAGATTGTAAAATGCGTTTGCCCGCTTAATTACGGGCCAGTCAAAACCTGTTGAGTGTGACCAGTATGGGCCTAAGAATTACAATCGTCACCCCTGAAACGACGACATTGGATGCTGAAGTTGACGGCGTTACGGTACCGATGTTTGATGGAGCCGCCGGAATTCTTCCCGGCCATGCTCCTATGATTGGTAGGCTTGGGCCAGGTGAGCTGAAAACAACAGCAGGTTCCACGGTTGACCGGTTCTACGTGGATGGCGGATTTGTCCAGATTGAAGAGGACTCGATTTCGGTTTTGACCGGCAAGAGTATTCCCGTGAACGAAATTGATCTGTCAGCGGCCAAGACGGCTTTGGAAGAAGCCGAAAAAATGGAAGCTGGCAACGGTGAACTCGCCGCAATCCGCCTGAAAGCGATCAATCAGGCGAAAGCCCAAATTCGCCTCGTTGAGAATAAGGGGGCATAAATCCTGCGAAAACACCGTTCGACGTTTTGGTTGAAATCACCTGCCGCCATCGTGCTGTGGCGGCTTTTTTTGTGAATTAGGGACGATTAATCGAAGCATCACGCAGAGCCGCAAAGCGACGTCCAGATGTTAGACTTGGAGATGGAGAAACGAGCGAGTTAATACTTCCGCGTAATAAACGAATCTGGCCACGGGTCGGGGAATACTGTGCCGGACTGCCAGTCCTCAATTTCAGCTTCGGTTAAAAAGCAACGCTTCAGCGATTCGGCAAATTGATCGACTTGCGTTTTGTCTCCGATCACGGTTAGATGGCAACGATGGTCTCCGAATCGACCTGGCTCGTTTTCGAGCCTTTTCCTGAGTCCCTCAATCTCCATTTCATCCAGTCCGTGATTCTCGTTTTCGAGAATGCCTGCTCGCCAGTAACCGATCAACTCGAGGCTAATTCCTCGGGCGGCTTGGTTCCAAAGAAGCGAAACGTTGTCACGTGTCGATAGATAAAAAAATCCTTTGCTTCGGTAGATGTGTTGACCGAGATGTTGTTGACAGGTATCCCAAAGTCGCTGCGGGTGAAACGGCCGATCGTCCTCGATTACTCGGGTTTCGAGATTGTAAGGGCGATCGTCGTTTTGGGTGGCCAATTCGAATGCGGGCTTTAGTTCTTTGATCAATTGAGCAACACGATCAAAATCATATTTCGGCATAGCCAAAACATCATCGATGGGCAGATTCCCAAAGGGAACCGAAACGATGGATACGAATGGATTGAGTTCATGGATTGATTGTGCAATGGGCTTCAGGCTACTTTCAGCAATGCGGTCGACTTTGGTTAGCATCAAGTGACTGCAAAACATGATTTGTTCTACCAGCAGATTGGTCGTATCCCTTGTCTGGGTTGAAAGATTGCGCTGCATGATCGGAACAATGGACTTTCCTCCTTCGAAATCCTGATCAATCATCGCACTATCGACGAGCGTCATCACGCCTGTCAGTTCGGTGGTTGACTGATTGCTAAAATATTCAACAAGCGGCATGGGATGACAACTGCCTGAGGTTTCGATGATCAATAATTCCGGGAAACCCTTTTTGAGAATTTTGGTCAGAGCCTCATCAAGTTTTTCAATCCCGGTCTTGCTGCTCAAAACGCAGGAATGGATCGTCTGAAAATTAGGGTCATCTTTTTCAAAGAATTCTGTTTGGGCCACCAGAAGTCCATCGACATCTAACTCGCTCATGTCGTTGACTACGACCGCGACTGACAGGTTTTTTTTGTGAGACTGAACCAGCAAGCTACGCAGCAAGGTTGTTTTCCCCGAACCGAGAAATCCGTTCAGAATGACGACTGGAACTTTTGGGTTCAATTCTGACTGTGAGGTTGGTTCGATGACAAATTCCTTTTTTTAGCGTTTCATTTGGATCTTGCTAAACGAGCTGCTATCTGAGCGTACATGATTTTCAGATCTTGATAACTGAGTCCGAAATTCTCTTTGAGCGATTGGTCAGCTGGTTTGCCTTCTTTAATTCCGTCAAAAAAGTTTTTGAATTCCCCTTTTTTGCTTCTTTCCAGCAGCATCTGCACCATGGTGGATGCCGCGCCATAATGCTCACCTGCTATTCGATCCGTTGTCAAAAAATCGCCCCAGCCATTGTTACGAATTATCGTGATTGCCGAATTGATTTGCTCGCGTCGAATTTGTTCACCTTTCACAATTGCATCAGCCAGCCAGTCTGCCATCCCTTCGTGTAGCCATGATGGTGGGCGAGCAGACGTCATGTACCGGTGAATGAATCCATGTGTCGTTTCATGGACCAGGACATGCCCAAAATATCCGTTGTCCCCTCGGAAGCCTACAAAAATGACTTTGCCATCTCCATATTGGTGACACAAACCTTGCGTCCCTTGACCATCGGTATTCATTAGTGCCCGCTCGAAAGCCAGGTAATCGTTTTTTTCTCGAAATGCGACCACAACACATTTGCCACACCAAATATTTTTTTGAGGTGATAATCCAAATGCCTTGCACAATTGTTCGTACATAGCATCTAAGTAAACGATATACCCGTCGACTTCCGCAGGAGTCAGATCCGTTAAAAACACAAAAAATTTGGTCTCAACTTCCCGGAAGGGGATGTGGTTCAGGGTGGACCTTGTTTTTTTTATAAACTCACGATGGATGGTCATGAACTTTTCGTGTTCTTCATCTGTCAGCGGTTTCCAGAAACGATCTCGATTCGGAGCCAGACGTGCTTCTACTTCGCGGATGTATTCGTTTCGGTCCAGTTTCTTTTCGATGTCGTGATAAAGACACCTTTGTTTTCTGTCATAACTGACATCGAGCGGCAAATCGTTCAAATACAATTCGATGACGCGAGAAACAGGAATTGATTTGACGCGTTGAGAATCGGGGAACTGCACTTTGAGATTCCTGATCGATCCTTCGACTTTTCCAGCTTCTGCAGTTTTGACTTCCGCGAAAGCGAGTAGACTGCCATCCTTCAATCGAATATCGATTTGCTGATTTACCAAGCTGGTCAGGTCAGTGATTTCTTGCCCAAGCGTGTTGGTGCATACGACGCAAAAAATGACGCCGATGTACAAGTGGATTTTGATACGAATCAATAGGGGCATGAGTATGAAGCTTGCGTTGCGATCAGATTTAGATGACGACTATCATAACACTAAAGTCGCTGACTGATATTTTACGGCAAGTGCCGCTTAACGATACTTAAAGCGACCGGATGCAGAATGGAATTTGTGGCCAACACAGATCCTTTGGCTAGCGTTAAAGGGTTGCCAACACAATCGGTGATCGTGCCTCCTGCTTCTTCTACAAACAGGCGGGCAGCGGCAAAATCCCAAGGAGAAAGTTCGTATTCAAAAAAGGCTCCGAAGCGGCCCAGGCCCACTTGAACCAAATCCAGTGCAGCCGTTCCAAAACGTCGGATCCCATGAATGTCGTGGCCAAAAAAATCTTCGATCGCCTGTAAAGTAGCTCGCATCATCGGACCTCGGTCGTAATAAAATCCGACTGCGATCATCGTTTGCTTTAAGGATTGATGCTGGTTGACGCTCGCCGCCTTACCATTCCACCACGCACCTTTATTTCGCTGGGTCAAAAAAAGATCATGACGGCACGGGTCAAGGATCACACCGCATTCGGGAGTTCCATTTCGATAATAAGCGATGGAAACCGCAAAGTGAGGAATTCCATTGGCGAAGTTATTTGTCCCATCGAGTGGATCGATAATCCATAGATGTTCGGAATCTACTGAGTCACGATTGGATTCTTCTGCTAGGAAAGAGTGTTCTGGGAATTGGGCTCTGATCGTGTCGACAATGACGGATTCGGATTGAAGATCAGCCTCGGTGACGATCCCTTGATAACCGTTATCTTCTTCGGTTGCTTTTTTGTTTTGAGAAGAAATGGAATCGAGATTCGTGAATTTATTTCGCAAAATTGCCGCGCCTGCCTCAGCTGCTTTGAGTGCGGTGGCAATTTCGGGATTCATCAATAAGTCATCCATTATTTCATTCTTCGTTATGAGCCAATGCATTTGGCTCGGATTAGCAAAAACTGGATCCGACTTTCAAAAATTTCGTTCAGATCTGACAAAGTCTAATGGTGAAGGGTAAATTGAAAATGTGGGTCTCAAGTTAAAAATTGAAAATCGAGTGGCAGGCTTTTGGCCG
>JBCCSJ010000074.1:0-19573 GCA_039200505.1 Planctomycetota bacterium | reverse complement strand
TTTGGTTTTTCTATTTGGTTTTGCCTTGCTCTCTTTCTCGGGAGACTCCTTTTCAGCTTTCGTTTTATTTGGATTAGCGTTCTTCTTCTGAGAGGATTCGTTTGTTGAACTCTTTTCCGCAAGCGATTCAGTTTTGGTTTCAGATTCTGTTGTGGGACGTGCTTTGAGTTTCAGTTTTTTCTCAGGACGCCTGAGCCCTGTCGATGTCACTTCGTATGTTTCGATGGCGTCAGCAGACTTTTGTTTGACGGTATCCGACTCCGGCATTTTATCGTGTAGGTACGCCAACCACTGCGAGTTTTCTGCCGGCATCCGAAACGACTTCACTCGCGGCGCGGTAAACTTATCCCCTGTTGAAAGATCCAGCATCTCCAGCCTTGTCCCGGGCAACTCATTGGGCTTGGCTTTGGCTTCTTTTAGCTTATCAAGTCTCTCTTTATCCGGACTAACTCGGTAAACCAGGTATTTTGAATCGAACGTGAATCTTGATCCGATCGCACGAATAATTGCAAACTCTTTGTTACTTCCAACCTGACGTACAATGAAAGTTGGTTGAGCATCTGGTTTCCCGCTCCGAATCGAATAGCTAATCCATTTGCCGTCATTCGAAATCCGCTGCCCGGAAATTGTGTTCCATTTGTCGTAGTCGACATGGTCCAGCGCTTTTTTATTGGCTGGGTCACTTTGACCGGCAACTGGTTGAGTGCCACCAAAAAAGCTTAAGCAAAGGATCCAACAAAGAGCCCAGGTCCGAACAGAGAATAGATGTTTTTGAATTTGCATTCTGTTTTCGCTTTAAGATAAAGTCCGCCTTTTCCGTAACTTTAAAATAGTCACGCAATGAAGGTTTTGAAATCCATGAAAGTCGCTGATCGATTTGAAAAGCCGAATAAACGGTTCGTTCCGACCACCGGCTCACATTTTGCAAGCCACTTTCCACGAGCGGGCTTTGTTTTTATCAAGTCAATCACGACATGGTATAATTCGCAGCTAAATTGACGTTTGTTTGGCGAGGATCAAGATGCACAAACTGGCTTTATGGCTCGGTATTGCCTACTTGTTGTTCAGTTCGGTCACTGTCGTGATTGGTTTGGAGCAGCCTGCTGAAACTGGACTCAACCGTCCCAACGTACTGTTCATTTTGACCGATGACCAACGATACGATGCTCTTAGTTGCATGGGGCACCCACACCTCAAAACTCCCCATATCGATCGTCTCGCCAATGAAGGGCTATTATTTAAAAATCATTTTTGCACGACCAGTCTTTGTTCTCCCAGTCGAGCTTCTATTTTAAGTGGGCTGTACGCCCATTCTCACGGGGTATCCAATAACTTTACGGAATACCCCAAAGATATGGTCAGCTTTCCGTTACAACTGCAACGATCGGGTTACCGGACCGCCTACGTTGGAAAGTGGCATATGGGTGAAAAAAATGACATGCCGCGCCCAGGCTTCGACCATTTTGTCACCCACAAAGGCCAGGGGAAGTACTTCGACACCGAATTCAACTTTAACGGGAACGACCGGCGAGTCGTCAAAGGATACTACACTCACGTGGTTACCGAGATGGCGATTGACTGGATTGGGAAACAAAAGTCAGATCAGCCGTGGTGTCTGATGGTAGGTCACAAAGCACCCCATAGTTTTTATTTCCCCGAAAAGAAGTATCAAAACTCTTTTGATCAAGTCGACATTCAGTACCCCCAAAGTGCTTTCAACCTGGATGATAAACCTGCCTGGTTTAAAAAAAGGCTCAGTACTTGGCACGGGATTTATGGACCTTTATTTGATTGGCGAAAGGAATTCCCAGACGAAAGTCCGGAGGCGGTAAAGGATTTTGCCGCCATGGTGCGAGCTTATTGGGGTACGCTTTTGTCAGTCGATGACAGTGTCGGCGACATCTATGAGTTCCTGACCAACACAGGACAACTCGATAATACGCTGATTATTTTCACATCGGACAATGGACTGCTCGAAGGAGAACATGGCATGGTGGATAAAAGGACCGGGCACGAACCGTCGATCCGAATCCCACTTGTCGTTCGCTATCCGGGACTGACTCAAAAAGCTCGAGTCATCCCCCAGATCACAGCCACGATCGATTTCGCGCCCAGCATTCTCGAAATCTGCAATGCTCCGCCAATACCGAAAGTGCATGGCCAAAGCTGGAAACGACTTGCAGAAGGCGATTCATCAGGTTGGCGCACCAGTTTTTACTACGAGTACAATTACGAACACCAATTCCCCTACACCCCTAACGTTCGAGCTTTACGAACTGATCGGTGGAAATACATTCGTTACCCACATGGAGATGGGTCTCCTGACCGCCATCTGGCCGAATTGTATGATCTGGCAGCCGACCCAGGTGAAAATAACAATTTGATCAACAAACCACAGTATGCTCAAACCGTCGCCCAGCTTAAAAAAGAACTCGATCGTCTGATTGCCGTTCTCGGCGACGGTCAACCTGATGAAATGCCCATTGACCAGGGAATCCAGTCAGGCCTTCCCGAAGAATCGATCCGATAGCTTGAGCCGGATACAACGGGCTCAAACTTCAAAAATATCACTCACGCCGTCACGACTAGCCACGTGAATTGGATACTTTTGACCGAGGATCGCTAATGGGTTGTCACCGCTTTACCCGCATCCCACTGTCCCTTAGTGGTCGCCGGTCTAGCGTCCATCCTCTAACTAACGCCGTTGCGGCTGATTTTGACAACGTTATCGATCGGGAGTATCGGTTTGGTGATCATCCATTCGGCGCAAGTCTGTGGTTCACACAGATACATTCAAGAACCGACGCTAACGCCGTTGCGGCTGATTTTTGACAACGTTATCGTTTCATCATACACCGGCTCATAGCGAACGCGGAAGCGTCAATGCTAAAATAGATTCATAAAAACCACCTCCAAGGACCGCTCGATGTTCAAATCACTTTTATATCTATGTTGTGCCGGAATTTTCATTCTCCAGCCAAACCTCATTTTGGCTCAAAGTGCCGAAGTTCCTGTTGTCGAGCCGGCCGAGGTAGGAATGTCGGCCTCAAAATTAGCCAAGGTCGATACCGCCATGAAGGAACTGGTTGCAAAAAAAAGACTCGCTGGCGGTGTTGTGGCAATCGCTCGGAAAGGGAAGATCGTCCACCTGAAAGCTTACGGCAAACGGGACATCGAGGCCGAGCTTCCAATGGAAAAAGATACGATCTTTCGTATCTTTTCAATGACCAAATCGATCGTTACCGCGGGCGCTCTGATGCTTGTCGAGGAAGGCAAAGTTGGTTTAAACGATCCCGTTTCAAAATATATTCCCAACTTGAAAGACGTTCATGTGTTGGCCGAAAATGGCAGCCGTCCAGCGAAGAATCCGATCACGGTCGCCGATTTAATGCGTCACACTTCTGGTTATGGATATGGGTGGGGACCCAATCAACGATTTAACTCCGCTTTTAAACAAGTTGATCCCCTTAATACAACGGTTCCACTGTCGGAAATGGCAGCCAAACTTGACCAGATACCGCTGCTGTTTGAACCGGGTAGGGACTGGACCTACGGGATATCGATCGACATCCTGGGACGGGTGATCGAGGTGGCTTCAGGTCAAAAGCTCAGCCAATTTTTAAAAAATCGTTTTTTCGATCCGCTCGATATGAAAGATACCGGGTTCCATGTTTCGGCCGACAGACTAAATCGCTTCGCCAACAACTATCGTTCTGACAGCCGAGGAAATTTGACGCTCGTCGACAAAGCATCCAGCAGCCGCTACCAATTCGTTCCACCTTTTGAAGGGGGTGGCGGTGGTCTCGTATCGACGGCTCGCGATTACCTCAGGTTTTTGCTGATGATCCAGGCGGACGGCGAATTTCAAGGTAAGCGTTATCTGAAACCGGAAACCGTAACCCTCATGAAAACCAACCAAGTCCCCAAATCGGTTGGCTGGATCAAGTTCGGGTCCGAGGTACGCACCGGTGTCGGGTACAGTTTCGGATTCTCGGTCCGATCTGAAATGAGTTCGTGGGATCCCGGCGGTAAAGTCGGAGAGTACGGATGGGGCGGAATGGCAAGCACCCACTATTGGTGCTCTCCTGAAGATGACCTGACCGTCGTCACCATGGAACAGATTGTGCCGTATTCGTTTATGACAGAATTTAAGCTGAAAAAATTGATCTACGACGCGATTGAAGATTGACCATAACAGATTTTGCTACCAACCATTTATCGTTAGGGCATAACTAAAGGATACCTCGCTCACGAGACTCTTTCGTGGTGTAACGAGTCAACCTAAACGGAACATTCAGTTCTACAGCTAGTCGGCGGGCAATCATAAAATTGTTCGCAAGGTCATTCATGACATGAAGTTGATACCATTGATGCTCCGAATCCTTTACTAAAAAAGACACAAACGCATGGTCGTTGCCAAACTGAAAACCGTGAATCGATTCGACCTGCGATAGATGACATTTTCGGTTGTCGAGGCGAGGAAAAAAAAGCTGTTTTGGTTTCGATTGAAACACGAGGTAGGGTTGATCCCCCGTAGCTGCATTGAGCATGCAAAAAACAAGGACCATAAAAGGGATGATCAAAAAAACAGCAGCACCACCCATTACAATCAGCACTGTCTCTTGACGCCAAAATTCGACGGCAAAAATGATGGCAACCACCAAGGCCATCCAGATGACAGCACCTTGAATGGGAATCGGTTGCGGTCGAATTTCAAAACCTTTGTCGTTGTTCAAAAAACTTACATTTGAAGTCGCGACCCCATCCTGCAATTGCGGGTTTGACATTTCGTCAGCGGAAGGCTTCTGAGCGAAAATTCGCACGCCCGTCTGTTTCATGATAGCCAGCTCACAGTCATAGCAAAATTTTTCGTTCACAAAAAAAACTGCCAAATCATACATCGTATGAAGTGACAGTTTTGGCTTGTTTGAGATCAATTCGTTTCGATTACGCGATAGCCAGATTAGCTTCCGGCTCCTTCGGGAACCTTGATTTTACTACCACCATTGCTTGGTTGTTTCTTGCGTCGTGAACCACGACGCCGGCCTTTGCCACTTCAGGTACCCTGTCATTGGCTGGGCAGAGGAAGAGCCTGCAACTCATTCAGGTCCATACGAGCCAAACGGATCGAGGATTCAAGATCTTCCGAGCTTCGTTCCTTCAGTGATTTGTCACCGATCTGATCTGCGGTTTTGGTTAATTGGGTGTAATGTTGGCGGGCTGCCTCGATTTCCGGCATCCATTCTTCTTCAGGAAGCCCTTCCAACCGCATCAGCCAAGTCATGTAATATTGAGAATTGGCCAACGTCGATTGAACTTCCGCTTCAAATCGAGGATCCGATTTTTCATCTTCCCGAACTTCCGTCAATAAAGATTCGAGCGACTGCCGGGCTTCAGGTAAGTTGGCTGCCATCATCTGAGCCTTGGCTTTTTCAAGCATGACCTGGCGGGTTTCGACGACCTGTTCCGCAGATAGCGATCCCAGAACTTCATCGTAATGAGTGACCGCATCGGTGAATTCGCCTGACTGCACCGAGTCCCTGGCATCCTGAATCACCCTGTTGATTCGGTCGATTTCCAGCTTTTCCTGGCCAGGTCCGAAGTGAAAAATCACTCCTCCCAAACCTATAAAAAGCCAGGCGACAATCAGTAAGATCCTCATAGCCTTCCTTTTTTTGAGTATGTCGAACGCCTGCCGAACGGATGACGTATGAATTGATTTTTAAACTTGACGCAGTTGGTTTGTAGATTGTTGCTTGGCCGGTAGAAGCCCGAGACTACAAACGTCCTCTCTCACAAAATTTGACACATACTCAGTTTAACGATGTTTGCGTGCCATGTAAAAACGAATCTGATTTGCCACCTGTTTAGCATGCGTATCATTATCACTTTTGGAAATAACTTCTAATTGGCAACCTATCTTTCCATCGACCCGTGAACGGGTTGGTATTTAACTCCGCTTTGATACCCTGTTCCAAAATAGTGCAATAGTATCGGTAAAATCGAGTAAATCGCGGAACCTAACACGCAAGCAAACAAAGCCCACTCCCTTCGATTCCACCTATTTTTACGTTGATCTTCTTTGGATTGGAGGAATTTCCCCACCAGCTGGGATGTCAGGTGTTTCTGATTTCCATTGTGATACGACCCACGGAGCCGGTTTGCAATCTGCCGCAAAGTATTCACGTCCTGACGGGACTGATGCCCGTCGATAAAGGTACCCGAGTTGGGATTCCCAACGCCGACCACGAAAAAGTCTTTGACTGATACAGGCAACTTTGGCATCCCTTTCGTTGGAACCGTATCGCCGTCGGTCAATAACAAAATATAGGCAGATCCAGGATTCCAATTTTTGGATGCCTTTGCCGCGAGCTGAATTCCGGATATCAATTTGGTTTTTCCCGGCTTGAATGCATGCCACATCGGCATCTTTTCCATAATATGTCGTACCACTTCGTGATCTTTAGAATCTTCCAGCAACATTTTGGCGTCCGTGTAAACGCCAATCACCGTAATCTTAAACTGTCTCATCGGAATTCGATTGAATAGCGATTCCAATAAATCCGATGCACGTTGCCGACGAGTTCTTTTACCATCGGTGCCTGCATCTTCAAGATGCATACTTGGGGACACATCCACGACCAAGACCAGGTGCTTGTATTCGTTTTCTGCAATTTGAGTTTGGTTGTGGACTTGAGCTTCAACGACCAGCAACAGCGATAAAAATCCCCAACATGCAGTTGCCAATCCAACCACTCGAAGTAGCGGCACCGCGTGCGTCCAAATAGCCGGTTTCTGTCTGGGACCAAATGCCAACCGCTTGACCCTGCGGACTCGGCGTAGCTGCATCACTTCAGCAACCACCGCAATCAATGCAACAGCGATCGCGATCAATTCAGGAAGGATTTCTACCATGGCGTGTACCTTAACCCCAGCAGAGAAAACAGACAGGCGCTAATGAAGGAAATGCCTGCAATCGCAAAAGGAAAAAACCAGTCAAGCACTTCGGCATAGGTACGTTCCAGTTCAGCAACCTCCATCGCGTCGATACGATTGAATACACCTTGTAACGCCTGAGTGTCTTGAGGGCTGAAACTTTGACCATTGGTAATATTCGTTATCGCCGAAACTTCTGGTGGCGTTTGTCCATCGCCGATGTGAATCGAATAGACCACGATTTTGTCATCTCGAAGCGACCGCGCAATCTCTTCTTCTTTTCCGTTACCCAAATCAAAACTGGCCCCATCGGATATCAAGATAATCATCCGGTCACCAACTTCACGAGTCACCAGGACTTCCTGACACTTCCGAAGTCCCAAACCAATCATCGTTCCGCCACCATAACCTATGGGTAAACGATACGGATTTAAAAAAGGCGTCGCACAGCGAAATGCGGACGGATCTGTTGTTAACGGAATCCAATGTTCGGCATTATCACCGAACACAGTCAAACCAAACGCATCCCCTTCTCTTTGGGCAACAAAACCATTGAGTGCCTTCATCGCCGCATCATAACGAGTCCCCGGCCCAAACCGAGACATCATGCTTCCACTCAGATCCAAACAGAACTCAATATTGGTCAGTTTGCGTTTCGCTTGCGGGACATCCAACTGACGTGGTTCAGCCAACAAGATGATCGCAGTCGCCAACATCAACGGGGCCGCACTCAAAAAACAACGAATCAAAAAGTCAGCCAAACGACCAGATTTGGCAACTCCATGATCTTGCGGTAACGCAACCCTTTGATCAGAACCAAAACCGAGGGATGGAAAACGGTCTCGCAACCAGATCCACGTCAGCATCGACGCTGGAATAAAAAGCGCAATCAAGATGTACCAGTTGCCAAAAATCAAAGCTCAAACCCTTCCGTATCTGCCGGCAACTTCTGAAACGGTTTGACGAGCTGGTCGAGGTCTACTGATCTGTCTGCATTGGGACTGTGCATCCACAACTCTAACTGCTGCATCAATGGTCCCGCTTTGGCGTCCGATTTGATTGCGACGATGGCTTCGTGGGTCGAAACTTCTTCTAACCCAAGCCGTTTCGTCCAAAATGCTGTCAGCATTCTTTCCAGCTCCGCGTATTGTGACTGGTCTTGAGGATTCTCAAGTGCATGTTCGATTCGGGCTTTTAATAAATCCGCCAACGTTAACGCTTTCTCTTCCTGCTCGATTTGAACCATTTTTTTTCGCCCCAGAAAGATCAAGCCCAAAAATACCAAAGACCAAATCCCGATTGCGGCGATCATGACAACTCGATAGCCACCCATACGAGGCAATAAGCCAGTTTCTAACGCGTTCGGTTCAATCTGACCTGGAGGAAGCAACGAACGTATCTCGACGGGAATTTCAGGCAATTGTCCAACAGGTGATCCATCTTTTCGTCGCAAGTAATCAGCCAGATTATATTTTCCAGGTTCCATTCCCTGAAAAACCAGATCGTATCGAAAACTGTCACCGTGCGGAAAAACCTCTCGAATTCTAACGACGATCGGAATCCCTTCGACCAACGGCACGGTTGCCAATTCGCTTCCGGGTAAAACCAATTGGTCGATCCAACCAGCAACACCGACAGTGGGGCTGCGATTTTCTTGACCGTTTGCCGACACGATCCAACACATCCCGATAAGGCAAAGGATGCCGGGCAGCATTCGATTTTGGATCATCTTGCTCCCTTTCCAAGTAGGCCTCGTGATTTAAAAAAATGGCGCAATTGATAGGCTACTGGTTGGTCGGTCTGAATCCGCAAATGATCGACTCGGGCTCGTTTCAATTCCTGTTTCAACGCTATCTGGTCGATCCCCAGGTTACTTCCAAGAGTCGTGATGCTCCTTCCGGTTTCGGCTTCTCGGGCTCGAACGAACCCTGCTCCACGCAGATTCGTCTCTGCCGGATCCACCAATTGTAAGGCGACGACGTCGTGCTGCTGACCCAATCGTTTTAGCGGCCCGATCGCTTCGGGTTGATGAAGATCCGACAACGCGATAATCAAAGACCGGTTCGTCAGCGTCGGCCCAATCTCTCGAAGCCGTTGGTGCAGCATTGTTTTTTCGTCAACCTGATATCGTCGCAATTTGTGCAACCACTGCATGATTTTGTCGCGGGACAAACTGGGTGAATACCGTAAGTCACTCTCCCCTACCCCGACGACGGCGACCGGGCTGATCCGGTCAAGACAGGCAAATGCCAAGCCACCTGCCAGGTAAACGGCCATCGAGTATTTACTTTTTGCGATAGAACTAACCGTCATCGAAGCCGATGAATCGACTAACAGATAACAGGGCATCCTTTTGGGTGTCTCGAACTCTTTTACGTGGTATTTGCGTGTGCGAGCCGTGATTCGCCAATCGATTGACCGTACTGGATCGCCCGGTTGGTAAATTCGGGATTGAACGTAATCGGTACCGCTACCCAAGAAAGGAGATGCGTCCGTCCCGTAACTCAAACTGTCGGCAAGTCGCTTGACGGCCATTACAAATTGCCTTGAATCAAGCGTGTCGATACTTTCGAGTTCAAAAGACATATCGTTTGGTCTCAATTTTTTCCCAAGAGCTATCGATCATTTTGGTTCGCGTATCCGTCGACAGATGGTGGTTATCCAATCACACAACCGAAGCTGTCAGCCCCATCTGTTTCATAATATTTTCGAGGACTTTGGGGCCTGTAAGCCCGTCAGCCAAGGCCTCATAATTCAACCTTATTCGATGTAGGATCACGTCTTCCGCCAACGCATACATATCTTCAGGAATGACATAACCGCGGCCATTGACCAGGGCTCTGGCTCGAGCAGATTTCAATAACGCAATTCCCGCTCTTGGGGAACATCCAACTTCCAGAGCTGGATCGGTACGGGTTCGATTGACCAGTTCTACGACATGATCAATAAAAACATCACTGATATGAACATCTTGAACCGCCTGCATCGTTTGGATCAAATCGTCAGCCGTTCCGACGGGCTCTTTATCCAAAATATCAAACTCAGTCCTCGCCACCGCGCCCTTATCTTCTTTTCGAATCCCTAACGCAGCGTTTCGACGCAAGACTTCTTTTTCTTCCTCCGGAGTTGGATAATTTAGCCGGTGACACAACATGAATCGGTCTAGCTGAGCCTCAGGTAATTCGAATGTACCGCTCTGTTCAATTGGGTTTTGAGTCGCAATCACCAGGAATGGCGATGGCAATGAAAGAGTCTCATTGCCAATCGTCACTTTGCGTTCTTGCATCGCTTCCAACAGCGCGCCTTGAACCTTGGGAGCGGCTCGGTTGATCTCGTCAGCCAACAACAAGTTCGTAAAAATTGGACCTTTCAGAATTTTGAATTCATTGTTACGAGGATCAAGAATTTCAGATCCCAAGATATCCGAAGGTAACAAATCGATCGTAAATTGGATTCGTGCAAAATCGAGATCTACCGTTTTCGAAAGCACCGAAACCAACAAGGTCTTGGCCAACCCGGGCACTCCCTGCAGCAAAAGGTGGCCACCGGTAAATAGAGAAATCAACGTCCGTTCGACAACGACATCTTGGCCAACGACGACGGTTGCGACCCGTTCTCGAATTCGTTTTATAAATTCGGCTGCTTGTTGGGTAGATTCTTTGACAGGGGGTGCCGTCGCCATGTTGATATCCCTTGGTCAGGAGTGCTAACGAATCGTCGACCTTTATTTTATCGTTTAAAAACAACGAATCCTTATTGGGTCTCTTTCCAGTTTAACCAAACCACAGTCACCCGGTTTGTATTTTAAGATTTTTCAATCACTTCAGATGCCTCGCCATGAATTTGTCCATATCCGGCACCATCTGGTCGATCCAAGGGAGTCGATTCCAACAACCATGCTTCCCGTCCTTGTAAGTTTTGACACCCGTTTCGATCCCCAACTTCGTCAACTTTTCCCTGGAAGGCTGGTTTCTTTCTGGCTGATCAAACTCTCCCACCATAAAAAGAATAGGGCAGGTGTTTTTGTCAATTTGCTGCATCGCATCGGCTAGTTGGTAAAGCTCTCGTTTTTCCTCAATAGGTCCTCGAAGCCAGCTGGTCGCATTGGAATTTTTTCCCCGAGTTGATCTTTCTGCTACCGAACCTGTCAGCATTTCCATCGGCCCTGCCATGACGATGGAAGCCTGAATTCGAGAAGAATAATCTTGATATTTGCCATCTCCGATCAGTTCTGAATTCCCACCGCCGGCCGCCATCAATCCCGTGAGATGACCTCCCGCCGAACCCCCAATCGCACCGACCTTGTTGGTGATGAAATAACGATCGCGATGGGCACGCATAAATCGAACCGCCCCCAAACAATCCTCGATCGCTGCAGGAAAAGCTGCCTCGTCGGCCAACCGATACTCAACGGCCGAGACAACGTAGCCAAGTTCAGCCAATTTAATTGATAGGGCTCGAAATTTTGTTTTATCGCCGTTATGCCAACCTCCACCGTGAATCACCATTAAACAGGGCAAACGATTTTTATCCGAAGCCGATTGAGGACGAAAAATATCCATCAGCATTTTTCGCTCGCCATACTGAGCATAAACGACGTCGAGATCTGCCTGGATTTCACCAGGAATCTTCGTGGACGGAATTTCCGTCCTTACTTTCGGTTGCGCTTTGGCGACGGGAACAAGTGATAGTGACGGCGGAGTGGGTGACCGACCAGAAATTTTCATCCGTTGTCGATAGATTGCACCTGGCCCTGTGATATAAAGAGACCTCATATCTTGATCCCCAAAGGTACAATTGATTGGTTTGGTTGGACAGGCAATCTTGTCGAGCAGTTTTCCCGATGGACTCCAGATCCAAATGTCCGCCGGTCCGGCACAATAGATGTTGCCAGCTCGATCGACCGCCATTCCGTCAGCCCCTCGAGATGGTCCTGGATCCATCGCAGCAATTTGTTTCCCTTGATCTGTCACACCAGGATCGGTGACCGGATAAGCCCAGATTTTCTTTGGGATAAACGACGCGACGTAAAGCGTTTTTTCGTCCGGTGAAAGGGTGATCCCGTTGGGTGAATCGATCCCATCCACAGCAACTTTCAATTGGCCATTGGGGGCTACATAAACGACTCGATTTTGCGAAGTAAAAGTCACATAAATGCCACCAGATCGATCCACCACTAAATCGTTAGGTTTGTAGGGGCGTGGCTTTTTCTGTCCTTTGGAAGAAACCGAATCCAACGATTCAAATCTGGCTATTGCCGCTGATTTCCTTCCATCTAAAAATCCAATTCGCGAAAGCCCGTTTTCTGACAAATACAGGCGGCCATGATTGAGGTAAGTTGCACTGACTTTCCCGATTCCAGAAGCAAAGGTCTGCATCTCGTTTCTCTTTGGAATATAACGAAGCAATTTTCCCGCTTTGACATCGGGAATCATCAAAGACCAACCATCCCACGATGGGCCATCAGCCAACTGGACATCGGTTGTGATTGTCTGTAAGGAAGTCCTTCGATCCACAGGAGATTCCGTTTGGGCAAACGTCGTGCTGATAAGCATTGTTTGGGTTTGGGCCGCCATCCAATGAATCGCCAGAATCAAAGTCAATTTCCAAATTGCCATTCGCATTTGAACCATCTCCGTCACCAAAACAGATCAACTTACCGGGAACTTACATCATAGCCTGTTGAAATCGACACTGGCGATAAAATGAACAGTTTCGATTCAATTGAGTTTCGCAACTCGATTGAACGGATCGTCACCAGCAACGTAAACCGAAACATCAATCAATTGAATGCCGGTACTGCCTTGATGGAGATTCAGCGATCCGCAGGAGTTCATGGCTTAATGCTACCGCGGGAAGTCATCCTGCTTGGTCGAGCTTTAATGCACCTGGAAAAAGTTGTTTCCGAATTGAATCCCAAATTCGATCCAAACGACGCAATTCGACAGCACGCGATGCAGATTATGCGAAAACATTCGGGGAAAGAACTGACGTTTGCATCGGTTTATCAGACGATGTTGGAATCGACAGAATTCGCACAAAAATTGCCGGAACGGGCCAACCGATTCGCCGATCTTCTTACCAACAACGAATTCGAATTTAAAGTTAACGCCTTTGACGAGGCCAAGCTAATTGCCGGACTCCATAAAGTAGCCAATCGAATTTCAGCCGGATTAGTGATCGCGGCGATGATCGTTGGAGCATCTTTGATGATGCGACTGGAATCTGCATGGACGATAGCTGGCTACCCGGTCATCGCGTTCGTCTTTTTCATGATGGCGGCAATCGCCGGCACGATGCTGGTTTGGCGAGCAATCATTTCGGACAACTTTGCCGACTGACTCGTCAATTTAAATCATTCATTTATCAAGGACCTGATTCGATATCGAACAAACTCTTTTACCCTGTCAACTTGATGACGTAAGTACTCGCGAAACATTCATTTACCGGCTTGCTTTGTGAATAACCCACAAAAAATCGAATTTTCAGTGACGCTAGTTGGTAACTTAATTCATGGCGAGTCCTAAGTCACTCAAGTCCTGCCTTGGTACCGTGTTCGATTCCAGCAGTTGAATACGTTTCTGACTTTCGATCAACCAACGGTCACTTGCCTGAAATTGCTGCAAGCCCTCTTTGCATGGCAAATTCTATTAGACCGGCAGCTTTCAGTTTACTCACCAAACATTGACTGGTAAGGCTGTCCAATCGCTGATGAATTCCTACAGAATCTGAAGGATTATTTTCATCGTTGACCAGCTGAATACCTTTGAGGTTTTGGAATTCCGACTAAATTTTTGTTACCATTTTGTTACAGTCGATGACGATCACGAGCCGGTCGGTGGTATCGAAAAAGTATCCTTCATAGTATGGAAGAAAAACTAAATGAGACAGAAACTGCGATTGCCGAAATTCGGTGATTCCTTTCGCTCCGGAGCGACCGCAACTTTTACCTTACTGGATGAATCCTCCGACGAATTACAGGCCGTTGAAGATCTCGAAATCATTGCTTTTGATTGGGAAGCTGGCATTGAGACCGAACAAGTGCTTTGGGAACTCTATCTTGTTCGGACCAATCGCAACCGAAAAGAAATGAACCGACGCAAAATTTCAGACGATCAGTTCAAGTCCCGGTTTACCAATCGCGGCAGCGAAGTTAGCTGGCCTCTGACGTCAGGTCACTATGTACTTCATGTTTCTTTCAATAAAAAAATCTACTGCGAAACCTCATTCTTTATCCCATTTGAAGATGAAAAAACCGAAAGTCGAGAGGGATTACTTGATCAGTATCGACTCCCAAACTCTTTACACCATTTTATAAGTCAAAATGAATCCACCATTCTTGAAGCCTTTAAGCAAGCTGTCGAGAAAAGTGATGAATTTGAATCGGAAAGATCTCATCCACAAATTCTGGAGTCGACATTTAACGTCGCTCTAAGACTGTTGTCGAATCGAAAAAACGATATCGCTCCAACTTGGACCGACTCGTATCTCACGCTTGTCGTTGAAACCTGCCTTGAAGTCATGCGTGCCCAAAACCACGTCCTAAAACATCTCGACGCAGTCTTCGAGTTGACCCGAGATCGACCATTTGATGACGACGAACTTCAAGCCTTGGTAAATATGCTCGACCGAGGGACTGATCTTTCGCAATACAACGAATTCGGAATTTTACAAAGCATCATTTTTAATGCAAAAAAACTTCGAATCGACCAATGGCAAAAGCAAAAGTCTACCGGTGCACGAAACTGGATCGAGGAGGAACGCTCGCGGCAAGAGTCTGGATATCGAGAAAAAACCCAAGACTTTACATATCAAAAACCAGAAGGTCCGACGGACGAATTCGATGAAAGGTTCGCTTCCCTTTCCCCCAAACAAAAACGCAAGATTATTCCGAAACTAATCGTGTCCATCTTAAACGTTAAAACCGAAGAAGGAGAACGACTCGACCTGACCATCGAAGACACATGGACTATCGGCAGACAGACAGCCGAGGAAAGAAAAAAATTTGGCGAATGGACCAAGCCGATAGCCGACATGGTTCGGAAAAAAATTATCATCGCCAGCTACTTCCACAACACGTTTTCTAAACAACAACTGGAAATTATTCCAGCATACAAATATCGCGAATATCACCAAAAAGGCAGAACCGTGTCGATCCAGAATCCCTCACGAAATTACGCCATCTCACTCGGTGAATCGATCCAGCTTGAGCCGCAAGCATCTTATGCGACCCCCAAACATCTTCACTTTTACTACAGGATTTCAAAGGACGAAATTCAAACATCCAAGAACGATCCGCCGCAAAAAAAAGTATTGCCCACCATTGCCGGGCTCGAATACATCGTGCGGATCGATGTCTTCTTTGAAAGCATGAAACGAGGCGACATCAGCGAGGTGCTCTTCGCCAAACATAATTGGGTTGGCTCGATCAGCGAAGACAGCGTGCAAATGAGTTTTTCGCGAACCCGTCCGCCTAATTCCGGACGGCAAAAAAATGGCTTTTCAAAAACCATATGAGTCAACTTCGACCCGATAAAAATCTGAAACAGTGTGACAATTCTTTCGTTGGGCCTAGGGCAAACTAGTGGTCTGTCAGACCTGAATTGACGGGTACAGTTTTTTCAGTTTTATTCTTGCATCATCAGTTTTGAATTGCCAGTCAACGGTTGCCTCAGAATCATTTCTGGCTTTAGTCCAAGCTGCGACTTCGGATTCAAGTTTTTGCTTTGTGGCGATTCGTCTATTGAGGCATTGCTTTGCCAGGGAAGCCAGTTCGGTTTCTGCCATGTTGAGCCAGCTGCCATGCTTTGGCGTGTAGTGGATTTCCAGTTTCTCGATTAACCTGCGAGCCTCCTGTGGTTCAAAGGCCTCGTACAGCGAGCCCAGCTTGTGGGTGTTGAGGTTATCCATGACCAGAACAATTTTCTCCGCATCAGGATCAAGCTCGTCAACAAGTTTCTTGACCACGCGTGCGAAGTCAACTTTCGTACGTCGATCAGTCACCTCGACATACCGCCACCCTGCCAGTGGCTCAAAAAGCATAAACAGGTTTGCGACACCGTTGCGCTTATATTCGTAGTCTTCGCGAGCTGGAGTTCCACGTTTTGCGGGGATTGAGTTTCGTGTCTCGCCAACGAGTTGCTTGCTCGTTTCATCGAGGCATACAACGGGACGTTTGGGATCGTAGGGGCGTTGATACACCTCAAGGACATCCTCCATAGCGGCTACGAATTCAGCGTTCTTCTCGGGAGGAATCACCCATTGTTCCTTCAAGTGAGGCTTAAGTTCGTTTTTTTCAGCGTCTCGCGGACACACTCGTGGCTGATTGAATCGACAACTTCCAAGGCGATCAGGCGATCAGCAAGTAAACGCAAAGTCCATCGACTTCGACCTTCGGGGGCTTCGCTACATGCTGTCGCAATCAACGTTGCTTCGGCTTTGCCATCGAGTTTACGATAAATCCGCTTGCCGGTGTTCTTGCGGAAAACCGCCGAATCCAATCCTTCTTCAACGAATCGCCGGCGAACACGGAAAACCGTCGAAAGGCTGACATCAGAGAATTCTGCATTCTCGGAATCTGTCTTGCCTTCATCGGCTTTAAGCAAAACACGGGCTCGCCCAAGAATTGAGACAGACTTCCCACCTTTGCCGATCAATTCTTTAAGGAACTTGCGTTCGTCATCGGTCAATTCAACTACAAAACGCTCTGACTTCGTCTTCATCTCGCCCTCCATGGAAAAATTGCAATGTGAGCGAAAAACAGAAAACTAGTCAACTCAGCTTTGACCGTCCACTAGGCTCTCATTCTATTTCGGTTTCAGACTCCCTCATTTTTGCTAACGCTTTCTTGCAATATTTCAAAATTCCGATGTCTACCAAGGCCGTCTCAATTTCGTCTAAATCAGAAGTCTTAATCAAATGACTGACTTCGGCAATCAACTGAGATGCAAACAGCTTGTTGGCCCGACTCTTGATTTTTCTGGCGTTCGTTTCGGAGATGGGGCGACCACTCTCAGATGACAATAGTGCTGCCATTTCAGAAGAGTTCGGTGGATCAGAACCCTGATAAATCGCTTTGATCACTTGTTTCAACGATGTATAAAACAGGAAGTCCGTATTTTTGATTGAATCCAGCGTGCGTTGAAATAGAGTTTCAACAAGTGATTGGTCAAACGCCTCGTCAGCCGACTTGTCGCGGGCGTCTTGACTTGGCAGCAACACCGATTGAATTTGGACCCAAGATTCCTCTCGGAGATTGTTGCGATGGTATTCATAACAACAATTTCGCAATACAGTTTTCAGATACTTGCGAAATGAAAGAGCTTTCCCGGTTTCCGGTTCTACTGGTTTGTAATTTTGCAATTTTCCTTCCATGCATTTCTGCATAAAAAATGCATAGACCTGTTCGACTTTGTCTGAATTTCCAAGCTTGGTCATCAGCAGAGCACGAATCGCCCGATCGTAACGAAGCACAAACCTTTCCCGCTCGTTGAGTTGCCGTTGCCGATCGGAAGCTGCCTTTTGGCGTAACTCTGGCGGATCTGAATCCAAGGGCTGCGGCAAAGGTTCGGCAAGAACTCGCCGAATCTGTGATGTTTCTGTCACGATATCGCAAATTCTATTTCGAGGATTAGCAATCGAATCGTTGAAGTTTTTCCGGTCCATGATGCTTTGCCTTAGTCTGAAAATCGAACAGCATTCTTGCCCACTGTCCCATAGTCGCCGGTGCAGAGATTGTGACAACAAAAGTTTTGAATTGAAAACAGAATTCTCTCAAACAGCAAAACGACTGTGACAATTTGGAGTCAGTGCCAAATACGATTCAAAATTCTCGCCAAAATTCTTAATCCAATTTGTCACGATTTCGTCCGTTCCCCTATAGGCGAGTAAATCAATCCAATCTGGTTTCACTGATTGAGGTCGTTTTACGAAGGGAGAGAAAAATGCGAAAAATGCAAAAAAGCCTTTTGTTTCCTTTGGTCGTCAGCAGTTTGATAATCTTGGCTGTTCTCGTCCAGTTAGGCCACGATTCCAATTCAGGTCGAGATTTTGTCGAATTGGTGTCTGAAGTCGGGTCAGATGACAAGAAAAAGTCGAAGACCGGTGACCAAGAAGACGCTGATCAGACGCTCGAACTCATTCTGAATTCGAGTACTTGCTGGCCTGAGTTTAGAAACCAACACCGACCCTTTCATCCAGTCGACTCTGTTTTGGATGAAATTGGTACCGTCTAAAATGAATGAAGTTCGCCAACTTCAATCAACAATTTCTGGCCTGCAATTTCAGGTTTCCAAAATTTAAAATCCTCATGAAGAGCCGTTAGCTTGATGCTTCGGCTCTTTTTTTTCCGGCATCGCTAGGTGAGACCCAAACTTGAAGTACAACTCAATTTTTGATTTGTTATGATGCCCCTGCAAAACACCTATTTTCGATCGGTTTGATCGATTGAACCAGTCAATCTTTCTTCAGGTAAACCATGTCAGATTCAGCATCTAACCCGGATAGCAACGACGAAAATCTGAATTCCGATCGTCAATCGTGGGATGAATCTTCCGCAGACGAAATGCCTGGATTTGATGCCAGCGCCGATTTCTTTGACCAAACTAAAATACCCGTACCTGAACCTGAAGTCCCTGCTACGGAGATGATGGGCCGAAAAATTGGATCATACAAGATTTTTTAGAGCCGCTGGGTCAGGGAGGAATGGGCGAAGTCTATTTAGCCCAACAAGACACACCGATTCGCCGACGAGTCGCCCTGAAGCTGATCAAACAAAACCAGGATTCCAAACAAATCCTCGCCCGGTTCGAAGCCGAACGACAAGCTTTGGCCATTATGAATCACGAAAATATCGCCAAAGTGCTCGATGCGGGCCAAGACAATGGTCGGCCGTATTTTGCCATGGAACTGGTCCAGGGAATCGCCATTACCCGATATTGCGACTCGAATAAGCTTGGCATCAACGACCGACTTAAAATCTTTATCAGCGTTTGCAAAGCAGTCAATCACGCGCATCAAAAAGGGATTATTCACCGAGACCTTTCACCGTCGAACATTCTGGTGGAAGAAAAAGATGGAAAGCCCGTTCCCAAAGTCATCGATTTCGGATTGGCAAAAGCACTCAATGCGCAAGCCAGACTAACTGACAAAACGCTCTATACCGAGTTTGGGCGAGTTGTCGGAAAGATTCATTACATGTCTCCTGAACAGGCAGAAATGAATCAGATGGACATCGACACCCGAACCGACATTTACTCGTTAGGAGTCATTCTTTACGAACTGTTGACCGGTACTCGCCCCATCGATGATGAAACGATACGCCAGAATGTGTTTGTCAAAGTCCTTGAAATGATTCGAGAGAAAGAGCCACCCAAGCCGAGCTCTCGAGTCAGCGAACCGAGCGACTCTGCAATCCAAACCGGATCCCACCGTTCGACTTCGATCGCATCCCTGCAGAAGACACTTGATGGCGATCTTGACTGGATTGTCATGAAGGCACTGGAAAAGAAACGGAACCGACGTTATTCGGGTGCTAATGATTTTGGCGAAGACATCCAAAATTACCTCAACGGAGACCCCGTCAAAGCGAGAAAGCCGACTGTCGGCTATCGGATCTCCAAGATCATTAAAAAGAATA
>JBCCSJ010000073.1:0-19630 GCA_039200505.1 Planctomycetota bacterium | reverse complement strand
TTTTTGACTACACCTATGCCGACAATCCGATTCAAACCGGAATTGAATCCAGTACGCGATCATCGTCCGATGTTACTTTCGCAATGGACGACTTCAGAACGGAGGTAGGATTCGAAACTTCTGCAAGACAGGAATTCTTTGATCGTTATTTTGATTTGAATTCATTCAATGCGAGCCAAAAAGTTGACTTTGGATCGGATTGGGCCACTACGATCTTCGTGTTCAAAAACGGCTTCGAGAATGGTGATGTGGGATGGGCAGAAATTGGCGGACCATGGATGGTTTTAGCGGGTGAGGGAGCAATCAAAAAAGAAATTGTTGCCCATGAGCTTGGTCATTTATTTGGCGCGCTGGATGAATACGAAGGAGGTCATGGTTTTGATCAAGTCTCCGGCGTGTACGCAACGCAAAATACTAATGCCTACGATGGGAACCCAGACCCGGATGGACGTGTTCCGAGCATTATGGACGATCCATTTGAAGCATGGGATAACCACGATATTTCCGATGCAGCGGCTGCAATGGTTGGCTGGAAAGATACCGACATTGATGGTGTATTTGATGTACTCGATATTCCACTTGACCTTGCGGGAAGTGGAAACTACGACTCTTCCGCAAACCAATACACTTTTGAGGGATTTTCTCAAGCCGTTGCGTTTGACAATCAGAGTCCTCACCCGTTCTATAACACTGATGTGTCAATCAATACGATAGATGAAATTCAATATCGTCTAAACGGCGGCGAGTGGATTTCGGTTTTGGCGAATGGCGAATCCTCAACGGAGGTAGATCTAGATTTTGGAGAACAATTGGCCGGTCAATACGATGTGGAAATCAGGACTGTTGATTCGGATACAGGCGTGACTTCGAATACGGTTTCTGACAACTTCGTCGTCGTACCCAATGTCGAAGCAATCCGAATCAATGACGGCGAATCTCAGCGATCGACATTGAGTTCCGTTTCCGTCACCTTTAACGGCGAAGTTTCACTTGATGAAGGTGTTTTTACTCTGGTTCAGCGAAGTAACGAATCAGGAACAACAGGCACGAACGTGGCGATCGCCTACACGACCGAATTGATAAATGGCAAAACCGTTGCGACCATAACCTTTCTAGACAACATACGTAACGATTTTGGGGCACTCGTCACCGGGAACTATCAACTTACGGTAGACGCAGAAAAAGTACGACTTGGGAATTCAAGTTTTGAAATGGCTGCAGACGAGGTTTTTGGCAACGTGGAAGAGCACGGATTCTACACCTTGTTCGGTGATTTTGACGGAGACAGAGATGTGGACAATCGCGATAGGTTGTTCTTCCGCCGTGCATTTCGCTCATCTTTGGGCGATAGCAACTACGAAGTGGCGTTTGATTACGACGGTGACGGAGATATAGATAGCCGAGATAAGCTTCGGTTCCGCATTAACAAGAACAAATTCTTCTCGTTTTCGTAAGCAACGAAACCAAATCGGCGGCTAATCCTCGCCGGCAATTCAACTGTTATTTTAGGAGTCGTTATGAGCTACATATGTAAAGTCCTGTTGGTATTCTTGATGCTAGTTCCAATCAATGCCGCTCAGGCTGAAATTGTTCTTGGTTTTTCGAACGATGGTGGTGCTAGTTTTTCAACGGAATTCGAGATGGGCTCCGGTGACATCTCGACCTTTCAGCTTTATCTTTTGGACACGACAGACAATGCAGATTTGCGTGATCATGGATTATTTAGTTTCGGGTTGATCGGCGCGTTGAATGACGAGGCGATTGGCCAAGTGAGCAACCCGATGATCGCACCAGTTTTTGACGATCAAGATGATGCTTCGTTTGGAAATACAATCGAATGGAATGCGGCCCTCGATGATAACTTTGACAATCCACCCACTGGCGATACGATCCTGCTCGGGAGTTTTGATTTCACAGCTCTTGCTGGCGGGACGTCGGATTTTCTGTTTAGAGATTCCTCAACTACATTCGAGGATTGGGTGACTATCAATGCTGAAGTTCTTGATGATGAAATCTTTGGTGCGAGGCCAGAGCATGGTTTTTCGGTTACCGTAACTTCAGTTCCTGAACCGGGGTCTTTGATTCTTTCCCTTCTAGGTACCGGCGCATTTGCATTGCGGCGAAACAGACACTTGGTTCTATAAACTGAGCTGCATTGGAACTGAACGCGCGAAATCTTACGCGTTCACGTTTCCTCTCGGACGGTTGTCCGGTCGAAACGAAGTCCAAATCATCGACTGTTGAGCAAGGCCTCGCTGTGAATGCTTAACAAGATGTGTGATCTTTCCATTGACCTGCTTGCCGCAAACATCGTTTCCGCAAGAGTGGCTTCTCATGCGACTTGGGATAAGCAGTTTTTCTTTAGAACCTATGGGATCCATTTTTTCCCGCACCATCGAAGTCCAGTTGGTTGTGAACGTTCTAAGCACTCAACGTGGCGGCATCCGATCATCCTCTTTGAGCGAACGTCGATATCAAGCCTTCTCTTATGACATAGTCGCTCTTCGAGATCGAAGGAGCATGTTGACGAGACTCGCTGCTGCGAGTAGCGCCAGATTTTCTTTGCAAAAAAAAACGCTCTTGATCGTTACTCAAATCTATCTTTGTCCTCTCAATTAATAGAGAAGCTGACCCACAGTTAATTGATTGAGCCTAATAGTGATGGCAGATCGTGGTTTTGCCCCTGAAAGGGACTTTGTCTCTCGGTTCCAAGCCGATTCAGAGTTGCGTGAAGAACTCATTGCAGTTGCAAATCAGAGTCGATCGAAAACACTCGTCGATGCAGTCGAAACTCTCGCATTGAAGTATGGATTGCGGCTTGAAAGAGATAGGGTTCAGAAAGAACTAGCTGAAGCGCTTGCGACTGGCGCAATCAGCTTAGATGAAATCATCAATTAGGGGCAATAATGCGCATTCCCAACAGCTACCATTTAGGTTGGAACAAGCATTTTGGCTCCGGCAGGAGTTTGATGCCAGGCCATGGTAACAATGGTTTCTCGATCAATGGGAAACCTTTTCGAGATCCGATTGAGGTTGCACCACTAAAATTGGGTTCACTTGAAGAGTTGGTCCCAAGTAAAGACATCGCAATTCAAGACTTTAAGGGCGGAGAATGGCGAAAGTTTACTGGCCTCAGTTGCGGGCTTCTAACTTTCGAAGCGAAGATACCAGTCTACATTTTCGACAACCACAATCACGCATTCTACGCCTGGTGTGAATCCGTTCAGGCTGGGTGGCTAGAGAAAGGGGCGACTCTAGTTCACATCGATAGCCATGAAGATTCACTAGAGCCAGACAGCTTCCAAGTCGACGTCGAAGACTTGAGCGACGTGTATAGATACACAAATGAAATCCTGAATGTCGCCAACTTTATCTCACCAGCATTCAAAGTTGGATTCTTTGAAAAACTAATCAACTTCACACATGTCAGTAAATTCTCGGAGCCAGATGCGCTGCAAATGAGCTCGCAGGGTACAGGCGACTTTGCATTAGACATCGATATTGACGTCTGCTCAAAAGACCATCTTGGTATTTCTGTGGATCGAGTGCTTGCTGTAATAGCAAAATACTTGCCACTTACGCGTGTCATAACCATTGCGACCTCGCCTTATTTCGTTGACCAAGATGAGGCAGTTTGCATCGTAAAACAAATAGTAAATGCAATTGGTCGTATGAATCAAACTCGACCAAAAGTTGAGGCCGTAAAGGCTCCATCCCATTGAAAGTCCAAGCTGCCTCTTCCAAAGGCCAAGCCGCACACCCACTTTTTGTAGGTGTATTCGTTTCAAGTTAAATGACTTGATTACACCATTTTATTTCCTTGAGGAGTTCGAAATGAACGAAAAACGCAAATTGACTAAAGCCACAAAAAGCTCAACGAATCGTTGGCGAGCCGTAAAGGTAGTTGGGCAAGCTTCGAAGTTGACAAAGAACGGTAGCGGAGCGTCTGCTGAATGTAGCCGCGGCCGTTCCTAATCGACTCGGAGTGTCTTGGCGACAAGTCACTCAAGTGAACGCTTGGGTGGCTTTTTTTTGAATGTGAGGAAGCCACAGTCCATAACAAGGTTGGCGGATTCTTCTTAAGCTGAACAACTTAATCATCCCTTTTTCAAACCCAAGGAGTTCGAAATGAACGAAAAACGCATTTTGGCTAAAACAACAAAAATTTCAACAAATCGTTGGCGACCTATTTCGATTGTCGGGCAAGCATCAAAATTGACCAAGAACGGAAACGGAGCATCTGCTGAGTGTAGCCGAGGACGTGCCAAGTAGCTGTTTGGAATGTTTGATGACAAGGTCACCTTGGCTGCGGCTAAGGTGACTTCTTTGGAGGGTTGCCATGAATATAGCTGCAGAAGAAGATCAGAAAATCGAAGATCCCAAAATACTGAATGCCAATTATCTAAGGCTGTCAGGAGATATCACTTTATCAATAGACACAGCTGAAGATCTGACATTTAAGGTAATCGAAGGAGGCGTTGAGCCAGTTGCTTCACCCATTGTGAACGCGGATGTATGCGAGGATGGTCCATGTGCAATCATCAACTTGGCGGACTCAACGATTCGATTTTATGCACATCCAATTGGCAAAGGTACATTTTACTACTGCCATGTCGGTACTCGTGTCGTCGTGTCAACGAGCATTCAGAATGTGGCGGCGATTTGTCAAAGAACATCACCTAACCTGAATACCATAGCTGAGTTTTTAGTCTTGGCAAGAAATACGCCGTGTGACGAAACAGCAACCTTTGTCAAAACAATTCAGCAAGTTCCAGCTGGCAGTTTTCTAATTTGCTCAAAGAGTGCATTCACCATAAATCCCTTTTGGGAGCCTCAGAAACATTCGCAAATTGGAAGGCTGGGAGTGTCTGAAGCAGCCGACCTTGTCCGCCAATCCCTTATAGAAAGCATTTCGTCTACTGGTAATTTCAGAAAGGTCGCCTGTCTAATAAGTGGCGGGCTCGATTCTAGCGTCATCGCTTCAATGGTTAAGAACAGGCTGGACTCTTTCGGAGGGGAGACAGTTTTTCTTACCTTGCGGAACGGACTAGATTGCCGCGAAGAACGTCGCCTTCAAGAAATATTTGCAAGTCACCATCAAGCTAAGCTTCATGTGGTTGATGGCCTCAAGCCGAGACTGCAACTAGAACCTCTTAGAGCATTGAACCGAAGAGTAGGGTCTCCGTCCGGCGGATTGTTTACTGGGATCTTTAACGATGCGATTCAGCATGCGAAATCACTTGGTGTTGAGGCCATTTACGGCGGTGAAGGTGGAGATGAAATTTTTGCTACAGACCCATCGGTGATTGCGGACCTAATTTCAAGAGGCAAATTTCTATCAGCGATTCAAGCGACTGGCTTGGCTGCATCTCGCAATCCAGATCACCAATCTCTTGGTGTGTTTTGCGCAAATGGTCTTTTGCCGTTGTCGTTTTGCTCCAAGTTTGGGCAGCGTATCTTGAAACGGTTTAGTCGGAATTATTCTCGATGCTTAGATCTCGATTTTCTAAAGAGATTTGTAACGAATCTTGGAAAACAGTTCGACAATGTTGCCGATTCCGTTGCGGCTGATTTTTCGCGGCGGCGAAAAGACGGCTGGCTTTTTTCAATGTACAACAATTACCGCCAACTCCTAGATGTATCGATTTACGAACCCAAGTGCCCATTTGGAGGTGAATCGGGCCTGCCGGTATTCAACCCCATTGCCGACAAAGAAGTCTTCTTGTCTGCAATGTCACTGCGACTCGATGAACGGTCGTGTACTACTGTTGGCTTTCGACCCAAAAGACTGCTGCAACTGGCAGGAGGACCGGACATCCCATTGCAAGTAAGTTTTCAAGCAAAAATTGGCGTCGCCAACCTTGTTTCAAGTTGCACGCGCGGAATGAATGAAGAGTTGATTGAGCTAATGCGAATAGGAACTGAGCGGCTAGGGATTCAAGTCAACAGGCAATATTTGAATCCTGACAACCTCCCTCCCTCAAACTCTCTCTGTTGGGCATTGGTATTGATTCTTGTTATTTGGTTCGAAGAATTGGAAGAATATGTTACGAAATCGAAAATCTAAAGAATTGACGACAAGCACCATGATCCGCATTTCTTCAGGAGTGGAGTGGATTCTTGATTCGGAAATATCAAAAGCAATTTTACTTGTCGAGAAAACAGGCATGTTTGTTCAGGCTGAGGATTGCGTTTGCGAACTTATTTGTTTCGTTGGTAGTCGTGACGTTAGTCTGGCTGAAATCACGGCTTATTTTGAAATAGAAAACGAGGAGGAGAGGGAGGCTTTGTTCTCAATCATTACTGATTTAGATCGCCAGCAAGTTATCGAGACAATAAACGAAACAAGCAAAATTCAATCGAATTCAGATTCCGCCCCAATGCCGGTAAAACCACTTCGAGAGCAAATGCCGCTAGAGGCTTGCAAGAACCAAGCTTATCCCCGCTGGTCTACAGTTGCGCTATATGCCTACTTTAACATCTGGTATCGAATCGTAATTTTGTTTCGTAATTGGCGTCCAGTTGCTCAAGCAAGGGCAGCAAGCAAAACGCCGAGTCAGATTGTAAATGCGAAAGATCTTATTCCGTTTTTCGAGATCGAAGAAATAATTGCTGCAGTAAGAACTGCCTGTTGCCTTCCAATTGTTCGTCGAACGTGTGTGCCAAACTCGTTGGCCATCCACCGGCTTCTACGTTTGCGGGGTTTTTCACCAGAACTAGTAGTGGCCGGAAATGTTATTGGCTTTGAGCCACATATATGGTGTCAGCTAAATGGGCATCGTATCGACTCTGGAGTGTCAGACCAGTCTCTAGAAATTTTTCGATCTATTGCGAATACGAACTATCAAAAAGATTGAAAGAATGAACTGATGATTTATCCATCACAAACGAATACACCCGTTATGAAGTTTGGTTTGACCGGAAAAGATTCGATGATTTCGCTCAAACTCGACTACCTCCAGTATGGCGGATCGGTGAAGTCTCGAGCCGCTCGCGCTGTCATGTCTAAAGCAAAAAGTTGCGAAAAGTGCTCTATGAGCAAAGAATTTGTTACATGGTCATACGGCAACCTCGCAGTCGCCTTGGCAATGGCTGCGAAAAAAGAAGGATATACTTGTCATATGGTAGTCCCTGATTGGCTGTGCCACGATCAACTTGCTGTACTTCGCGCCCTCGAGATGCCCGTGGTCAGAGTTTCTACGGACAGTCGGTCACCCAAAGCTTGCCTGCAACGCGTGGCTTCCGAAGTCGCATTTGAACGAAAAGTTGTATTCATCAACCAGTCGAATACCGAAGAGGCGATACGAGCGTATCATTCGCTTGGGGAGGAAATCTTGGCTGAGTCAAATGAGATAACGTCACTTTATGGAACCGTTGGAATTGGCGGTTCACTCTGCGGTACAGCTGAACGGATTGTCGATATACGACGCTCTTTGAATGTTGTTGCGACCAAACACGAAGACGACACTTGTTTTGAATTGAGCAATCACACCAACTGGCAGCTAGTTCAGTCGGTTTCAACATATTCGACTCGAAATTCATATACTACCGCACTTTTTTTGCATTCCCTCTTTGGTCTGCGTGTCGCGTTTTGTGTTGCGGGAAGTTTCTACTGCGCCGTTTACAACACGCTCAACAAAAACTTGCAAAATGAACACTGTGTTGTAATAGCCGGGAGTTCCGGTGATTTAACAATGGAGTATGAATCCAAACATTTCGAATTGGATATGGAAACCTGGAATATGCTCGAGAAGAATATCGCAAATCGTTGCCAGTTTTCTAACAGCCTTCCAAAGCCCGCAAGCTGTGTTGGGAAATAGAAATTCGCGGACAGAGAACTCTGGCCGCGAACATTATTGAGGGGACGTTTATTTGGGGAGTAAGCCTTCATTTCGGATGCGTTCAATTTCTTCATGGCTTATCATCCACTCTTTCGTGTTGCCTCGCCCGCACTGGCGTTTCTCTGCCCAAATACGACCGTTTCTGGCCCATTCTCGGACAGTGAATTCGGCTCGATCAAGCAAACGGGCAACTTCCGAAGTTGAGTAGTACTCTTTTTTGACGCGCGTATCAATCAGTTTGGAAAGCAACTCTTCGATTTTTGTAAGTCGCTGATCCAGTGATTCGATAACAACAGACATGATTGGATCCTTTTCGATGGATTGATTCTTGGTTGAAAAGAGATCTGCATTCGCAGACTAAATTGTCTGTCGAACCGCTGACCATTCAACTTGACTGAGAAAAGCAGCTTGCATTGCAGCTGCTTGGTGACGGAGAAAGAAGCATTGAGCTTCCGTTTAGTTCTCCATCTCTTTTTGACTGATGTGATCAATCGCTTTGTCGACGCAGACGCGAAGTCGCAACAATTGGTCAAGCGTGAAACGATTTGAACTTTTCCAATCGTCACCGTCTTTGTAACGCTGCTCGACCTGGACTGTTCGGAATTCACGAGATCCACTTTCCGATGAACTGGAATTATTCCAGACCGTTGCGGATACGTTTCCTAAACGAAATGCGGATTCAGGTCCGCTGCCTTTGGTGTTGGCCATATCGACCTCCATAGAACTAGAGTTGGAAAATGCGTGGCAATATTGCCACAGAAAAGGTGTAAGCGCAAGCGAACTACTTCGACTCTGAACCAGTCGCAGTTTTTTCGACAATTGGCTGCGATTCCTGGCGGTGCTTCAAGCTGATTCCTTGTTGAAGACACTTCCAGCACAAAGGGCTTTTTCGAAAGAAGGTTCCTTCGATAGATGTCTCAACACACTAAATCTTCTTGCTACACCAGGCGCACGCGCCTTCAGTTACGACTTTTGACAAAATGCATTTCATAGAATGCTCCCCAATATAAAAACCAAAACGGATTGTTCGTAAAAGAGTTGAGAGAGTGGGGATACCACTCTCTCAATTAAGCCATGCTGTAGAAGCAGGCAACAATCCGTCGGCAAAGGGAGCTGCAGATAACGCTTAAAGAGCGAAGTCGCTAGTCAACCTCGAACCAACTCCAGAGAATTGCTTGACAAGTCAGCAATAATCCGGCAATCTTCTTGTGTTAGATCAAACCAATCGCAGTTGCGATGGCGCCGACCATAAACATTCCCATGACAGTTCTGTCCAATCCAGATGATCGTTGACGGTAGCTGTCTCTCAATCCTTGTTGAAAATCCCGTTCGAGTCCTGTGAAAAACGTATCGGGATTTTCGTGAATCCGTTTCATTCGTCGGTAACAAGTGCGGCAGTGCCGAGGGTTACCGTCTTTTTTAATTTTGCGGAACCATTTCATAAAGAGTGGGGGAAAACAATACGCTGTCAGAAAACAGCAAAAAAACATCGCCAACTGAATCAACTTGTCTTTGAAAAAGATGACTGACGTGCGATCAAATTATAGCAACTTCGCACAGCATTCAATAATGGTCCATGCGTAAGAAATGGCCTTTTCTCCAACTAATTTCGTCAGACCGAAAAATGCAATGCAAACCCAATACGAACAAACAATTCACAACCAACAACTCAAAACAGCCCACATCAAACACATACAACCGTGACTTGCGATTTTCGGAGCAACGCGGAGAACGCGAACCCAGTTGCAACGTGGGTGAGCTGGGTTGTAGGGGCGTAGCCCATGCCCAATACCGTTTCCACTGGGGCTGGGCTCTGTAGGCAGTGGAAAGGGTATTGGGCAGGGGATCGAACAGCGTAAGAGTCGCCTGCAACCCAATCGCAAGTCCCTAACAACCCATAACTTACAGCTCACAACACTCAAACCCAACGTTGTTCTAGGGGTGAGTAGGCTTTTGAATAAGCGGTGGAATAGCCGGAATCGCGGTAGGTTATTCGCGTGCCGAAGACGATTTAGCGCTGAACCAATGAGTGAGGCTCTTCATTTGCCGAGTGCCAAACCGACTCAGAAAAAAATGTGTCCGGTGACAAGTCTTTCCGGCAAGCAAATTTCCACAACTCATTACGTTTGAATGAGTTGGCTTTTTGCGTTAAGGCGTCACGACGGTACTCAGTTGTTGTAATGAACAAAACCGAAAAATCTGCCACTGTCTTGTCTCGAAAATGTTGAGCGTGAATGTCACGTTCATACATTTTGGCGTAGCCATTTGGTTTCTTGGATACAATTCGCCGAATGGAATCCGTGCCGCGATCCACTTCGACATAGAAGACCTTTTTCGCCCCGGAACGGTTTTCAATTAAGAAACCGGCATCTGGAGCACAGGAACTTTTACCGAAATCAGTGACGAGTGAAAAACGCTTGGAAGCTTTGGGTTCAGACTTGTTTATAGGCTCCCATTCATTGAACCAATCATGGAGAGAAAGCGACTCTACCTTGGAGGCTTGATTTACTTGCCAGTGAGTCCGACTAATTTCGAGCCAGTGAAATAGCAGACGCCCGGAAGGGGGACGGCAGAAGACGTTTTCATAGTCGCTGTTTCCGAACGCGTCAGCTAGGGTTTGGGCAGTCTTTTTGTTCGGAAAGTAAACCGGCGTAGCGTTTTGGCCAGCAAGCACAACCTCCATGGTCGCTTGCGAGATATACCCGTATCTTTTTAGCTTCCGTAACCTTTCGCAGACTGATCTCGAGCTCTTAACGTGCGGGAAGCACATTTCTTGGATCATCGATCGAGAAAGTACGTAGTACTTTGCCAACGTTTGAAGCACGAGCAAATTTTTTTCGGTAATCACAACTGGCATTTTCAGGTCTCCTTGCCAGTCATTTTCGGCTATATCTATTGAGTTTTCTAGCGATGCAAATGAAGTGTGGCGACAAGACCGAATTTCGGTTAACCGTTGTCGCCTGATAGGTGGGAATTCAATAAGGATTCGATTTGCATTTTCAGCGTTGCCAATTCACGAAGGTTTTCTGCTTCGATTTTTGCTTTCCCAGCTAGGGCTTCAGGTGACAGCAAAGAACCACAGCGATTTTTTGAACGCTCTGTGTCTTCCGCTCTATCCAGTGCCAAAATCTGCCATCGAAGTAAGTGATTTGCTCGCAGCGAAGAGATACAGAAGTCTGACTCTTGCTCTGAGAGCCAATTTAACTGACGCGATATTGACTTTCTTACCGTGTGGGAAATCAGCACTTCTGGAAGTGAGCTGTCCGTAGTGTAGATCGGGTGAAGCTCACGATTCGTCTCTTTGAGCCGTTCAATTGCGTCTTGAGAATTCAAGTGGAAGAGAAAAATAACTCGTTGGAAGGATATCACGCCTGGGCGATTCAGGCAACTTTTTCATCTTGCTAGGTCAAGGGATACTGAATGACTCGTTTTTAAAACGGCTCGGCTAAACCCTCCGATTCTTCACTGCTGCGTTGCGACTTTTGATCGGCAAATGACATCGAAGAAGGAATGTGATTGTATGGCTTAACTAAGAATGATTTCATTTCGAATATCGCTCTCGCATACTCATCACGGGCTAAGTACGGTTCTTCAACTGGCAGAACCTGAAGGGGCAAAGTTGTTTCGCACCCATCTAGTCGCGTCCTTACAAAACATTGCCCGACGCCAAATGTTGTAAGTCTTTTAGCATATCTTGTTCTCTGCAATTCGATAGAAAGCACAGGCTGTCCTGTTGGAACATCGACGATTTCGTGTTGTGGAATCGTAACGGTCTTTATCGTACGCGACTTGGAATTTCCTTTTTGCCAATTGGCGTTTGGGGATATGGAACGTGCTTTCATTATCGCTTTTGATAGGCCTTTTGAAGTAGAGCTCGCGCGCGTATCGGTGTATCCCGCACTACCTCCCTCCATTCTATTGTTGCTTAAGCCACTTCCAACGGTAATCGCGGGCGAGCTGGGAATCGCGCTCATGCTAATCAATTGGCCATCGCTATAGATTGGAGTCATATTTACGCTTCGACACTCGCTTCCAAAAGAGTTGCTGCCAATGCTACTGCTCCAAGAATTGCTTCCTGAGCTTGTCGATGCAAGAGATGTCGACTCTGAATTTACAATGCCCTCTGAGGCTGCATCTGAATCAACCGTTCCATCAGAGCCTCCCTCGCTGCAACTGATGCCATATGAGTAATCTAGCAATTGAACAAATTTTGGCTCTTCGGGGACAACCATGGGCTGCATTCTCTCTTCGAGTTGAAGTTGCGGAAAACTGAAGTATTTGCCCATCAACTCACAATCGTCTGGGTCGCCTTGTTGAAACGAAATGAAAGTTCCGGTATTCCCATGAATATCGCGAATCAAATTTGAGTCCTTGTCAATTTCGAATGAACCATAGTCTTGGCCGATCAAAATCGCGCTCAAACCTCGCTTTCGTTCCTCCTTAAGCAACGAAGCAAGATCTTTTCCAACAAACTTGGAGACTTCATCGATGATTAAATAAAACCGCCTGTCATTGGAGACTCCAAGATCTCTTATTGCGGCACGGAGTTGGTTGATACAAATATTTACGACTGCGATTGCCTGCTCAGATGAAAAACAATTTGTCGGTTCAACATTCAAGATTACTTGGTGGTGATTCTCAATTGCAGCCCGGAAATCAAACTGTTCGGACGTTTGATGGAACACCTGCGAGATTAGCGGAGAGAGCAAGCTTCGGAGCCGGTTGAGAGTTGAGCGAGTTAGTTCCTCTTGTCGGTTTGTGGAAAGTTCTTCGAGCATGTCAAAATCCGCCCGGACTTGAGGATCGAGTTTGTCATATACCTGACGCAATACGATTTTGTATCTTGGGTGATCGGAATGAAGCAGGCTAAAGACATCTGAAAGTGGAAGATGTTGATTTGTCGATTTGTCGATCGTTGTCCCAACGGCACGCAGCACGTTCTTTAGGTATCGCTCAAGTTGGGGCATGCCTTTGAAATCACCGTCGCCTTGCATTCGTTGCGCCGCTAATGCGAAATCGTCTACTGCTTTTACTAGCCAGGCTTCGTATGCGACGGTTTTTGTGTCTCCCGCAAAACTGAAGTTTGGACGTTTGAATGGGTCAATCGAAAAACACTCGCTCCGGTCCACATTCCAAATAATGTAGCGTGTCACACCGGGACCATTTGTAAGTCTTGTTCTCGAACATTCGGTGGCAGTAGGCAAGTGTTTTGTGTGCAGAGAGTCCATGAGGGTCGACAAACAAGAACCCGCAACGTTGATCAATCATCTGCCGAAGTAGCGACTCGATAAAATAGCTTTTGCCGCTACCGGTCACACCCATAACCGCCATATGCTTGCCAAGCATGTCGTGCTTGAGTGGAAACAAGCAGTCGTCCTCACCTTGCACTTTTGAGATGTAAAAATCGTCTGATCTACTGCGACTCGACAAGAATCTTTTGCGACTCATCGATGAGAAATTGATTGTCATTTTCTCGGCCTATTTCAGTTTTGAGTGTGATAAAAAGCGCTCTAAATTCCGTCAGTTCATCGCGAAGATCGACCGCGATACGCTCTTGAAGTGCCAAAGGACGCGAGTCGTTTTCTCCAATAGCGGCAAGTTCAACTTCTTTCTTACGAATTAGGTCACCTAAGTCTTCCAACCAGCCAGTCATATCTGCTCTTGCACGTTTCTTTTCTTGATCGTCAAGTATTGATTTCATACGTGCTTCAACGGAAAGATAAGCAGCGACCATGCCTTCAAGGCTTCGAGCGACTTTGACTTCATCTTCATAAGCGGCAACTAGATCCACCTCAGTGAAGTAAGGAGCGAGTCGATCCTGATGCTTTTCGAAGTATTTTCGCAGCAATCCATGAAGCTCGAAGCCTTTTTGTAATAATCGTGGACGCAGCCGCTCATTGTATTCTTTTGCAGCCATTTCCAATTGTTTGTCGTTGAGTTGGCACGCAACTCTAGCCAGCCCTTCAACTGACTGCTCTGCGTCTAAATACTTCTTGACTTGAGATTTGAAACCATCTCTCGAGATACTCGGAACCAAAAGACTTGAATTTTCATCAAACGTGTTTAGTAATGCACTAGCAAATTCTCGACGAGACTGGTCAATCTCTGCGGCCTGGCGTGCCTTTTCAATCCCGTTGGCCAGCAATAAATTGAGTGACTGCGTCGAATCGACACGAAGAAGATTCGACTCGAATTCAATAATTAAAGATTCCAAACTGGCTGGCCTAATATTGAACGTAGAGGCTTGGGAGTAGTACTGAGGTCGAAGTGCGCCCCTGTGGTCTTCAAACATGTTTCTTAATAGACCAGCCAATTGATCTTCTGCATGCTTGGTACGATTTGCTAAGTCATCGTGGCTCGAGTTTATCGATTCAATCTTTTCGACTTTTTGGGCAATCTCCTCATCCAGCTGAGTGCAGCGGTCAATCTTGCTCTGATAACGCTCGAATAGCCGTTCGTTAATGACAGCCCAAAACGTTAGTGTCTTTCTATGTGCTCGGACTCGTTCGGGATGGGAGGGCCTCAGACTGCGCTGGCTTTCGCTGCGTCTACGGGTGTAGGGCCTACTGGATTGCCTTTCTTCCTCGATTTCAAATATCGAAATGACGTTAGCGAACTTGGATGACAGGCGTTTGGATTTCCCAAACCCCATCCCGAAGAAAAAAAGCAGGACGTGGGATGCGAAGAGGAGTGGAAGTAGCAGCGCTACTTCAAATCCGGACAATGCTAGAATCGAAAAGGTGTTCATTCGAGGCTCGACCGTTTAAATTTCCAATCGTCATGACCAGCGGCAGTCCGTGCCATTGGCTAGTCCTTTGGCAACTAAATCTTATTGGCTAGACACGTTAACTGCAATTTTTTGGCCTCAAAGCCTAAAGTGTCCGGGAATACTCCTTTGTAAAACTCATGATGGGCCAAACATAATTCGCATAATGTTAACCGACCATTAGTCCCCTTTTGATCCGGTTTGGGGCATCATTGAGGCAGCTTTTGGGCATCATGGATCAAGCCTAATCGTTTTATTTCTTCTGTGACGGATTCAGAGTATGCCAGAACTGCATCTTGAATGAGTTGATTAACTGGTCGTTTGGTGCAGTTGCTTAGCGCGCGAAGTCGTTTCATTGCGTGTACGGTAATTCGGTTTCCAGGCCAAGGGCAGTCGTTTGTTTGCCATTCCCAATCTTCCACCATGCGGAGTTTTTCGCGGACTATATATCCGGCGGCAGCCAAGGGTAGTCCGCCCGATTCGATTCGCTTGATTTCTTCATCAGACAAATGGCGTTTGTTGTGGCGATTGCAAGCTGGACTTTCCGCCACCATGTCAGGAGCACTGCACGTCGTTTCGTATGTAGAAGATTCCCGATTTCCAATCAGTTCGGCAATTTTTTTGCGGAGCACTTGTTTCAGTTCTGGCTCGGCTGCGTGAAGTTCGTTTGAAAGCGCAACAAGCAACGCAACGGTGTCCTCGCTGAGAGATTCTTTGGATTCCGCCGATGCCGAAGGGTTATTTGCTATTGAGAATCAAAGTGCCAGACATCGCCAACGAAGTCAAGAAAATCTTATTCGTTTCGCACAGGAGCAAATAAGGATTTTCTATTGAAAAGCTGACAGATGCGAATAGGATTCTGGGCAGAAACGCCATCAAAAGGAATCATCGGATGAAGATCACAAGCCGTTACGAACATCCACATGAACATTTTCAGATGCAAAAATTCAAAGATCTGGCAGTGGAATTTGAAATGGCCCGTTGGGTCAAAGAAGTCTACTTTGATTCAAGTTTTTCAATCTGCTACATCTATTTCGATGTACGTGTTGCCGAAGGAAGCTGGATTGCAAATCAAGTAAAGTCAATGGCTGAGCGGACAATCAATCAATTCGAAATGTTTGGCGTGATCTATCATGGAACTGAGCCTGGCTAGTGACTATTCGGTCATGCGAAGCTCAAGGCGCTCGCTCGAATTCATATTGAGAACTTTGATCGTCGTGCGACCGACATCCGTTTTGCCAACTATGTAAATGCCCAACCACCTGAAATGATCTTCCCATTCTTGCTCGCGAGGATGGAATAGACGGCAGAGTTCGCCGGTCTCAGGGTCGAAGCCGGTGAGATTCGGCCCTTTGCAAAGATTGCAGTCGATACAAGCCAACGCTAAATTGCTCACGTCGTCGCTGCCGTCGTGCTTGATTGGAATTACATGTTCGACATGTAAAGCAGCAAGCGGAGAATCTTCTTGACCAAGTTGGCAGTACTCGCAACGGTGATGAGCCCGCACCCGCACAAATTCGCGAGTCGCTTCATTCACTTTTTGAGTCGTTCCCTAATACTTGGCGGGCCTTTCGCTTCAGAACAGCGATAAACTTGTTTGCCCTTACGTAACCCTCGTACTCTTTACGCTCCTCATCCGTCAACTCACCTTCCGTTGACTTGCACGCAAGTTGTTCGATCCTGTCTCGGACATCTGGATCAGCCTCAAACTCAACGACTTGCTTCGCCTTGTCAGGAAGAATGATTTGGAGGAACGGTGTAATCCCTCGATCGAACGCAGTAATATCAGGTGTATCGCTCATGAACACATTGTACGCCCAAACCTCTGAAAAAGGCAAGCAAATGTGGTCAGCGTTTGAATTGGACTTCGCTTGTATTGTTTTTGCGTCGTTGCCGATAGCTTCTATGGTTCAAGTAGGCGAAAGCCCTTTCCTCAACTGATGAACTAGTTTGCAATTTGCAATAAGTTGGCTTCCGTATTAACCGAACAGGTCTTTGCTTGTGGTCGAGAAACGCCTGACCAGTGACGCAGTTGTTTTGTTGAAGCAATCTCGGAAGATGGGCCGCATAGATCAGTCTAGAAGTCGGATTGGTTGACATCCGATCACTGAATCGCAAGATGTTTGTGGCGCGCCGTTCGCTACTCGTAGTAACAAACAAGACCCGGAAAGGCTCGGTCGATTGCTGACGTAAGCGTTCATAGAATTCGAGCTTTTTCTGAATAGACGACGGAACCCTTTGAAGAGTCGCTACTCGCTCGGTTCCAGTGTCCAGCTCGACAAAAAATCTGAATTCTCCGCCATCGGGTGCTGCAAATGCGAAAGAAGCATCTGGAATAATACTTTCACCGTCATTTCCAAGCGAAATCGGCGACTCAACCTTGAGCTCCTGTAAATCGACCGCCGACTTTTTTGCTGACAACAACAAGCAAATCAGAAACTCTGAAAGCTGATGCGAATGAAAATGGAGCGAAACACCGATCGAAGCAACTGAACGCCGATGTTTTTGAGTCAATTGATTCGCTTCCGACGTTAACTGAAACGACTTGTTCGTCAGCCGCCAATACAGCGGATTGCGACCGCTACTTGGAAAGGCAAAGTAAAATCTGCGTGCTAGTCCCCCGCTCGCGAGTTTCTGCATCCGTCGATAAACAACTCGCTCACTGGGAAATGGAAACGAAAACGCTTGGCTGATTCGAAAAATCTGTGTCGTTGTCAACGGCAACAACTTCAGGATGTCGAATACTTCCATGTCGCGATGCGTGATCTTAGTGTTTTGAGATTTCATAGTCAGGTCGGTTACGAGTGATATTACCCTCAAATCCGAGCCAGCGAAAATCGTGTTTGCTGATGCAAGTTGCACAGGCATTGTACTTGTATTGATTGCGCTCGCAGTCGAGCAGCGGTATCATGGGCGTATGAAAAAACAATTCATTCCGGTAAACGACCTACTGGCGAAAACGACACTCAAAGAATATGTCGATCACTACGGGTTTCAAACCGAGATCAAACGCGCTGGCCAAGAAGAGCGAATCCAATCCCCTTTCCCCTGTGAGAAGTGTCGCGGAAATGGGCTGTCGCTTTCTGTGAATTGGCCTTCAGGTGTTTTTACAAGCCATTGTTATCATTGCAGTATTCGCGGTCGAGTTACAACGTTGCTTTATGGGATGAAGTACGGCAAAGAACCCACGACCAACCCACTAAAGGGAGGCGAATTTAAAGACATTGCGGCTGACATCGCTGAAGTTTCTGGTTATCGCAGTGATGAGCATCGTAAGCCAGAAGCCAGTCGTAGAGAAGATTGTTACGATACATCGGAAATTCAATCAGCCATTGCTCAAAAACGAAGATGAGCGGATTCGTGCGCTTGAACACTTGGATAAGCAGTTCGTTTATGAATTTGACGAAATGAATGCCCGTGCTGGGGCTTATCTTTCGCAACGCCCGTATATGACTCCGGGTGTGATGCGAAAATGGGGTGTTGGTGTTCTTCCATCCAAATCAAAGTCAATGCTTCGCGGGCGGATCGTTTATTGTCTTCGCAATGAGAAAAGCGAGAAAATTGGCTGGGCCGGTCGCGACCTGGCTTTCGAGGAGAAGCAACATAAATGGGAGAACTCTGACCGAAAGAAATCCGCCCCTGAGAAAACAAAATTTCCACCGGGGTTCACTCGTGGATCTTTCTTGTACGGTGCGGAGGTCGAAAGATTAGAACGCGAAGGCGTGCGTGAACAAATCCAAGAGACTGGCTTGATTGTCTGCGAAGGTTTTAACGACGTAATTGCCTTGGATTCAAAAGGTGTCGTTGCCGTTGCCATTTGCAGTAACAGGATTTCCGAAGGGCAAATTGAAAAGCTTGTCAGGTGGAGCAATGAGCTCGCCAACGGACGTATTACTTTGTTTCTTGATAACGACGAGCAAGGCGTTGAAGGCACGAAGCAAATGATCAGCAAGCTTGTGGAACATGTTCACGTAAGAACGGTTTGGCAGCCCAATTCGTCTGGTAGTAAGTTTCGAAACAAGCAGCCGGAAGAAATAGATGAGCAGTCTCTGATTCAACTGTTAAATTGCTCGATAAGCAGTGAACAAGCGTAAAAAGGCCCTTCAGTTCAAATGAACGAAGGGCAATGCTGATCCAAAGATCACACGCACAAGGCTTGAAACTGGAGTGTTTCTCGCGCTGCACGTATTGGATAACGTTGTTGCCGCGACTTGATCACGTGCGTGAGAGCATTGTTCAAAGACCAAGCCGTTCTTGGAGTGAACTCAGGGTAACTCGGCCGATCCCATTCTTTCACGAGTTGTTTAAGAAGAGTCGTGCCAATAACGCGTTTGCGAAACGCATCAAGAATAATCGTACTCGAACTGTTGTAGTCGAGTCGTTTGCTTTTCATGTGCCTTATCCGGTGGCGGGCGGCAATCTGATATTGATCAAGGCTGTCAATTGACAACTTGATGCGATCAAACAGATCGTTCTCAATATTCCCCGAGTGCTTTCGGAAAAGCTCAATGCCATTGTCAGCTCCAAAACACAGGTTCGTGCAAACGACGCATCGTTCTCCACATACCATGCCGAAGGAAAGGGACTTGTCGATCGAATTTCGCACTCCAACGGTAAGGGTGGTATCTTCAGTGACTTCTGATTTTAGATCAAAAGTTCCGAAGAAACGGTCGTCTCCGCGTGCTACAGCGAAGTCGGCTTTTTCAATTTCAAAGCCAGCGTCTTCGATGGCTTTTGAAACGTAGTCAACGGCTAGAGAGTGTGGGATTGGCTTCCATGTCTTTGTCCCAGTTGGCGTTTCGAGAGACTTGAGTTCGCCGTAATCCAAACGCCGTGCGCCAGGTGAATCAACGATGAGTGTCATTTGACACCTCCTGTAAAAGAACTGTTTGTTTGAGACTCGACACTACTCCCCTCTTGAACCCGGCGCAACAATTTTGCGTTGACTCCAGAACTGAATGTTGGAACCGATTCCTATCGGTTCTATAGACGTCGCTACGCGCCGTCGTCGTTTGCCGTAAGC
>JBCCSJ010000072.1:0-20151 GCA_039200505.1 Planctomycetota bacterium | reverse complement strand
CACAAGGACCAAATGGGGGCCACCTGTAGCCGCATCCATGGGCTCCCCAAAAACAAACACGAATTCGAACAGTTTCATCTTTTTATCGAGAATCTGGACGGGTTACAACAATTTGCCAACTCTGATCAACCGGATGAAGAAGAATTGCGAAAGCCAGTGGTTGAGCATGTAAGTCGTTGGGGAAATACGTTGTCTCAGCAATTTTCACGTTTTTCCCGCTTGGCTGACGAGCGAACTCAGGCCTTTTTCCGGCTGGCGGAACAGGAATTAGAAGAATCAGATCGTTATTTGCCGATCGTCGGAAAGGTGGTCAAGTCGGCCTTTGAACTCAATGGAAATGTGCTCCTTAAGTTCCCCGACGAAGAAGCCTACGTCCTGTTATCGGGAAGTTCCGACGAGAATTCGCCTCCGCTTTTTCCCGGCAAAACTTACTTGGTTTTCGTAAAGACACCAGCGGACCAAACGCGTGTGAACAAGTCGATCGGTGGGGTTCTTTATTCAGCATATCTGGCCGAGCAGGTTTTTGTCCGCGACTTAATCGAATAAGATTTGGTTAATTCAGTTCGATTCAATAACGGTAATGGGCAACCATGAAGAAAAAGCCTCGTCTAGCCATGCATTGGCAAATTCTGATCGGCATGTTGGCCGGCATTTTGTTTGGCCTGTTGGCTGTTCAAATGGGGCTCCAGAAACTCACTGTCGACTGGATTAAGCCATTCGGCAACATGTTTATCAACAGCCTTAAACTCATTGCCGTTCCCCTGATTATTACTTCGTTGATCAAGGGAGTTTCGGATCTGCAGGATATTTCGCGACTGTCAAAAATGGGGTTGCGAACGATCGGTTTGTATTTAATGACGACAGTGGTGGCGGTGACGATTGGTCTGTTGGTTGTCAACGTCGTAGGACCCGGTAACAAGATTGCCGAGCAAACGCGGGACAAACTGATCAAGATGAATGAAAAGGGGGCCGGAGCCAAAATCGCAGTTGCCGACGAGCAAAAAAAAGCAGGCCCGCTAAAGCCATTGGAGGATGTGATTCCCGATAATATTTTTTCAGCTTCCACATCCAATCGAAATATGTTGCAAGTTATCTTCTTTGTTATCTTCTTTGGAATCGGACTTCTTTTGATCGAACCAGCCAGAGCCGCGCCAGTCAAAGCGGTGTTTGATGGCTTGAACGACGTTGTTCTGAAGCTGGTGGACTTGATCATGTTGACCGCGCCGTTTGGAGTCTTCGCGCTTTTGGCTGCACTGATTGTGGAGATTCCAAGTCCTGATTTGCTGTTGAGTTTGGTCTGGTATTCCGGCTGCGTGGTTGGCGGATTGGGTTTAATGATTTTTGTCTTTTACCCGACGCTTGTCGTCCTGTTTACGGGCACTTCGTATTCGTTTTTCTTCAAAGGGATCTCGCCGGCTCAACTATTGGCATTTTCGACTTCGTCAAGTGCCGCCACATTGCCTGTCACGATGGAACGTGTTGAAGAACATCTTGGAGTGGAAAAAGAAGTCACCAGTTTCGTGCTGCCGGTCGGGGCGACAGTTAACATGGACGGTACGAGCCTGTACCAGGCGGTCGCCGCCGTCTTCATTGCCCAAGCCTACGGAATGCAGTTAGGGTTGAACGAACAACTGACGATTGTGATCACGGCGACTTTGGCTTCGATCGGTTCGGCTGCGGTGCCCGGTGCCGGGATGGTGATGCTGGTCATCGTGCTCGGGGCGATCGGCGTTCCCGAACAAGGCTTGGCACTCATTTTTGCGGTGGATCGAATTCTTGACATGTGTCGCACTTCGGTCAACGTGACCGGTGATGCTGCGGTTTGTATGCTGGTGGCCAAGGGGGTCGGCAAACTTGGAAAACCGGATGTCAAAAACTGGGACGATCATTATCCGGTTGACCCGACAAGTGAACCTAAAACTGCCAGCTCGCAAGTTGAAGCTGACTCAAACCAAGCAGCTGGCTCGAACGAAGAAGCTGGCTCAAACGAAGAAGCTGGCTCAAACGAAAAACCAGATCGGTCAGAGGCGCAGGACGACGTTCAAAGTGACGCTGACGATTTAGGAAGCGAAGGTCAGGTCGAAAGGTCGTAAATGTCGACATATTTTTCGGCCATTTTTTCAGGGGCGTAGTTCGACCTGACAAAGTGCCTACCTTGCTGAGCCAGTTGTCGGGCATCGTCGGGACGGTCAAGTAAGAAACGGGTCCAACTTGCAAACTCGTTGCGGGCTCCGTAATTCACCCCGAATCCGGTTTCTTGAGGGCGAATGATTTCCCGGGTTCCATCCCCAAACACGCTTACCGCTGGGATCCCCATCGACAATGCGGTTAAAAGGTTGGAACAGACCGGGCTTCTGAGGTGGGAATGCCAGTAAACATCAATTCCCGCCAACAATTGTTCGGAGTTTTCAGGGTGTCCCACCAGGTGAATGTGCGACTTGGCTTCGGTGAGAGCAGCAAATCTTCGTAGCCGTTTCAATTGGTGGCCTTTTCCAAAGACTACCAGGTGAACGTCGTCTCGCAAAACCTTTAACAAATCAATAGCCCATATTTGATCTTTCAATCGGGATTGAGGATGAAGCTGGGCCACCGTCCCCACTACATGCGTGGATTCGTTTAGACCCAGTAAACGATGAAGCTGTTTTCTTGCATCCACGCGATTTTGCTGCCTGGATACATGGCAGAAGCAGTTGTCGATCACCCCGATCCGATCTTCGCGGAATCCACTCTCAACGAGGTGTCGCTTGACGCTCTGGTGTGGCACCAGCATTTTTTCAACTCGTCGCGACATTCGATTTTCGAGCATTTGCCGACTAAATCGTTTTTCGGGTCCCAGAAACAGTTCCGTGCCGAAAAGTCGTATCTCGAATGGATTGTTGATGAAGGGCCAGTCCTCGGTGGCCAGAAGGGTCAGCCATTGCGATACTCCGCACCAACTGTGAACGATGCCGGGGCGGAAGTTGGCGAGTAAGGCTCTTAATTCCCGAATGATCTGAAAGCCTTCCCTCCATGTGTGAAGGGGCGTCTGATCATCACCATTGAGGAACCGGACATCGATTCCGTGACTTCTCCACTCCACGGGTTCAAATTCCCGTTGGCCAAGAACGGCGACAGCGACTTCGTGTTGCTGGGCAATGAGTTTCTGGCAAAGTTGGAACAAGGTCTGGGCGGGACCGAGCGGGAATAAATTCTCGATGGTGAATACGATCCGATGCTTCATCACACTTTTTTCTTTTAAAGTTTTGTTCCAATCCGAGTGAATTGATTGACTCTGGTCATTTAATCGGGAATTTAGCTGGAGGCACCTCAAAAAGGTTCCCTCAATTCGGCTGGCAATTCAAACCTGTTGCTTGGTTCGCAAACGCCAATGGCGGTCAAGAGCGTCGAGAAATGGGTGCGCAGTTCTTGCGATATCGAATTTTCGGGCTGATGACGCGGCCCTCTCGCCCAGTCGCGCCCGCAGTTCAGGCTGATTCAAAGCGTACATGATGGCTTCCGCCAATGCTCCAGGTTGAGCTGGTGCAATAACGATGCCGTTGGAACCGTGGGAAATTCGATTCTGGGTGAACTCAGTCGTAGTGGCTACTGGGCTAAGACCTGCCGCCATCGCACGATCTAGATTGCTGCAAGTTTGACTAGTGCGAAGTGGGTGAATGTAAAGGTCTGCGGCTTCAAATACGATTCCCAAGTCGTCAAAGCTACCCGGCATAATCACGGAATGAACTAGGTCCAAATCGATCACTTTTTCCCAGACCTCGCGGCTCCGAATTCCTTCTCCAATCACCCACAAACGAGCATTGGGCATGACTTGAGTCACTTTTTTCCAGGCCCATATCAGATCAAGCATGCCATCGTCCCCATTGAGCGGAGCACAGGAAACCGCCAATGGTTGAACCGGGTTGATGGTCAAGACAGGGTGTGCATCGCAAAGCGACATGCGCGACGTTGCCTGGCGAGTCGGGCTTCGCAATGGACCGGCCGGTAATTGAATACCTATCGGAAGAACGGAAACTTTAACCGATTCGAGCGAAGGGTGGGCCTGCAATCTTCGGTACGTCCACTCCGATTCTGCGAACACTCGATCTGCACTTTGAAGGATTTGAATCTGCTTGCTGGAAAGATTCGGTTTTCCATCTCTGGGGCCGAAACAAAAGTTATCCAAACGAACGACGTAAGGGATACGGCCAGTCATAGATTTGGCTACTGTCCAGGCTTCATCGCCAAGACCAAAGACGATGATTCCGTCGGGACGGTTCTCTTCGAGTGCCCTTTGCAAATTCCGGATGTAGCGAATCGAACTCCACGGAGAGTTTGAGTTGCGGCCAACCCTGCGAATTGGAATTTCCTGGAAATGAAATTGGGCAGGCCAAGACTTTGACCAACGTCCAGTTATGATTTCAACCTCACATCCATCCGATTTTAACTGAGTTGCAAGTTCGGCCACACCAAGTTCTCGGGCCCCTGAAATGGGCCAAAAATGGGGACAGACAATCGAGATTCGAGGCGGTTGCGACTCAAACGCCTCGTCCATCTGGGATTGGGAAACAAGAGTCATGAATGGACGCTCGGTAAATCAGACGGCTCAAGACAGGCTAGGTAAGGCAGATTGCGATATTCGTCATTGAAATCAAGTCCATAGCCAACGACAAATTCATCCGGAATTTCAAAAGCCACGAATTTAGGACTCCAATCAACTTCCTGTCTTCCCGTTTTTGATAACAAAACCGCAGATTGAATGCTAGTAGGTCCCAGTTCTGTCAAACGTCGGGTCACTTCGTCGAGTGTATTTCCGGTATCGAAAATGTCGTCGATCAACAGGACGTCTCGATCCGCTATGTCGAGCATCATTTCGGCATTGATGGTCAGACTTCCCCGCTCGGTTCCTTCGTAACTGCTCGTTTGCAACACACCGACACGAAGTGGCATCTTGAGTTTGCGAATCAGATCAGCCATCAAGACGACACTTCCCGTCAACACCCCAACAATCGTTAACGGTTGGGTTCCGTACTGGTCGTTGATGCGATCGGCCAGCTTTTGTACGCCGTCATTGAGTTGTTCTTCGCTGAGCAGGATTTTCACGATTGCCTCGGCAGGTAAACGAGCAAAGGTCTGTTAATTCCCAAATCAGACCGATTCCACTATCGCCTTAAAATGTGAATCTCCATTGTAAACATGCTTCAACCGAGACAAAAGGATCAAAGTTTCTCACACCCAAGTGATGAAAGCCAGAAATCTCGACTAAATCACGAAACACAGCTTCCGATTTCGAATCTCAATCAGCTGATTAAAAATTAGTAGTTCATTTGTCACCAACCATCCATCTGTGAATGGGGCGGGCGCGAATTAGTCGGGTGCGTTGTGAACCCGTAGGGCCGTCCGTCCGTCCGTAGCCGACACTTTCAGAAGGCAGTCGACGCCAATTTGAGTACGATTGATTTCGTTGGTGCTAAAACTGACAGGGCTATCGACATCTGGAGCACCGTCGTCTGCGCCCTCATAAATTTCGATGATGAAAGTTTCGTTGTCGATCACGTCACCCGCCTATCTGCCAAACCATTCGATCTGAGTGATCTCGGAACCATTAACAGTCACTTGATGCGGCTTTCGACGCAATGAAATAGATCTATTGGTGGGCCAGGCGATCGTGAGTCATCTGGATTGCCCGTAGCAACCCTAACGCTTTGTTGAACGTTTCCTGATACTCGGCGGTCGGATTGGAGTCGGCCACGATTCCGGCACCTGCCTGAACAAAGCATCGATTTCCTTTGATCACCATCGTTCGCAACGCGATACAGGTATCCATGTTGTCAGAGTAATCGATGTATCCAACAGCTCCTGCGTAAGGGCCCCGTCGATGAGGTTCAAACTCGTCAATAATTTCCATCGCCCTGACCTTGGGAGCCCCCGAAACAGTTCCGGCGGGGAGGCTTGCCATCAAAGCATCAAAGGCATCGCAGTCATCTTTCAGTTGCCCGATGACCGAGGACGAAATGTGCATGACATGACTGTACCGTTCGATAACCATGACGTCGGGTAATTCAATCGTCCCATACTTGGCGACTCGACCGACATCGTTTCGGCCCAAGTCCACCAACATGACGTGTTCGGCACATTCTTTTTCATCGGAAAGCAATTCCTTTTCGAACGCTTCGTCTTCTTTGGCATCTTTCCCACGCGGCCGGGTTCCAGCCAACGGCCGCACGGTCACTTCATTATCGACGACTCGGCACATGATTTCGGGAGAACTACCTACCAGCGTGGTTTCAGACGTTCGCAGGAAAAACATGAACGGGCTCGGGTTCATGACACGAAGGCTGCGATAAATTTCAAATGGCTCGCATGAAATTTCCAGTTCCAACCGTTGGCTTAACACGACTTGAAAAATATCACCGGCTCGAATGTACTCAATGCAACTGCGAACCGCATCTTCGAAAGCTTGTTGGCTAAAATTGGATTCAAATTCTGGCATCGGTCCGGTCGGCAGATCTGCGTTAACACAAAAAAGATCTTTGGCCGGCTGGTTCAGTCGTTCCAACATTTCATCGATTTGAGCAACTGCTGAATCGTAGGCCGCCTGAAAATCAGGATGCTGGGCTGGCCACGCCAAAGCGATCACCGAGATGGTTTTGGTGATATGGTCGAATACCAACATCCGGTCGTAAAAAGCGAATGACAAATCGGGAAGTTCCCGATCATCCTGAGGCGCGTTGGGAAGTTCTTCAACGTACCGCACCACATCGTATCCGGCATAGCCGACAGCCCCGCCAGTAAAGGGTGGCATTTCGGGCAAATCGGCCACCTTGACGCTTTGAATTCGCCGCCGGATTTCTTCGAGCGGATTTTTGCAATCCATCGTTTCGCAATGGTCACCCGTCGTGATCGTCACGCTGGTTCCACTGGCGGCGATTTGCATTCGGGGATTGGTTGCAAGGAAACTGTAACGGCCGACGTTTTCTCCACCGACTACCGATTCGAAAAGACAGGCGGTTCCTCCGTCGTCGATTTTTTTGAAAGCGGAAACAGGTGTCAACGAATCCGATAGCAAACGTCGGCAAACCGGCACGGCATCAAATTGTTCCGCCAACTCGCAAAACTTTGAAAAATTCATTCGGCAGGCACTCAACCACGATTAAAAAGATGCTGTCACAGTTAAATGGGCCCAAGCGTTGGCCCAGACATGCAACAGAAAGATTAACCTTGAAGCAGTGGTCTCACAACGGCTACCTCCGGCGATAACCGGATGCAAGCGAGGTTGGTTGGATTGGGGTCGAAACTGGTAAACCGATGGTGGTCGAACGCAAGCCGGACCAAAGTAAGGGATGTCAGCGATACAGTTCCGTCTCGCGAGCGTTTGAATCTTACCCCATCGGATGGCAAGGCCGATTTTGCTCGCGTATCACTTAACTGTCGCAACCGAAATAAATCGGTGTCGATTGACCGATATGGAACAACCTTGTCCGCATTTTCGGGTAGCGATAGAATCGAATACGAAATGCCGCCGGTTGAATGGTTGTCCCTGCGACAGCGACTCGACGAAAAAAGCTCCAATCGGCACAGCCCACGGGATATTTGCAATGAAATGTCAAAAATGTCAGAAGCAAGCTACCTTTCACATCACAGATTTAACGGGTGATGAATTGTTGGCTTTGCATCTGTGTCCCGATTGTGCCAAGCAATATCTCAAAACAGATGAAACGCCTTCTGAAGGCCCGATGACCAATGCGCTTCAAAAGCAGTTGAAACCGTTGGAACAGGCGGCTGAAGATTTACGCGAGTTGGATTCCAAGGTTTGCCCGATTTGTGGGATTTCATTTTTTGAATTCCGTCAGGCGGGAAGACTTGGATGTCCCCACGACTATGTTTTCTTTCAAGCCGAGTTGGAGCCATTGTTGATCAATGTTCATGGCCAAAATCACCACGTCGGAAAACAACCCAAGCGTGGTGTGCGGGATACCGAATCACAGACTGAGTTAATTCGGCTTCGCAGGGAAATGAAGGAAGTAGTCGAACAGGAAGACTACGAACGCGCCACCGAGATTCGTGACCAGATTCGAAGTATCGAGGAAGGTCAGCAAAGTGGTTGATGGCAACTTAGAAGCCGACATCGTAATCGGAAGTAGGATCCGACTGGCCCGAAACATAGCCGGTCTACCGTTTGTCGATCATGCGACTTCGGATCAAACGGCTCATATCGAAAAAGTGATCATGCACGAAGCGGAATCGCTTTCGGATCCAACGATCGTTTTTTATGATCTCGCCGGGTTGGAAGAGTTAGAAAGGCAGTTCGTCCTTGATCTGGAACGAGTTTCCAGAGCCGTTCTTCGCAAAGACCAGGATCTTTCGTCGCAGCCGAAGGCTTCGCTTCTTTCTGAGCCTGTGGTTAGCGAACTGAGCGTTCAAGTCAACGAAGAAGATCATTTGCGTTTTTCAGTGACTCGCAACGATTGCGATTTGCTTTCGGCTTGGGAGCTGTTGGATCGGACAGACGATCGGATTTCACAAAACATCGATTTTGCGTTCGATTCGCAACGGGGATTTCTCACCGCATGTCCGGCAAATTTAGGCACCGGGCTGAAAGCGAGTGTGATGGTCCATCTACCAGCATTGGCTCAAACGCGTCAAACCGAAAAAGTATTTCGCACTCTCCATAAACATGGGATCAATGTTCGGGGCTTATTCAACGACGAAGCATCAGGCAATTTTTTTCGAGTGTCAAATCAGCTGACATTGGGCTTAACCGAATCCGATTTGATCACTAAGGTTCTCGATGCGATTCCGGTCATCAATCGATTTGAATGCAAAGCTAGGGAGTTTGTTCTTGATAACAATCGTGATGCCTTACGAAGAGATGTCCAAGTTGCTTACGAAAACTTGGGACGCGTCGACGTAGACCAAGTTAGGGAAATCGAATGGGCCAATACGCTCCGTGAATTATCTTTGGTCCGGCTGGGAGTCGCATTGGAAATGTTGGACATGAGTAAAGCCAGCCAAATACAAAGCATGTTCGAATCGGTTCAGTTAAAAAAACGATTGGATAGTGCCATCGCTGATGAAAATTACCAACTGGCTGCTGAGTTGAGAGATCGGATTCGCGAAATTGGCGAAGGAGGTCAGTCGTGACTCTCGATGATATGACCCAACGGTGTGGCGAATGGCTTCGCGGTTCCGGACCCGAATCTGATATCGTGATGAGCAGTCGAGTCAGGTTGGCTCGCAATTTAGCCGACTATCCGTTTATTCGGCGATGCACCGACATCGATCGAGCCAACATCGCTTCGACTGTAAAAGACAGAATTTCCAATGAACCGACATTGGAAAAGCTGTCGTTTATCGACGTGGCAGACCTTGAGTTGTTAGATCGACAGTTTTTGGTAGAACGCCAACTGATCAGCCGGGAACATGCCAACTCGGACGGGGCTCGCATCGTTGCGATTGACGAACAGGAAGGGTTGAGCCTGATGGTCAACGAAGAAGACCATCTTCGAATTCAGGTCATGAAGAGTGGGCTGGATCTTGAAGGGGCCTGGCAGCAGATTGACGAGGTTGATGATCTGGTCGAAAGTAAATTGACCTATGCTTTTCACGAGCAATTTGGATATCTGACCGCATGTCCGACCAATGTCGGAACCGGGATGCGAGTCAGCGTTTTAGTGCATCTGCCTGCGTTGGTGATTACTGAACAAATCGAAAAAGTTTTTCGCAGCCTGCAAAAAATTAATCTTGTTGTTAGAGGACTTTACGGTGAAGGCACTCAGGCAATGGGTGATTTTTATCAGGTAAGTAATCAGATCACGTTAGGTAAAACGGAAGAAGAATTGCTGGATCAAGTCGGTGGCATTGTGCCGGTTGTGATTGATTACGAACGTAAGGCAAGAGATTTTTTGATTAACCAGAAACAGAATGATCTATTTGATCAAGTGAGCCGAGCTTACGGTACGCTTCAAAATGCTCAACAGATCAGCAGTGAAGAAACGATGTTTTTGCTGTCGCGGGTTCGCATGGGAATTAATCTGGGGCTGATTGGAGATCTCGAAATTCCTGATGTCAATCAGTTATTCATTCGCACCCAACCAGCCCATCTGCAGAAAATCCGGCAGACTTCGCTGGATACCGATCAGAGGAATATCGAACGAGCCATCTATTTGCAGAATCAACTGAAAATCGATGGTGCCCCCGATGTTGAAAATAATTAGTCGGAAAAAGAATGAGCCGATAGATTCTTGGTTCGGCACCGCGACGTCCGTAGGTTGAGAACTTTCGCGTGCCCGATGCACCACGAGTTAAGCCGAGAGCTGCGCTTAAGCTACCTTGTTTTCATAGCTTAAGTTGCGTTTTCCGCATCGAGCGATTCGAAGTGTTGAAAACGCAAGTTCAGGTGACTGAGTTTTCTCGGCATTGGAAGGAAATTGCAGTTTGCCAGTTTGCCTCCGATCGCGTCGCTCAAATTCGCTGGTTTGCACTGCCGGATCCACTACCTCGGTTGTAGCAAAACAGTCGCTACCGTGAATCCAATCCCTTTCTCCAGACGCACGCAAGCTGGTCTGACCTGTTTTTGAGGCTCAGAAAAGAGAATGATTGTGATAATTAACCAACAGACTTCGGCAGTCTGAAAATATGGGCGGCGTGAAACCAATTGATTTTTTGCGGTTCGTGCGTTCGAATATGTGGGCTGTAGCCGATTTTTTCCTCGGTTTTAACAGTTTTTGACGCGGAATTGATCGGCTTTAAAACGGCGATCCGCCCTTTCGGGTCTTTTTTTCGCACCTGCAAACCGAATCACCGCCTTCGAAGGTAAATATTTCATGTCAAACGTTGTTATCGAAGATGCGGTGAAAACCGCGAAAGACAGATTGGATGCCCATACGGTCGAAATCGTGCAAAGGCATTTTCACGAATCGACAGGATGTCCTTTTTGGTTAGAGAAAAAGCGAGAATTCAATTTTGATCCACTCACGGAAGTCAAATGCTTCGACGATCTAAAGAAGTTTCCGTTGTTCGAAGATGATTGGTTGCGGGGAGGGCCGGTGGAGCGTTGGCGAATGCAGGACCATGCCACACGACCGACCTACGTATTTGAAACGGGTGGCACTACGGGAATTCCGAAAAGCCGGGTCGTGGTCGAAGATCATCGTTTAGATTATGAAATTTTCAGCGACACCCTGCCGGATGAGTATTTTCCCAAAGGAGCAAATTGGTTGATGTTGGGTCCGAGCGGGCCACGGCGTTTGCGGCTTTCGGTGGAGCACCTGGCTCAGTATCGCGGAGGCATCAGCTTTTGTATCGATCTTGATCCTCGGTGGGTCGTCAAATTGATCAAGAAAGGCTGGATGGATCATCTTGAAGAATACAAAAAGCACTGCATTGACCAAGCTATTACGATTTTGACGGCAGGCCATAACGTCAAATGCATGTTCGGAACTCCTAAGTTGATTGAATCGTTATGCTTGGGTCTCGAAGAGAAAGGAACATCTTTGGCCGAAGTGGGTATCACCGGTATTTTCTCAGGCGGAACCGAATTCACCCCTCAATGGACCCGGTATTGTATTGAGGAGTTGTTTGGCGGCCCTGCTGAAGAGAGCGGGATCTACATGACGCCCACTTATGGGAATACCTTAATGGGTCTAGCCTGTAGTAAGCCAGTCACCGCTGAAGAATCTTATAAAATCAGCTATTACGCACCACAGCCGCGCGCCGTCACCGAGGTAGTGCAATTTGATGACCATCATTCTCTGGTCGGGTATGGCGAAACTGGTCGAGTCAAGCTGACGACGCTGACTCATGAGTTCTTTGTTCCCGGATTTTTGGAGCGGGATGAAGGAGAACGGGAAATGCCATTCGACACATTCCCCTGGGACGGTGTGAGTGGCGTTAGGCCCTATCACGAGTTAGCTGCCGCCACGACGGTTGGCGTTTATTAAACATTTCAAATCCATCGCCTTGGGTTCCATCAGGTTTGGTGGTAGGTCAAGGCTGTTACAGCATCTACACGTTGCCGCTGAGGTGGCATGTTCCTTACATCACGGAGTCTTTACTGTGCTCGAAATTCCTGTCGTTCGCTGGGGCAAAAACTACGAGTCGCTCGAAACCACCGAAGTAGTTCATTTCAATACGGGCGAGCCGATTGCCAAAGTTCATTCCGCCAACGGTGGCTTGCTAACCAGGGACATGCGAAAGGCTGGCAAGGCTCGCGACATTTTGAAGCAATTCTCGATGGAGGACTTGATCGACAAAGTCGGCAAGGCAGCAGATTTGTTTGAAAACGCGACCCTCCCGCTTGGTTACGGAACGCAAACTCCGGATGAATTTGTCAATCATCAGTCCGCTTCGACTGGACTTCCCGAACACATGTGTCGTTCCAACATGACCAAAAATTCTTTTGTCATGAGGAACATGTCGGAGATCCTGGATTGTCTCACCCGTGGATTGAACTTCGATATTCTATCTCGGGGTTACGGGATGGAGTCTCGAGGAGTGGTTGTCAGCTATCAGGCGCAAACCCCTGTTTTAGGTGCGGTCCTACCATCCAATTCGCCCGGTGTTCACACGCTTTGGTTGCCGGTAATTCCACTTCAGATGGGATTGGTTCTTAAGCCCGGATCTTCTGAACCGTGGACCTGCTATCGAGTCGCATCGGCATTTAAAGAGGCCGGTATTCCGCCAGAAGTCATCTCGCTGTATCCCGGAGGGCATGATGTCGGAGGGGCTTTGATGACGAGTTGCCCCCGCAGCATGATTTTTGGATCTCAGAAAACAGTCGATCAGTATGCTGGTAATCCAGGAGTCCAAGTCCACGGGCCAGGTTTTTCAAAAATCTTTCTTGGCGATGATTGCGTCGATGACTGGGAAAAATACCTCGACATCATGGTTGAATCGGTCTACATCAATGGTGGTCGCAGCTGTATCAATTGCTCCAACATTTTTGCCTCGCGACACACGATGGAAATCGCTGAAGCGATTGCTGAAAAAATTGGACCCGTGGAAGCACTTCCGCCAGACAACCCGGAAGCTGGACTTGCGGCGTTCACAACCCCGGGTGTGGGACCAGCCATATTGAACATGGTTCAGCAAGACTTGAAAGCTCCCGGAGTGACCGACTGTACGGCCAAGTTTGGGGATCGTTTGGTCGAACAAGAACGATGTTCGTACATCCGCCCAATCGTGGCTCATGCCGAAAGTCCCGAATGTGAAATTGCGAGTAAGGAATTTATGTTCCCGTTCGTTACAGTTGTGAAATGCCCACAGGACCAGATGATAAAATCTTCGGGGTATTCGCTTGTTGGAACAGCGATCACCGAGGATCTGAATTGGATCGATCAATTAACAGATGCCACCTCAATTGATCGACTGAATATTGGCCCGATTCCGACCAATCGTTTGAACTGGTTGCAGCCGCACGAGGGGAACTTGATTGACTTTTTGTTCCGTTCGCGAGCCTATCAGATGCCTGAAACCAAAGTTGCCGAATTGGTGTCTGCCGCAGGAGCCTGATCCACAGTCGGACGGTAAGATCGACGAAACGGTAACCCGACAGCGAACCGGTTTCTGAAATTGCAATCCATTCAAGCCGGGACTCTTAGATGCATGAATTTGATTTTCAACTCCGCACACGAATCGTGTGCGGTGGCGGTTTGCTTGACCAATTGGGAAAAATTGCTGGGGAAATGGGCGTCCGCCGGGCGATGGTGGTGTCCGATCCGGGGATCATGAAAGCAGGACACGTTGAAAGAGGTATCGGTTCGTTAGAATCAGCCAATATCGAGGTATCGCTGTTCGATGGTGCCAACGAAAATCCAACAACCGATGATATTGAATCGGGATTGAAATTCGCCAAGAGCTTTGAGCCTGAATTGCTGGTCGGACTTGGTGGTGGCAGTTCGATGGATTGTGCCAAGGGTGTGAATTTCGTCTACACCAATGGTGGGACGATGCATGACTATCACGGCGTGGGGCGTGCGACCAAACCGATGTTACCCATGATTGCGGTGCCAACCACTTCGGGCACAGGCAGCGAAATGCAGTCGTTCGCTCTCATTTCTGACGCCAAGTCGCACGTCAAAATGGCGTGTGGCGATAAAAAGGCAAGTTGCCGCGTGGCAATCCTTGATCCTGAATTGACGTTGACTCAGCCTGAAGCGGTGACGGCATTAACCGGAATCGACGCCATTTCACACGCTGTCGAGACCTATGTAACCAAACGTCGAAACCCAGTTTCATTGTTGTATTCCAAAGAAGCTTGGAAACTTTTAGCATCCAATTTTCGTCGTGTGCTCGAATGTCCCGATGATTTAGAGGCACGTTCGGCAATGCAGCTGGGGGCGGCTTACGCCGGGGTAGCAATTGAGAATTCGATGTTGGGAGCCAGTCACGCGTTGGCCAATCCACTCACTGCAACTTACGGGACGCCGCATGGTCAGGCGGTCGGATTGATGTTGCCGCACGTGGTTCGGTTCAATGGAGAGCAATTCAATCCGTGGTATGAGGAGTTATTGTCAGCATCGTCCGGTTTGCCCGGATTGCCTGACCCGAAATCAGGAGCGTCTGGTTTGGCGGATTTTCTCACAGATTTGATTGAGGTAGCCGGATTAAAAATAAAATTGGATGAAGTGGGCGTGCAGAAGGATAAAATGCCTGAATTGGCAGAAGCTGCATCCAAGCAATGGACCGGGACATTTAACCCTCGAGATGTCGATCAGAACCTGCTGTTGGGAATTTATCAAAACGCCTTTTGAATGAACTGGAAAAGCTGTGAAAAATCTGTGGATTGTGTTCGTCAGTTTTTTGGTTACGACGACGGCTTGGCCTTCTCCGCTTCCAAGCCAGGAAAACGACTGGAACGTATTTCGAGGGAACCCACAGTCGACTGGAGTCGCCGCTACCGACCTTCCTGAAACTTTGGAAGTTGTTTGGGAATACAAAATTCCCGAACGTAACGGAGCATTCGAAGGGACTCCACTGATTGTGAAAGATCCTGATGGTTCTAAAACCGTCTATGCAAATGACCTTGACGGAAGCATGTACGCGTTGGATTTGGATACCGGAAAACTGAAGTGGTCCAAAAAGCTTTCCATCAGCATCGGTGCGTCACCGGCCTACCAAGACGGGTTCATCTACTCGGGAGACATTGATGGCATCATTTATTGCCTTGATACCAAAGGCGATCTTAAATGGAAATTTTCCGCTGATGCGGAAGTCAGTAGTCCCAACTTTTACAAAGGCAATCTTGTATTTGGATCTCAAGACGCCCACATCTACATGATTAACGGGAAAACCGGAGAACTAATCTGGAAGAAAGAAACGCCTGACCAAATCCAATGCTCGGTCACGGTCGCCGATGATCGGGCGTTTGTTGCCGGGTGCGATGGTTTTTTTCACGTTGTCAGTCTGGAAGATGGCCGGGAACTCGGGAACGTCGATATTCATTCGCCGACGCAATGCACTCCAGCAGTCAGCGGTTCCCAGGTATTTTTTGGCACCGAACAAGCCGAATTTTTTGCTGTGGATTGGAAGAAGATTAAGGCCGAATGGAATTTCATGGATTCGAAAGGTCAATCTTCGGTACGAGGCTGTGCCGCCGTAACCAAAGAGCACGTTGTGTTTGGGGCACGTAATCGCCAGGTTTATTCATTGGATCCTGTCACCGGAAAACAGAACTGGACGCGGTTGTTGAAATCCAAAGTTGACTCCTCCCCCACGATCGTTGGGGACAAAGTGTATGTTGGAGCGACCGATGGACGATTTTACGTTTTGTCCCTGAAATCCGGTGATATCCTGTGGGAAAAGCAGTTGAAGGGCGGAATTTTGGCTTCGCCCGCGGCGGCCCACAAACGGGTTGTTGTTGCGACCGACGAAGGCGTGGTCTATTGTTTAGGTAAGCAGTCTGCGTCATCCAAGCCCCAACCGGAGTAGTTTTACCCTCGTTTAACCAGGGAATCTGCGTTTTTATGTCCACCGAATCTACAAAAACTGAAGTTGGAAGTTATTTCGTTTCCAACTACCCGCCGTTTTCGACCTGGAAACGGGATGAAGTAGATATGGTGACCGAGATATTGCAGTCCCCTCCGATAGCAGACACGCCACTGGGACTTTATCTCCACATTCCGTTTTGCCGAAAACGGTGCAAGTTTTGTTACTTTAAAGTTTTTACCGATCTGAAACCCAAAGAGATCGACGCCTACGTTTCGGCGTTGTGCCGCGAAATCGAATTGGTCAGCCAACTACCAGTGATGGGCAGGCGACCGTTTCGATTTGTTTACTTTGGTGGGGGGACGCCCAGCTACTTGAGTTCTCGCCAATTGAACTCGCTAGTCAGTCGGTTACGGGAAAATATCAATTGGGACAAAGCGGAAGAGGTTACATTTGAGTGTGAGCCGGGAACATTGCAAGAACAGAAGGTTCGAACTTTGAAAGACCTGGGAGTCACGAGACTCAGCTTGGGCGTCGAAAATTTTACCGACGAGATTTTGTCTGAAAATGGTCGGGCTCATCTATCGCGACAGGTCTACAAGGCTTGGGACTGGGTCACAAAAACTGGTTTCGATAACGTCAATATCGACCTAATTTCTGGGATGGTTGGCGAGACGTGGGAAAACTGGAAATTCAATATCGCCGAAGCTCTCCGCCTGTCACCTGATTCGGTTACGATCTACCAAATGGAACTTCCGTTTAATACGGTCTACTCCAAAGACATTTTGGGAAACAAGATCGAAACGCCAGTTGCTGATTGGGATATTAAACGAGCTTGGCTGAATTACGCGTATGACGAATTTTTGGCAGCCGGGTATAAAATCAGTTCTGCGTACACGCTTGTGAAAAACAACGATAAAGTCAACTTTAGTTATCGTGACAACCTCTGGGGCGGATCGGATCTTTTGGCAACCGGCATCGCCAGCTTCGGTCATGTGTCAGGAGTGCATTATCAAAACAAAGCGGATATGGCTTCTTACCAATCGGAATTGACTAACGAAGGCGTGCTACCACTGGGTCGAGCGTATCGTCCTTCCGACCACCAATTGTTGATTCGGGAAATGATTCTGCAACTGAAACGTGGGTTTTTGGAACTGGATTACTTTCAAAACAAATTCGGTGTGGACATTCTTGAACAATGGAAGCTGGAATATGAATCGCATCGCGAGGATGGGATGCTCGATTGGTCAGATGGCCGAATAGAATTGACTCGCAAGGGGTTTTTGCATGCCGATGCCCTGCTTCACCGATTTTTCGAGCCTGAGCATCAGGGAATTCGCTACACTTAGTACTCGCGAAACATTTATTTACCGGCTTGCTTAGTGAATAACCCACAAAAAAATAGAATTTTCAGTGACGCTAGTTGGTAACTTTTCATGGCGAGTCCTTAACTCAAGTCGTGTCGATGCGATTGAGTTTTTGGTCCAGCGCCTCACAGGTAAAAGCCTACTTCTAAGTCTGCTAATTTAATTTCAGAGGATCCGTTAGCAATTCATGTCAGATGAAAACCTGATATTCATGATGGGGGAATTCGAGGCCGAGTTTCCTTCCGACCGACATTACTGCAACAATCACATGTGGGTTAAATCCGAGGAAAATGGCGAATACCGTTTCGGATTTTCGGCCTACGCGGTCCGTCTGCTTCAGGACGTATACTTTTTAGATTGGTTACTTGATGCTCCTTCGACGATCCAGCCGACGCAAGAAATCGGCAGCGTGGAAAGTAAAAAGGCAGAAAGTTCTTTGTATTCGCCCACGTCGGGAAGTCTAATTCGATTTAACGAAACATTGATGGACGATCCGTCGGCGATCAATACTGACAAGTATGGATCGGGGTGGTTGTTCGAGATGCAGTTGCCTGATCTGGACCCGGAATTCTTGTCTCCGGAGGATTATGTGGAAATGTTGGACAGCGTCTGGATTAAGACCCAGCGGACGATTAAAGGTCAGCTTTAGTTGTGGCTTCAAAGATTTTTTGACGCAGTCATTCTGATTGTTCGTGGCTTCGGACGAGCCACCAACGATTCAACATGGTTTGACGATGTTGTTCTTCGCCCCGATGCGATTCTGTGGATCAGTCGACGTCAATAACCAACGGCGTCCCGCACTAATACGTTGCTTGCTAATTAAGAATGTCTTCGACGACCGAGCCAGCGACATCGGTCAGACGCATGTTGCGGCCGCCGTACTTGAAAACCAGTCGTTCGTGATCAAGGCCTAGTAAATGCAATATTGTCGCGTGCCAGTCATGAATGTGGATTTTGCCCTGAATGGCTTCGTAGCCATAGTCGTCGGTTTCGCCGAACGAAAAACCACCCTTGACACCTCCGCCACACATCCACGTTGCATAGCCTTTGTGGTTGTGGTCACGGCCAGAACCATCAACAGAGTGAGGTGTGCGTCCAAATTCACCGCCCCAAATAATCAATGTGTCTTTGAGCATGTCGCGGCGTTTTAAATCTGAAATCAGACCTGCAATCGGTTTATCCGTTTCAGCGGCATTGTCGCCAAGAGCTGTTTGGATGTTCGCGTGCTGATCCCAACTGCCATGCCCCAATTCGATAAATCGGACTCCAGCTTCGGCAAATCGTCGGGCCAACAAGCACTGCCTGCCAAAACCATCGGTCGGTATTTGGCCAATACCGTAAAGATCGAGGGTTTCTTGAGGCTCTTTGCTTATGTCCATTGTTTGTGGAACCGCGTCCTGCATCCGAAAGGCAAGCTCGTAGCTTTCGATCGCTCCTTCCACGATCGGAGCGTGTCGGTCTCGTTCCACCTTTTCTCGGTTCAAAGCGTTGATCAATTCGAGCTGAAACGCTTGAGTCGACTTGTCGAATTCAGAATTCACAAGGTTCTTAATTCCGTATGGATTTGCCTCGCCTCGACGCAATCGGTCGATTCGGCGATTTCTTTGACTGCTATCGGTAAATTGGAACTTGGTTCCCTGATATGCAGCAGGCAAAAAAGAACTTCCATAGTTTGTCGCTCCGCCATTGTCCGTTGGTGGATTGATTGCGATAAATCCTGGCAAGTTCTGATTCTCCGTTCCAAGCCCGTAAAGCGACCAAGCTCCCATCGAGGGTCGGACAAACTGAAAACTTCCGGTATGCATCTGAATGAGTGCTTGGGCGTGGCTCGGTTGATCGCAGTGCATACCACGGAGAAGGCAAAGTTCGTCAGCATGTTCTGCGACATTGGGAAACAAGTCCGAAATCCAAAGGCCGCTGTTACCTCGTTCCTTGAATTGCCATGGTGAGGCATGAAGCTTGGTTCCAGCGTACTTCGACGCTCGTCCGTGATAACGTTTCAGCAAAGGCTTGTAATCAAACGTATCAACGTGCGATGGACCGCCTCGCATGCAAAGAAAGATGACTCGTTTGGCCCGCGGTGCAAAGTGCGGCTTCTTGGGATGCAAAGGAGATTTAGGATCATCCGCCTGCACAGTTTCTGATACCAATCCAGCAAAGGCAAGAAATCCAAATCCGGCTGACAATGACCTAAGTGCGTCCCGACGCGAAACTGCGATTGATAGATTGGAGCAATAACGGCTATTCACATGATGCCTCAGTTGATAGTGATGAATTCGGTCGAACTGATCAATGCTTGGCAATAAGCCAGCATTGCCTTCTCGATACCATGGTGTTTGTTTTTGTCCATGAATTGTTTTGCCAGGTCTGCCTCACTTTCAGTGGGTTCACGCCCAAATGCCGTGACGTAGGCAAAACGCAACCTCTCATTTGGTGGTTTCTGCAAGACTCGTTTCGCAAACCCCTTGGCCTGATCGATTGAAAATGGGTTGTTAAGCATGTAGAGGGCTTGCAGAGGTGTATTGGTTTCTTCGCGTGCTCCCATCACAAGACTTGCGTCCGGTGCGTCGAACAAGTCCAGCATTTCTGGAAGCACGCTTCTGATTCGGGGTAAATAGACTGAGCGAACTGGTTCTTCAATCTTTCGTATTTCCGGTTCAAAAACAGAAAGGCCGACTGATCCTTCACCTACATGAGCTACAAATGATCCGTTTGGTCGTTTGAGATCAAGATTGCCGGATACGGCAAGCATCGAATCACGAATTGTTTCGGCTTCCAACCGTCTTTGATTGGCCCGCCAACAAAACCGATTGCCAGGGTCGATATCGAAGTTGTGCGGGTCGTAATCAGAGGAGAGTTGCCAGGTGCGTGACAATACAAT
>JBCCSJ010000071.1:0-20185 GCA_039200505.1 Planctomycetota bacterium | reverse complement strand
CGTCATTAGGCCATTTGATTTTTAAGTCTGTTAGCCCAGTCGACTCTTCGATTGCAAGGATGATTGAAAGCGCGGTGGAGCTTGCCAAAAGTTCAGGACTTGCGACTTCCTGGCCCAGGATGATCGAAAATGTAAGGCTGTCTGAGTCCGACCACCAAGTGTTGGAACGCCTGCCTCTACCCGACGTTTGTACTTCAGTAACGATCAAACCGGGCGCAAACGCAAGTTTACAAAGCTCGATTCCTCGTGTGTTGGTAGAATCGACCTCGTCGTGAATTTCAATGTGCTGGATCCCGGTCGCTGCAGCGATCTGAGCGGCATCAAACATTTTCAATCCAGTTTTTCATCATCAGACGATGGCGGTCGAAGATGGATTGGGCTAAGTCAAAATCAGCCAGGTTGTCTGCGATCACCCGTCCGAATTCGGTTTTCTTGCAACCTACCTTAATAGTTGATACACGCTTCCCGGAGCATAACTTCCGCTCCCTTTCAGAACGGCATCGGGAATTTCGACTTCGCCAACGGACTTGAGTTTCTCCGAACCGATCGGTCCCTGAGTCGAACCGGTTGCGGTCGCTCTCAATGTTGCCGTCCCAGCTAGGGAATTGGAAGCCACTCGTGGAGCAAATCCTCCTCGACCGGTGCTAGGAAATCCGTTGGATGCTGGATCAGATTCTGCGGTCATTGATCGTAGTGAATTGTAAGGGAGTTGAGGCTGGTTCGGCTGGGCAGTGCCCGCAGGCTCTGTATTCTGACTCAACCCTCCGAAATCCGGTGTTTCCAGTTGAGCGTAAGATCCAGACAGATTTGACACTGGATTATTTTGAGGCGTATCCTTCTTGGCAATCTGCATTTTCAAAGACTCGATTTGCTGCCTGGCTAAATCCATTTCCGCTTTCACTCTTTCCAGTTCTGTCGCTTCAGCTGATCGACTCGCCGTCGAAGTAGCAAGACTTTCAGGCGGTGATGGTTCTGATTTGGGAGCTCGAATCGCGAACGCATCTTTCCGTGGCGAAAATCCGTTAGCAGCAGGTCGACTGCCAGATCCGTTAGCCAATGAAGAACTTGATTTTGGCGTGGGATAAGGATCAAAACCAAACTTGTTTTCGTCCAATGATTTCTTCAAAGGTGATAGTTGCGACAACGATTTGGATGCTTTCCCAATAAAGCTGTTTGCTTTCTCGTTGATTGAACCGGCAAACTGTTTTACATCCGAACCGACTTTACTGGTTACCGAATCAGCAACTCCGCCAAAGGTGTCCGAAGCCTTCGCCCTTGAGCGATTGAATTCATTGGAAATTCGGTCGGCTGCACTAGAGAGTGATTGGTTGACTGATTTAAGTGATTGGTCGACGGTGGTCTTGGTTCGAGCAAGTTCGGCTTTGGTTTGAAAACTGTTCGCTGCTTGGCTCAAAGACTGATTAACTTGTGATCCCGAATTCGAAATTCCTGAAAGAGCTGCCTGGAAATCCTTCTGCGCCGAAGTCAAACCAGGCTCCGCTGATTTCTGTTTCGGTTGGAACCCGTTTGATTCTGACGAAAATGCGTTACGAAAGCTGTTGCTAGATAGGGGCTTGGTTCCAGATCCCGATCCGCCGGTGGACGAAGCAAACCGATCCATCGAGTAAGGTTTGCGATCAGGAGATCCATTGAGTTCAGATTTAGACTGTTGAAGGTCTCTTTTAGCGACAGCGATTTCAGACTTGATTCTTTCGACAAGTTTGGACTGGTCAAGATCCATCGTGTTGGAACGATGGCTACCGCTGCGATTCGAACTGCCCTTGTCCGCCATTTGAGGTGACTCACCCAGCGGCGCCGGATCGAAATGTCTTGCCGGAGGAGGTGGGAGTTCGGAAGCGGAACCCGATTGTTTCCAGAATGCGAGACTGCCAAAATCAGGTTTGCTGAAGGCACCCGATTTACAGCCACCCGTCAAAGCAAGGACCGATACTATCAAAAAGTAAAAGGAGTAGCTCAGAATTCTATTGTTCGAACTCATTTCAAAGCTCACGATACTTCCATGTTTCGTTTCTGACCGGAAATCCCGCTTCGTGCGAGGTTGTTGGCCGGTCCTTTTTCAGCAGATCTTCAGTCCTCTCATCGGTATAACCATCGATTTGACTTTCCGCCAAACCGGGGCAAACGTAAATTAAGTCTGTTGTAAAAGGCGACGAATCGTAGAAACGTTAGAGGCAAGGGTCAATGTCGCTCCTAACTACCCCAGATTTCGCTAGCAGCATTAATAGCTTTCACTGACTTCCCCTCAGCAGCTACCAACAAAAAAAGCTTCCTAATTGCACAAATCAGGAAGCTTCGGGTGAGCTTGTCAACCCAAACTCAAGGATCACAATATCCTCAAGATTTGGGATCTGAATTATTTGGCGGCGGCGAACCGTTCGCCAACAGCGTTCCAATTGATGACATTAAAGAAGGCACTTACGTAATCAGGACGGCGGTTTTGGTAGTTTAAGTAATAGGCATGTTCCCAAACATCCAAGCCAAGGATAGGGGTTCGACCTTCCATGAGGGGAGAGTCCTGATTGGCAGTGCTTTCGACTACCAATTTACCATTGTCAACGCTTAGCCATGCCCATCCGCTACCAAATCGAGTGCCAGCAGCAGCTGAGAATTTTTCTTTGAACCCATCGAAGCTTCCGAAAGTAGCGTTGATGGCTTCTGCCAACTCGCCGGAAGGTTCACCGCCACCATCGGGGCTCATGACAGTCCAGAACAAAGAGTGATTGGCGTGACCACCACCGTTGTTTCGAACAGCGCCCCGTTTATCTTCCGGAACGGCGTCGAGGTTAGATACAAGCTCTTCAACGGATTTGGAACCCAGGTCCGTGCCTTCTAAAGTGGCGTTTACTTTAGTCACGTAACCGTTATGGTGTTTGCCATGGTGTATTTCCATGGTCTTGGCATCGATGTGGGGTTCCAAAGCGTCGTGAGCGTAGGGAAGCTCGGGAAGTGAATATGACATTTTTACCTCGGGTTTCTGGTTAATCATTTGCCCGAAAGGATATCCAAATTAATTGCTGCCCGCAATTGCTCCGGCTTGGATTTGAGGGGCTCGGTGCACTAAGACCCACATTTGATAACTTCTCGATTGCAATTGTTGATTTACCGATTGGATCGCGGTTTTACCGCATCAAATTGCCGGAGTCGATTTATCAGGCGCATATTGTGATCCGAAAAAAGTAGCACCGCTTCCGAGCGGTTAAATGCTCGATTCGGCTAGGATAGGCGAACTACAATCGCTCAAGAATTAGCACCGCTCTCAGAGCGGTTAAACTCGCGTATCATCCTCGCAGAAATGGACACCGCGAGATCGAACGTGCAAATCGAACTAGCGACCGGAAAACAGGCTTGCCTATCCGACGTTCAATTCAAAAATAATCTAACTCAATGACCACGGACCAAGATAATTAACTCCCCAACCGAAACTGAGCAAATCAGCTACCCAAACAACCCGTCTAGCAGTTTGTGTCCGTAGGATCAGTCTTTTTATTTTTACCGAGTCGACTCGGTAGCGTGAGGCTCAACACCAATCGCGTTGCTTTGAGTGATCATTAAAAACTGGCGGATTTCGTAAGCCAGATTTGGTGCAAGGTCGGTACAGTTGGTGGCAAACCATTTGCGTTTTCCTTCTCGGATGGTAATTCGAATAAAGGATCGAGTACCGGTTCCGAAAACGGAAGCTTCGTTGTCGAGCAATTCCCGCTCATGAAATTCAATGTCAACCATGAAGACACCTTTACGGGAATAGTTGCCCGGGTCTTCGAAGTCGCAGGTCAAACTTGCAAACTCAGGCGCCACATGTTGGATGTCGGCGTGAGTTTCAAGGATAAAACCACGAAGCTTTTCGACGAGTACTGAGATCGGCATCTCGGTGATGTATTCTTCGCAAAACAAATTGGAGCCCTTAATGGTTCTCCATTGAATGCCCGCCAACGATGGGTTGGGGGTTTCTTGGTTGCTAGGTGCCGATGAATTCAGTGACTCAGATTCAATCACACGGTTTCGCCCGCTCTCTTTGGCATGCAGTAACGCATTGTCTGCTCGAACAAAGAATTCTGTCGCCGATTCAGATTCTCTCAATTCGGCCACTCCGAAACTCGCGGTGATGCATTTTCCATTAAGCATCGGTTGAGGCGTATTGGCCAAATGTTTTCTGATTTCTTCGGCTCTTTCGACCGCGGATTCTTTATCGCAGTGAGCACACAACAGGATAAACTCCTCGCCTCCATATCGGGCGACCAAATCCTCTGACCGAACAAACTCTTTCAGGATATTGGCAAATGCTACTAGCGCTTGGTCCCCAATGTGGTGATTGAAGTTGTCGTTGATCTGTTTGAAAAAGTCGATGTCACAAATGATGATGCTGCATTTGAAATCGGAAGAGTGATGCAGTCGAACGTATTCTTCGAGGACTCTTTCGAATTCGGCTCGATTTGCGACCTTGGTTAAAGGGTCTCGCATTGAAAAACTGTAAAGGTCATTCAATTGTTTCTGCAAATCAAAATGGGCGGATGTGTCCTTTAGTAATATAACCCCGCCTAAAAAGTCGAACTGATTGTCGATCACTGGAATGGTGGTCACTTCGACCTTAAGTTGCCGGCCGCTTTTCCCCGTAATCAAACTGTCAAACGATTTGATATCCCCCGTTTCCAGGCTCGACACGACTGGATTCAAATTGTCGTTGAAAGGTTCGCCCTGAGTATTGCACAACGACAGCAAAGAGGGCGCGAACTGCAGACCAGAAGTATGCGCGAAATTGAGCCCTGTCATCGATTCAAGACGATGGCTCCAGAAAATGATTTTCCCTTCGCGATCCAAGTAGCAGACGCCATCATTCAAGTTGTTGGCCAGTGCGTTATGGAATCGCTGCATTTGGTCTAAACTGGTGGCAGCGGAAAAATCAGTCGTTAGGCTGTTGGCAACTGAGTCTTCAATTTCATTGGACGGCGTAGTCGACATTTTGGGAACCGTTAAAACGGATAGGCAGGTTGAACAGGGATTCGCTATGCTTAAAACCTAGGTCGCAATTGGTGGTAGGCGAATCAGAATTGAGGATGTCCACAATTCTTGGGCCCGTTTGAATCGGTTTTGAGGATTTTTTCTTCTGCTCGTACTTGTAGTATCTCGGTAATGGAACAGAATTCACTCGGGAATCGTATTCAAGTCAGACCGAGCCATCAACGATTCTGATTTGGGTCATGAAAGGAGATTGGGCATGCGTCTTTACGGCGTCGTGGATTCGAAGGGGAATCAAAATTTAGCGATTCAATCTGGAGTCGACTACTATCTGGCTTCGCCGGAACTCATTCCCGGTCGTTTGCCGGAATGGATTGGCCGCGTTGATTTTGGCGAATTCATTCATCAAGCTCTGCCAATAACGAAACAGGAGTTTCAGAAGCTTTCTTTGATTGCTCCGATCCGAAAAGTTGAAAAATTGATCTGCATCGGAAAGAACTACGCTGAACACGCTCGCGAAATGGGAGGTGATCCGCCCGAGAAACCTGTCGTCTTCAGTAAGTTCAATTCGGCGATTTCGAATCCCAACCAAGATATCGCTTTGCCGTCTATCAGTCAGAAAGTGGATTACGAAGCAGAGCTGGTCGTTGTCATTGGTAAAGCAGGCAGAAATATTAGCCAGGACCAAGCTTTGAATCACGTGTTTGGATACTGCTGTGGGAACGATATCTCAGCTCGCGACATCCAGAATGTATGCTCGGCTGTTAAATGTTTGATAGGAAAAACAATCGACTCATTTGCTCCTATCGGGCCCTTTATATTGACCGCCGATGAGGTGGGAGATCCTGGCAATTTAAACATTCGATTGCGATTAAATGGGACAGTTATGCAGGACTCGAATACCGAAAATCTAATTTTTCCAATCGACTTCCTGATCGCACATATTTCGAAGTTTGTGACGCTGCAACCGGGAGATCTGTTATTTACCGGAACTCCACCTGGAGTTGGAGCCGGCAGAAAACCTCCTGTTTTTTTAAAACCCGGTGACCAGGTAGAGGTCGAAATCGAAAAACTGGGGGTTTTGGCGAATCGAATGGTTGCCCCAAATTAGACCGTCCGCGTGCCAGTGTGATTTAACCGCAGCGGAATTTGTGTTCCTTCGATTGGTGTTCGTTCGTCGTTGCGGCTGTACACTTCAGTCGGAATTTGGCTTATTTCATCGTTGAATGTGGCTTAAGCCGTTTCTGCAAACGGTCTTTGACTGCATCCTCAGTTCAGCCGGACCGCTTTTTCGTCTGCCCATTTTCTCTTGCTTGCCCATTTTTTGCTTGTCGTGGGGTGCTAGCGATCTTTTGGGATGCGATCCAAAGAAACTCAATTTAAAAAACGGCCTGTGACTAGCCGATCTTACTCTTATTCACGTGACAAGCTGGCTGAAAATGAATTTGGCCCCAGTGGAAATTTGTAGGATCGACAAAAGAAGGATCGACTAGCAATGGTGGTTCGCCGTAGTAATTCGCGTCGTCGTAGAGTTGTCATTGATCCTGCGGTCGGTTCTGCGGCGACAAAGATCCATTCTTCCCTAACCAATAATTCACAGCGGACGGCCTCCGAAGACATCGACCCGAAACCCTATTCAGCAGGTGCAAAAAGGAAGAGTCAGCGAAAGACAACCGACCTGATTCCAAAAAGGTTGCAAACCTATCTCCTATTAATTCTTGCTTTGATGGTTTGTCTTTTCTGTTTGAGTTACGGCAGCCAGAACCATCACAAATGGGCTCAATGGATTGGTCAGTCGGGACAACGAATGTTTACCTTGGGAGTACAAGGTAGCTTGGCAAGTTGGTTTTCATCCTTTTTGCTGATTATTTCTGGAATGGCGAGTTTGCAAATTTGCGCACTTCGTCAACATCGGTGTGACGATTATCGAGGCACGTATCGGGTCTGGGGGTGGTTGGCAGGATTGTTTTTATTTGCCAGCATCGCATGCGTCGTGGACGTCATGAGTGTCATCGGGAACTTGTCAAAGTTGGTCTTCAATCCGAGCACGACGTCCATTGTTTGGCTTCCAGTGGCGATCAAGATTTGTGCCCTTAGTCTTATCGTGGTCCGCGGGCTGATCGAAGTGCGAGAATCACGTGGAGCGTTTGCTGTGGTTGCCTTTGTCTGGTTCGCCTACACGACTGCCGCCTTGATGCAGATTCCAACTGGGGCAGATCAGATGGTTGGAATTTCAAAAGAAGCGGTCATGGGTAACTGTTTTCTGTTTGGAACAGCTGGAGTCTTTTTGGCCAACGTGACTTACCTACGGCACGTTTATTTGTTGGCTCATGGGCTGATTAAAGTCCAACGCTCACAGGCAACCGTTGAAAAAAAGGCGAAATCAAAAAAGAAAGTAGTCCGCAAAACCAAGGCAACCCGTCGGAAGAACACGGCCAAGAAAACGAGAACAACAAAAACGTCAAATACCAAGAAAGCCGTCAAAAAAACAGAAGCTCCAGCAGAGAAGTCACAAGCGTTGGTTGCGGCGACGCCTGATCAGCCCGTAGAGCAAAAACCACCTCGGAGGACTGCGGCAAAAGAGAAATTCGTTTTGGAAAAAACTCCGGCCGAAAAGCTGGCCGAATTAGCCGCTGCGAGCCGTGAACGCGAATTGGAACAGGACGAAGAGGAGGGCGTCGTAAAAATGACCAAGTCGCAACGTCGCAAACTTCGAAAACAGCAAAAACAAAATCGAAGAAGAGCGGCCTGACATTGTATTGCGTTAATTGGATAAGGTTGTCTGATGTGACCCAACGGTGGTCAATGGTTGCACAGGCTCCCACCATCAACCTTTGACGAAGCAGGTGGTCGCATCCGCCCAAATGCTCTGATGAATTCAAGTTGGTTCGAACGGGCTTGTTGGAGACGTCTGGCAAAATTCGATCCGCCCTGTGACTAATTCAGGGGATTCGAATATGATAATGGGCTTCCGTTTTTCAGCTCTGTTTAATTTTCGATAAGATGACCGTTCGAACAAGATTCGCTCCCAGTCCAACTGGTTTTCTCCACATCGGTGGAGTCCGGACCGCCCTGTTTAATTGGCTTTTGGCTCGTCAAAGCGGCGGTCAATTCATTTTGCGGATCGACGATACCGACCAGCAACGAAACGTGGCCGAAGCCTTGAAACCGATCCTTGATGGTTTTGGTTGGCTGGGGATTGATTGGGACGAGGGACCCAATGCCGACGGTTCCGATTCGGTTGGACCTCACGCGCCCTACTTTCAATCTCAGCGTGTTGATCGATATCAGAAAGTCGTCGAACAGCTAATTCAATCCGGCCAAGCGTACGCAGACTATTCAGGATCCGATTATCAGGCTGAACGGGAAGCGGCCGAAAAGTCCAAGCAGCCTTTTGTTTACAGCCGAAAGTGGATGGCCGACACCAAAGAAAAAGTCAATCAATTTGAAGCGGAAGGACGCAAACGAGTCGTTCGGCTTAAAATGCCGCGAGATGGGTGCTGCGAATTCAATGATTTAGTCCGCGGAGATGTCAGTTTTGAATGGGCCGGTCAGGCGGACACTGTGATCCAAAGAGCTGACGGATCCTGTTTGTATAATCTGGCAACTGTGGTCGACGATCACGATTTCGAGATCACTCACGTGGTGCGTGCTGTCGAACATTTGGCCAACACTCCGAGACAAATTTTTATCTACGAGTCCCTTAATTGGGAATTGCCTCAATTCGCACACCTACCGTATGTGGCCGAACCGGGCAGCAAAAAGAAGTTAAGCAAACGTGAGATCGCCAAATATCTGAACAATAAAGATTTTAAACGTCTTTACCAAAACGGAGCCGACATTGCGTCTCGAATTGGATTGAAGGTTGACCCCGAAACCTTTAACCCGGTTTTGGTAGATTTCTATCGAGATACCGGATTTCAGGCGCACGCTTTGATCAATTATTTGTTACTCTTGGGGTGGTCCCTTGACGGTGAAACGGAACGGTTTTCGCCGGAACAAATGTTGGAGCTTTTTTCACTGGACCGAGTTGTCAAATCAGAAGCCAGTTTTGATCCCCAAAAGTTAACAGCCTTTCAGGCTCGTGAGCTGAATTCAATTCCGACAGAACGAAAAACCGACCTCTGTTTACCGTTCCTTGAAAAAGCAGGTTTGGTTCAGCAGCCAGCCAGCCCCATTGACAAAAGAGTGGCTCAAAAAGTGGTGGCGGCAGCTGATGATCGGATCACGATGGCGGGCGACATTCTGAAATTTGATTTTTTCTTTATCGACGATTCAGCACTTTCGTTTGAAGAGAAACCATTTCAGAAAAGGCTGGTCAAACCCGAAAAGGCAGGAATTTTGTTGTCTAACGTGGCCCAGGTTTTGGAATCGACTGATAATTACGCGCCCGAAAATATCGAAACGGTGATCGATGAATTTTGTTCTGCGAATCAAATCGGGCTGGGAGATATCATCCACGCGCTAAGAGTGGCGGTTACCGGCAAGGCGGCTGGGTTTGGGATGTTTGATACGATTTCGATTCTCGGAAAGGAGAGTTGTGTGGCACGGATCAAACTAGCGCTTGACAAGCTGGCAACTATTTCAAATGGCTGATGTCGCCAGCGGCAAATTCTTCGGAAGGCCTGTTTTTTCGGAATAATTTCATTCCGCTGGCACCGCAAAGTTGATACCGATCGCCATGGACCCGAATCCAACTTCCCTCGCGCAGGCCAAGAACCGACGTGTCGTTTTCTTCGTGAAATTCCGTCAGTCTTTGTTCCCTCGTTTCACCTTGATGGGTGGAATTGGGATCGGCGTCGATAAAATGCGGATTGATCTGGAATGGAACCAGGTCGAGGGCTTCGAAAGAGGGAGGTTGAACGATCGGCATATCATTGGATGTGCGAATCGTCGGACAGGCAAGATTGGTACCCGCACTGCTACCCATGTATCGAACTTGACCGCCTAAGACCTTGGATCGTATCACTGGCAAGAGTTGTTGATCGTAAACGGTTTTCAACAATCGAAAAGTGTTGCCACCGCCTACGAAAATTCCCTGGCAATTCTCGACTGCTTGGACTGGGTCGGCAAACTTGTGAATCGACTCAACTTTCAGCTTTATTGGTTCGAGTGCTTGGGCGACCAATTTTTCGTAGCTGTCCATATCCTTGAGTGCATAAGGAACAAACAGGATTCGGTCCAATCCGGCAAAATGTTCAGCAATGTCTGCCTGGCAATGTTCCAGAAATTCCGTTCCGTGAACTCGAGAACTACTGATCAAAAGCAATTTTTTCATAGGATACTTTGAATTGAAAAACAGCCATAAGCTCGGAAAGTTAGAAGCGGCCAAGCGACGGACCTAATCTGTCCACGAAATCGTATGTCGTACCTTCTGATTTAGCAACAATGTCGGCTCGTCCTAACGACGACATTGGGTTACATTCGAAACAATGAACCTCTACATGACGGATTGAGTCCAGCAGACAACGGATGCCAAGGATGATCCTTCTGAAAATAAATCGTGGCTCAGCAAGCGACCTATGAGTAAAGACAAAGATAAAAACAAGACGGAAAAGAAATCACTCGACTTTGTCCGGCAGATTGTGGCTGACGATCGGGCGTCTGGAAAGAATGATGGCCGAGTGCAGACCCGGTTTCCGCCGGAACCCAATGGGTATCTTCATTTGGGGCATTCGAAATCGATTTGCCTTAATTTTGGGATCGCTGAAGAATTTGGCGGAAAATGCAATCTGAGATTTGATGATACTAATCCAGACAAGGAAGATACTGAGTTTGTTGATGCGATTCGGCAAGATATTCGTTGGCTGGGATTCGATTGGGATAACGAATATTTTGCTTCCGATTATTTTGATCAGCTTTACGATTGGGCAGTAAAGTTAATCAAAGATGGGAAGGCTTACGTTTGCGATCAAACGGTGGAAGAGGTTCGGGAATATCGAGGCGGCTGGAATAAGCCTGGCAAGGATAGTCCATATCGAAACCGCACTGTAGAGGAAAATCTGGAACTATTCGATCGTATGAGGGCTGGTGAATTCAAAGACGGCGAAAAAACGCTTCGTGCGAAAATTGATATGAACGCCGACAACATGAACTTGCGAGATCCGGCGATGTACCGGATTAGGCACACCAGCCATCACCGAACCGGCGATAAATGGTGTATTTACCCCACGTACGACTGGACCCACGGGCAAAGCGATTCGTTAGAGGGGATCACCCATTCGATTTGCACGCTCGAATTCGAACACCATCGTCCGCTTTACGATTGGTACATCGATCAATTAGAGATTCATCACCCCCAGCAGATTGAATTTGCCAAATTGGTCGTGTCGAACACGATGATGAGCAAACGTAGGTTGACTGAGTTGGTACAAGGGAATTATGTCGATGGTTGGGATGACCCTCGAATGCCCACGTTGTCTGCGGCTAGACGGCGAGGCGTGCCTGCGATGGCGATTCGGGATTTTTGCGAAAAAGTGGGGGTCACGAAATACAACAGCACCTCGGATATCGCTCTTTTAAATCTGTGTATTCGCGATCATTTGAACCGATCTGCGATGCGAGTGTCGGCGGTGATCGATCCGTTAAAAGTCACCATCGACAATTACCCTGAAGGAGAATTCGAGATGCGGAAGACGCAAAATAATCCGGAAGATCCGAATGCGGGGACCCGTGAAGTTCCTTTTGGGCGAGAGTTGTTTATTGAAAAATCTGACTTCATGGAGGTGCCTGATGACGGGTTTAAGAGACTTAGCCCTGGAGTCGAAGTCCGGCTTCGCAATGCCTTTTTTATTAAGTGCAACGAAGTCATTAAAAACGAGGTGGGTGAGGTTGTCGAACTGCGGTGCACGTATGACCGAGAGACAGACGGCGGAAAAGCGCCCGATGGCCGCAAACCGAAAGGAACGATTCATTGGGTGTCAGCCGAGAAAGCGGTTGATGCGGAAGTTCGCCTCTACGATGTGCTGTTTCAGCAGGAAGATCCGACCGATATCCCCGAAGGACGAGACTGGAAAGAGTTTATCAACCCCGATGCTCTCGTTGTAATGCCCGACGCCAAGCTTGAGCCGTTTCTATCTTCGGCAAAAGCAGGACAAGCGTTCCAGTTCGTGAGGATGGGTTATTTTTGCGTGGACGAAAGGGACTCGACTGACAAGAAACTTGTCTTCAACCGAACTGTCACTTTACGAGACGCTTGGGCCAAAAGTAAAAAGAAGTAACCGAACGTGGCGAAAAATCTTATGCATCTTCAATCGCTTCGGAAGCGGCTGCGGATCGCTCGGCAAACGATTCCAGAACGGTATGCTACCCAGGCAAGCTACCGGTTTTCAGAGTTGATTTCGCAATTGGATTGTTATCAGTCAGCTTCTAATCTGGGGGCTTTTCTTCCATTCAACGGTGAAGCAGATCCCTTGCCGTTGATGGACCGAGCAATTTTGGATGGCAAATCCGTACATGTTCCGACCGTAACTGGGAAAACCGAACCGCTAAGTTTTGTTCGCTGGACTCGCGAATCGGAGTTACGGGCCAACCAATTCGGGATTCAGGAACCGGTCCACCAAGAATCGGATCGAATTGACGGTCGGCAGCTTGACTGTGTGATTGTTCCATTGGTGGGATTCGATGAATCCTGCCACCGAATCGGCGTTGGCGGCGGATTTTACGACCGAACATTCGCCTGCTTACCCGCCAAATCTATCAGGACTTACAGGCTAGTGGGGATTGCGTTTGAGCTTCAAAAGGTTCCCGAAATCAAGGCCCAGCCGCACGATGTACCGCTCGATTTTGTAGTAACTGAATCGACCGTCTATGATCGAGGAAGTGAAATTTCGTAGTTTGGTGTCGGTCTATCGGCCGACCAACAGCCTTCAATTCTTAGTGGAAACGGTAAAAGCAAAATTATGTTCGAACGTCGTTCGCTTAGACTCCCGATTACGCTTGGGGTGATTCTGATCCTGAGTCTCGCCGCTTTGATTGTTGGCTGGGTGTTGGTGAATGTTTATGCGGCCGATAACAGTCCCAAGCCGTCGGTTTACTGGACCCTGCTGACTGTGGGTTCTATTCTGTTCGGAGTGGTTTTGGTCGGAGTGGTTTTTTATCTGACGCTTTCGGTCAAAGCAATCAATCTCAATCGGCGACAATCCAATTTTATCGACAGTGTAACCCATGAATTAAAATCACCGATCGCCTCGCTCAAGCTTTACTTGCAGACAATGAAGATTCGCAACGTCAGCGAAGAAGAACAAGCTAAATTTCATCAAATCATGATGGATGATGTCGAACGCCTGGACTCGCTGATCAGTCACCTCTTGGATGCAGGGACCATCGAGAAAAAGAAATCGAGAGAGGACTATTCGGAAGTCCCGCTGGACGAGTTGTTGGTGATTTGTGCCAAACGAGTGTGTAGTCGGTATCGCGTTGATCCAGAAGTTATCGAGCTTAATTTAAAGCCCTGTTCCATCTATGCATCCCACGTGGACGCGACAATGATTTTTCGAAATCTGCTCGACAACGCCGTCAAGTATGCTGGTGATCCTCCCAAGGTCCATGTCAATATGCGGCTCGAAGGAGAGATCGCGGTGGTTGAAATCTGTGACAACGGAGAAGGGATTCCAAGGTCGTTGCGACGCAAGGTGTTCGGTCGATTTGTTCGTTTGGGGGAAGAGTTGCGAAGGAAAAAGCCTGGCACCGGGCTTGGGTTGTATATCGTACGGACGCTGGTTCGGAGGCTTAATGGAAAGGTCGCAATCGTTGAACGAGACCGTCGGTTTGGAACCGTATTCGAGGTTCGGCTTCCCATTCAGGATCGGGACTCATTGTCGGGAGAACATCCATTGCCCGTCGAAACCACTGTCAATACGCATTCCACAGTCTAGCGATGCCCTCTTTTGTGGTTCAGCCAATACCTGGCGTTTTCACCTTGGCGTTTCCCAAAGGTTAATATTTTTGTAGGCAATTTCTGACGTGCCTCTTCAAAACTAAGGACAGGGGCAACTGTGGGCAACCTGACCCAGGTCTTTCAAAACTTGACTTGCAGGATCCGATTCCTGATAACATATCAATAAGTTTGAAATGGTAATAATAACGGGACGATGAACGAAGCTACATCAGGAAAACATATCCTCGTCGTCGAGGATGAAGAACATCTAGCCGTCGGAATTAAGTACAACCTGGAGGCCGAGGGATTTGCCGTCACAACGGTTGGCGACGGACTGTCTGCGGTCAAAATTGTCGAAGATGAAGACACGCCGGTCGACCTTATTGTGCTCGACTTGATGCTGCCAGGCATGAGCGGCTATCAAGTTTGCGAACACATTCGCGAGGCAGGCAAACATATGCCAGTCTTGATGCTAAGCGCTAGAAAATTGACCGAGGACAAAACTCGTGGCTTTGATGTTGGGGCAAATCAATATCTTGTTAAACCATTTGAATTGGAAGAGTTGATAGCTCGGGTCAAAAATCTGTTGGCTCAATTCAGCGGTCAGTTTCGAAAGCAGCTGGAAAAGAATGACGAAGTCGTGGAGTACGAATTTGGGCAAGCTAGACTGAATTTCCAAACTTACGAAATCAGGGTAGATGGAAAACCGGTTCGTTTGACTCAACTGCAGATCAAGGTTCTGAAATACTTTATCGAAAACGAAGGCGTTGTTATTCCGCGAGCTAAATTGTTAGAAGACGTTTGGAATTTGCCGGGACACGTATCGACGCGTGCCCCGGATCAGATTTTAAGGCAGCTTCGAAAGACATTCGAAAAAAATGCTTCTAAGCCCATTCACTTTTTGACGATTCGTGACGCCGGTTATCGTTTTATACGCGAACCAGGTGAGCCCGGCGTCGAGACTAAATGATCAGGCCGAACAAAGATTGAAAAAAATCGTTATCGAATGGTTTTTCTAAAAGATTCGAAAGCGTATAGCCTCGGGGGCCAACCCGTGGATTGAGTTTCCGAACAGAGTCGCTCTTAACCGCCTTATTTTTTAACTGCCTTACGTTCAAGCTGCGATTTGGAAGGCAGTTTGACGTTCCAGGCCAGCCCGCAAATTTCCAATGTGCGGATGATGACCCAGCTCAGATCGAATTGCCACCACTTCAAACCGTGGCGAGCCGATGAAGGAAAGGCATGGTGATTGTTGTGCCAGCCTTCGCCGTGGCTGAAGATTCCAAAAAACAGATTATTTCGGCTATCGTCTGCCGACTTGTAGTCTTGAGATCCAAAAATGTGACAGATTGAATTGATTGACCACGTCATGTGGTGCGATAGGCAAACGCGAGCGAGTCCTCCCCACACAAACCCTAGAAACGTTCCCATTCCGAGACTGGCCCATGACAATTCTTGAATCAGGCCAAATCCAGCGCCGATAACTGCAGGGATAATCAAAGTGCCGACGACCCACCAGTTGTAGTGATTGTCGATCCAAACGAGCATTGGTTCGTCTTTCAAATCGGGAACGTATTTCGCTCTCTCCGATTTGGACCATGTCGCGTTAAAGAGCCATCCGGTGTGGGCATGCCAAAAGCCCTTCATAGTTTCCCAGAATCCACCTTCGTGCAAGTGAGGCGAATGAGGATCACCGTGGTGGTCAGAAAAACGATGATGTTTCCGGTGCACCATACACCAATCAATCGGAGAACCTTCCACTGAAAGGGCTCCCATGGCCGCCCAAAAAAATCGGATCGGTTTCACGGTTTCGAATGATTTGTGGGTCAGCATTCGGTGATAGCCAACCGTGACGCCTAATCCTGTCAAATACCACCCACCGATCAGCATGACGAGGTAGAACCAACTGAACCACCCAAATTGCCAAGCCATTGCAATCGCGGCGGCCATCCCCACTAGCGGTAAAAGAACCGTTCCGAGAATCACCATTTTGCGAGTCAACGTATTTTCGTCGTCGAAAATCAAATCCTGTTTATTGGATTCTTTCGCAGCAGAAGAGGTCGTAGAAGGTTCGGTGACCAGCGGTTGCTGGTTCGACTTTGAATCCAGCTGGTCGTCAACTTCGGGGTTCACCGTGGAAACGGTCTGGGGTTCAGTAACGGAAGCCATTGAAAATTCCTTTTTATCCGTCGTTTGTCGTTTGGCGACGTAAGATGTCTCAAATTCCGCTTGGGAAAGGATTGGTGACAGATACACCAATCATTCTTGATTTCAGCTTAAAAGTATAAGGGAGATCGACTTATAAGCAGTTTTCTGCCCGTCATAGCTTTGTAATAGTTGTGTAATTTATGATCTGTTTTTGATCGAGAATTCTGATTAGCTCAAGAAAACACTGGGTGATCATGTCAGTGAAGCATCCATGTGAGTCCAACTTGCTTTTTTTCAAGTCCATCAAGTTTGATGATAAAGGCTTCTCTAATTATTTCGAGGTAGCATTTTGAGCGACCGTTCTAATTTTAGGATTCCAACTTCCTTCAAATTCGTCCCGCTCAAGGGCTTGGTCGATCTGTTGCAGGATTTCAGGCAAGTTAATTACCGACGATTTCTGAGACTTGGTCTTTCATAGATCCTTTAATTCGAGGTCCGATGACTTCGACAACTCGGGAAGCAAAGTAATTACCCCATTTCGCAGCTTGGGCCGCACTCATTCCATGGGTGATCCCGTAAAGGGCTCCTCCCGCGAATGCGTCTCCGGCCCCAACCGTATCGATCGCTTTGACCGGGAAACCAGGTACCAGATTGATCGTCCCATTTTCGATTACGTAACAGCCGTTGGGGCCATCGGTCAAAAATGCAAGACTGCAAATGTCAGCCATCTTTTTGGAGCAGTCCTCCAACGATTCTGACTCAAAAAAATTCTTTGCTTCATCGGAGTTACAAAATACGATGTCGCAGTAATCGGAAACAACGTTTTTGAAGTCGTTTGAATAACGGCCTACGAGAAATAGATCTGAAAATGTGAAAGCGTTCTTGACCCCCTGTTTTTTGCACATCTCGAACGCTTCGATGCAGGCGGCTCTAGGATCTTCGGCATCCCACAAGTATCCCTCAACGTAGCAACACTTTGACTGGGCCAGAATGTCGCCGTCGATCTCTGCTTTGGTCAAATGGGTTGATACCCCAAGATGGGTACACATGGTGCGTTCGGCATCAGGGGTCGTAAGAACAACACAGGTGCCGGTCGGTAGGTCGGATTCAGGGGCCATTTCGACCGGGAAAGAGATTCCGCAGGCTTCCATGTCTTGACGGTAAAATTGTCCATTGGTGTCGCTTGCGACTTTGCCGAGGTAAACGCCCGATCCACCGCTTTGCGCGATCGCCACCATCGAGTTAGCCGCAGAACCACCGGAAGCTAATTTGAGATGGGTGTTTTCTAGTCCTGAAAGAATTTTCGCTTGGCTTTCCGTGTCCATCAAAGCCATGCCTCCCTTGGACAATCCCTGTTCGGAAACGAATTCATCGCTCACTTGAGCAAGGGTATCTACGATTGCGTTCCCAACTCCAAAGACATCATATTTCTTATCAGGCACTTGTTTGCTTTCCAGGTTCAGGTTTGAATCAAAGGGATCATTATTGATCAAAAAGCGGGCGGTACAATGGCCGACTCGTTGCAATGCTTTGAAACTTAACCTCGACTCAAAACGATGGCGAAAAAAATTCGGACCTTCATCGGCGTCAAAGCGTCCCAACGAGTTAGTTCGAATGTCAGTCGAGTGGCGACCCGGTTGGAGTCCACTGGCGTCGAGTACAATTGGGTGCTTCCCGAAAATTTGCATGTCACGTTGAATTACGTCGGAGATGTGATTGATGTCGAAGTCCCCGAGCTTTGCAAGCTGGTCAAAAACGTAGTTCAAAAATTCGAACCATTCGAATTGTCTCTACGGGGTGTGAGTGCGTTTCCGGAAGTCGAACAGCCTCGTATTATCTGGATTGGGGTTGATGAGGGGCGAGAGGCGATGCACGAAATTTACGGCGATCTGGCTGACGAATTACATCAGTGGGGCGTGAATCGTGAAAGAAAACCTTACGTTCCTCACATGACAATCGGGCGAGTTCGTCGAGGTGGGCGATGGAATGATTCTCTTATGGAGCAAATGCATCGGCTAAGAAATCATGATGGAGGTTTTTGTCAGGTCAGCGAAGTAATCGTGTTTGCCAGCTATCTCGAAAAAGTGGGGCCTAGCTACACTCCGATGGCGACGATTCGGCTGTAGAGAAAGATTTGACAGCATTCTGGAAACTTGCAGGTTATGAACCTAAATGCCTGCAATTTCTTTAAATAGTCCCATAGATCTCCAATTTTTTCCCAAAAATCAGAGTGGATGACCTGACGTGTCCCCTGCCCTGCGAATGTTATAACGTGAAGGCACTTGAAAAACTCGGTTTCGAGCCGTATCGTAACTTTGTCAGCCTTCACTGTACCTTCGTTCACTAGGAGACATTGATGGGCACGACGACGTCAGCTAAAAACGGATCCACAGGATCGGCTACCAAAAAGGTAAAATCCACATCGGTCGCCGAATCAGCAGTCGAAAACAAACGGGTGAACACAACCAGTTCAACTGCGAAACCTTTGCCTGCCAAACGGGATTCTAAATTGGAATCGAAGGAACAAGACTCAAAACAATCCAACCAGTTAGGGAAAACCATGGCGAAATCCAAATCAACAGCGAAAACCACAAAGCCAGCTCGTAAAAAGACCAAAGACGCCGAAGTGACTCCGGTCGATAGAATGCTCGATGATAACGAGACATTGAAAACCGCGGTCCAACAAATCGAAGCTCAGTTTGGATCTGGATCGATCATGGCTTTGGGGAATGACTCCAAACAAACCATTCGGGGGATATCGACGGGCAGTTTGGCTTTGGACATGGCACTGGGCGGTTCGGGTTTACCATGCGGGCGTATCATTGAAATTTACGGTCCGGAATCCAGTGGTAAAACGACTTTGGCACTTCACACGGTAGCCGAAGCTCAAAAGAAAGGTGGAATTGCCGCGATCGTCGACGCAGAACATGCGTTCGATCCCACATGGGCCAAAAAGATTGGCGTCTCGCTGGATACTTTATTGGTGTCGCAACCCAACAGCGGTGAAGAAGCGATGCAGATCGTTGAGATGCTGGTTAAGTCAAACGCAGTCGATGTGATTGTGGTGGACTCGGTTGCTGCCTTGGTTCCCAAAAAAGAACTGGAAGGCGAGATCGGTGACTCGCATGTCGGACTCCAAGCACGATTGATGAGCCAGTCGATGAGAAAGCTGACCGGTGCCATCAGCCGAAGTAAGACCTGTGCCATCTTCATTAACCAGATCCGCGAAAAGATCGGAGTGATGTTTGGTAGCCCCGAGACCACCCCGGGTGGACGGGCTCTGAAGTTTTACACTTCGGTGCGAATCGATGTTCGAAGAATCGGTGCACTGAAAGATGGCGACACTCAGGTTGGGCAAAGAGTGAAATGCAAGATCGTGAAAAACAAAGTCGCTCCACCTTTTCGCATCGCTGAGTTTGACATGATGCACACCAATGGAATTAGCTTTGAGGGTGATGTTTTGGACTTGGCGGTAGCCCACAAAATTGTCCAACGAAGTGGATCGTGGTTCAAATACGATTCAACGCACATCGGCCAAGGAAAAGAAAAAGCAAGAAACTTCTTGCTCGATAATCCAGACGTTTGCCTGGAAATTAAAAATAAAGTTCTCGAAGCTGGCGGCTACGTCGAAGATATCGGCGAAGTCCTCAACGATATTGATGCCGAAGCAAAGGGGCAGATTCCTAAGACCTAATGGTCCATCCGATCCTAATTGAGTCAGATGGTTTTACCGCCAACCGGTTTTACCAAACGATATTCATGAATTGAGATGATCCGAAAAATGTGTCTGAATCGTTCATTCGATTTAGTGGACTCGAATCCGATTTTAAGTTGGCTGGGCGATCGTCAAACAGATTGCCCAGCCTCTTTTATTAGGCGTTGTTTTTTTTGGAATGGTTCCAGCCGACCAGCTGCTTAAAACGGCAGAATCGAGGGAACGCTACGTTTTGAATAGATCGTTCTGAATTTTGATTTCTTATCAATGCATCGGCTTGCGGCTGTTCTTGGGCAAGCTGGTACAAAATCTGCCGGCGGCCTAGGTTACGTTTTGACCGTTCTAGTCGATAAGATTCTCAGCCGATATGATTGGTGTCATCGAGGCGGGCAAGTTTTGCCAATCGGTCCAGAGTAAGGACTCGCCCTGAATTAAGTTACCGGCTAACGTCACTGAAAATTCGATTTTTT
>JBCCSJ010000070.1:0-20472 GCA_039200505.1 Planctomycetota bacterium | reverse complement strand
TGTCGCTCATGCGTCTGGAGAGGGTTGGTTTGGAAGCGGTGCCAAAGCTTCACCGGAACAAAACGATGTTATTCGAAAAATTTGTCACCGGTTGACCCTGTCCGACTGCAAGGCTGCCACCGCAATTCTGTCGGAATTACAAGAAGACGTACTACTTTTTAACCCGATGAACACGAACAGCCACGGAGCCATTTGATTGAACGATAGAACGAAATCAGGCGATGATCTCGAAGAAGGTATCATTCTTCCGGATGGATCTCCTTTCAAGGCATCGTCGCTTGAAAATTTGCGTGGCGAAGAAAGAAGGGCTGAGGACGAAAAATATGTTCCAGTCATTATCAAAAGGAATGACGAAACTCGCCGGCACCCTGACGACGCCCTCCAGGCAGCGATCGAAGAGGGACTCGAACAGATTCGACGTCCTTTCGTATCCCTATTACTTTCGTCAATCGCTGGTGGATTGATTGTTGGATTCTCGGCGCTTGCCGTGGCAGTTGTGCTGACGGCGGCAGGGGAATTGGAATTAAGTTCGATCGTTAAAAGAATTGCTTCAGCTTTCGTTTATCCACTCGGGTTCATCGTCTGTATTTTGAGTGGTGCCCAGCTTTTCACTGAACACACGGCGACAGCACTTTATCCGGTGCTCGATGGGGAAGCCAAAATCTACCGGCTGTTTCGATTGTGGTTACTGGTCGTGGTAGGGAATCTGATTGGGGCCGTCATTGCCGCCTCTTTACATTTTGTAGCGATGGATGTAATCGCTGCAAAAGAAGGTTACATTGAGATCGGAAAACACTTGACCCACTATTCGAACCAGTCGCTTTTGGTCAGTGCGATCCTGGCAGGTTGGTTGATGGCTTTGGGGGCATGGTTGGTCGGGTCGAGCCCGCGTACCATTGCTCAAATTTTTGTGATTTACATTGTGACCTTTGTGATCGGTTTAGGCGGGTTGCACCACTCGATCGCCGGTTCGGTTGAAATGTTTTCTGCCATGTTCTTAAGTTCAGAGTTCACTCCATCCATGGCAGCAAATTTTATTGGTGTCGCCTTGTTTGGAAATCTCATTGGAGGTTCATTTTTTGTTGCATTATTGAACTATGCCCATATTCGACGAACGAACGAGTAATCTGGCCGGTTTGCGACGAAGATTAATCTGGTAAGTTGTGTCAGTCATTAATCAGGTAGGACGTGATGTTCCGGTCGATACCATCATGAACCAAAAAGAATCTCCGAAACGATTAAGCGATTTACTTGATCATTTTGTCGAAACTACTGAGGGAAAAGAAAAAGTCACAATTGGCGATTTGTTGGATTCGCTTAGTAGTCGAAGCCACGGGCCCATGCTGCTTTTCCCGGCCATCATCGCGGTCTCTCCGATCGGAATGATTCCGGGGATGAGTGTGGTGACCGGGACGCTTATCGTTTTGATTGCGACCCAAATGATGTTCTTTTCCAGTCGCCCCTGGATTCCAAAACGACTGGCCAATTTTGAGTTCACCCGAGAAAAACTAAAAAGCGGATCTGAAAAAACAAAACGATGGGTTAAATGGATTGAAAAAGCAATCTTTCGGCGGTTGCAGTTTTTCACAACTGGTATCGCAATTTACCCTGTTGCGATGATTTGCATCTTACTTGCGATTTCATTTTACCCGCTGGCTTTTGTTCCCTTTGGAGTTTTTCTTCCGGGCTGTGCGATCGCCATGTTCGCTCTTGGGCTCACGGCTCAAGATGGATTGTTGGTTATTTTAGGTTTTCTGATGACGGTCACTGCCGGAACCGTTGTCTGGCAATCGTGGCCGTTCTGATCGGACGGAACTACCGACTTCGAACTGATTTTTGCGATCGCAAGCGTTCAATTTTCAAGTTCAAACATTAAACGGTTTAATTCGTCCATATCGACTGGTTTGGTGATGTGGCCGATGAAGTTGGCCGCTTTTGTCTTTTTTCGATCGGCAGCCTGACCATGTCCCGTGAGTGCAATCAGTTTGCTTTTGACTCCTTGTTTGACCAACTCATTGGCCAATTCGATTCCGTTGAGTCCCGGCATCGACAGATCGATTAACGCGACATCGGGAGATTTTTCGGAAATGACTGCTAATCCTTCCAGCCCATCGGCAGCCGTTTCAACCTGATGACCATCCAGTTCCAAAAGTGCCTGCATCGTCAGTCTGGCGTCGTCGTCATCTTCCACCAGAACGATTTTCATCGGTCGAACGATTTCCATCGAATCGTTTTGAACCTTTTCTTGCACTCCTGTCTCGGGTATCGGTGCCAAAGGCAGTCGAATCGAGAACGTCGCACCTTTTCCGTGACCATCGCTATGAGCTGAAATGCTTCCTTCGTGTTGTTCCATCAACATTTTGGAAAGTGCCAAACCGATACCGAGTCCCCCTTGAGTTTCTTTGGTATCAGTTGCTCTTCCGAACATTTCGAATATTAAATCCAATTTTTGCTGGTCGATTCCCGATCCATTGTCGATCACGCTGACCACGGCATCACCTGCGTCCGCGAACAATTTGACCTTCACGCTTCCACCTGCCGGCGTGTAGCGTCTGGCGTTGGACAACAGGTTTTCCATGACTTGCAACAGGCGAGTCGTATCCCCGACAACAGGAAACTTGTCACCTTCGGCGACAAATGAGAGTTCCAGATCCTTGAGTGTGAATCCCGATTGGGCGCCCGAAACTGATTCTTTAACGAGCGATTTTAGGTCAACTAACTCTCGCTGTAATTTGATCTGATTTTGTGTCACTCGTGATGTATCGAGCAGATCTTCGACCAATCGAGCCATATGCTCCGTTTGACGATCCAAAACAGAAATGTAAGCCTGTGTTTTTTCGTTCTCGTCCGTCAATTTTTGCAACAATTGAACCACGTTGCGGAGCGACGCCAGCGGATTTCTGAGTTCGTGAGACAGGACGGCCAAAAATTGGTCACGTTGTTTAACGGCTTCTTCCAATTTTTGTTGAAACTGCACATTTTCAGTCGCATCCTGAACAACTGAAATACAGTACGGTTCGTTATTATGAGGTTCACGTTGTAAGGAAACAGTCAGATCAATGGTGACTTCATGGCCTTCACGATGGATGTAGCGTTTCCGCATCGAATAGGCGTCGATTTCACCCCGTTTTAACTGCTCAAGTTGATCGAGATCTGCTTTCAGATCTTCCGGGTGAGTGATTGCCTGGAAGTTAGAAGCCAGTAATTCCTGTCGGCTGTAACCGACGATATCGCAGAGTCGCTCATTCACTCTAAGCCATTCGCCGTCCAATCCGACATGAGCGATGCCGACCGCAGCGTTTTCAAATGTACCTCGGAAACGAACTTCATTGCGTTCCAGCTTTTTTCGGGCTGATTCCAATCGATGCAGGTCGATCAAGGTTAGCACAGTTCCCTTTTGCATTCGGCACGATGAATAGGGGAGCAATCGCAACAGAAATCGGCGACCGTCATGACTTTGAACTTCTTTTTCGAAAACCTTTCGAACTTCCGACGTTTGGCGAATCCGTTCTTCCAATCCATCAAACTTGAGAGGATTTCGAAAGTTTTCCAGGGATCGACCGACGTCGTCTTCGGTGAGGGAAAAAATCTGACTTGCCTTGGGAGTCAATCGGCGAATGCGAAGCTCTTCATCCAAAAAGATCGTGGCAAGGTCGGAAGCGCGAAACAGATTTTCCATGTCCTCTGTCAGTTCAGTCAATTCCTCAATTTTATGTTGGTGCTCTGAGTTGACCGTGTATAACTCTTCATTGACGCTATGCAGTTCTTCGTTAGTGCTCTGTAATTCTTCGTTGGCCGCGACCATCTCTTCGTTGGTCGCTTGCAATTCCTCGTTACTGGTTTCAAGTTCCTGGATACTGGCCTGCAAATTTTCTTTAGTGTGTCGCAGTTCATCTTCGAGCGTCGCACGCGTCGTGGCATCCAAGTTGTCGACAAAAGTTGGCCGCTGGAACGATTCTTCCATCTCCCGTTCGAGGGTCACCACAAATCCATGGTTGTTTTCACTGGCAATCACAATCTTGCGAATGATAATCCGGACGTTGACATCGGATGAATCCTCATCTGAACTGTCTCCGTCAATCGACTTGCCGGACAGCGAGCGAGTTTTGATCGGAATTTTCCCGACTAGAACAGGCTCGGTCAGATCCTGACGCGCGGCCCTTTGTAATCCAATCAAGACCGTGGTTTTCAGTTGAGGCACCAGCATGTCAGGAAGGGTAGCATCGAACTTACCCTCTTGACGACGCATGAAGTCTGCCGCTCCTGGGGTCGAATAGACTAAACGAAATTCGGCATCGGTCACAAAGGTCGGCGGAACATAAGTCTCGGTGATCTCTTCGAGGGAATTAAAAATCAGACGATCTGCTCGAATCGAAGCCGTCGAACGAATGGGAGTTTCGTTGCCTTCCTCGGAGCGACGAGGCATCCGAAGTTCGGATAAACCGACCTGAGAATTTGCAATCTTTTTGTAAATTCGCCAGCGTCGATCAATTGTTTCGTAATCCCCTTTAATAGGGCCCGGCGATTCACTGGGGCCCAAGAACAAATACCCGCCCAATCGCAATCCAAAATGCATCAATGCTAATGCTCGTCGCTGCCCATCGAGTTTGAAATAGATCAACGTGTTGCGGCAAATCGTCAAGTCGACGTTTGTAAAGGAAGCGTCCTTGAGCAAATTTTGCGGAGCGAAAACGATTAGTTTACGAATATGTTGCTTGACTCGAAAATTATTAGCGGTCGGTTCAAAGTGCTCTTCGACGATAGATTGGGGCAAATCGAGCAATTGCTTGCCAGAATACATTCCCATCGCAGCTTTATCGAGACTTAAACGATGAGCGTCGGTGGCGAAAATCTTAACCTCGCACTGGATTTCGAGCTTCTTCATCGTTTCGACAATCGTAATCGCCAATGAGTAAGCTTCTTCTCCTGTTGCACAACCAGGAGCCCAAACACGTAACGTTCGGTCCGCACTGCTTCGGACCAGATCAGGCAAGACTTTTTCGCTGAGGGCTTTAAAAGCGTCGGGGTCGCGGAAGAATCGAGTCACACCAATCAACAAGTCGCGATATAGTTGATTGAGCTCCTCGCGATCATCCTGCAATTGGCGCACGTATTCATCGATCGTAATAAAATGCATTAGTTGAAGCCGACGTTCAATTCGGCGAAGAATCATGTTCGGTTTGTACTGCAAGAAATCGATCTGGTATTCTTTTCGCAGCAGTTCAGTAACTGCCTTGAGTCCGGAAAACTGTTCAGAAGATTTTCCAATTTCGATCAACGATTCTTGGGTGAGCGTGCCATCATTGAAAGACTCGATAAATCTTCCGATCCAGATTGCCAATTCAGCAATCGGCGCGACAAAGTCGACAACCCCCGATTCGACGGCACTTCGAGGCATGCCATCGAATGTGGCGGTGTCGGGATCTTCGACCAAGACCATTCCACCGTTCTCGCAAACGTCCCGGATTCCTCGTGAACCATCGCTTCCGCTTCCAGAACAAACCAAGGCCGTGCATGCTGTGCCGCAACTTTGAGCCATCGAACTAAAAAATCGGTCGATCGGGTGGCTCACGCCATTGACAACATTCCTTTCTTTGAGCTGAAGCAAGTTGCCCTTCATATCCAGATCTTTGTTTGGCGGAATCAGGTAAACCGTTTTCGGTTTGACCTTCATTTGGTCTTCGATTCGGCAGACTTCTAGATCCGTTCGACGACTTAAGATCTCAGTCATCATGCTTTTAAAGTCTGGCGACAGGTGCTGTACTACCACAAAGGCAGCATGAGTGTTGGCCGGAAGCTGGCCAAACAGTTCTTCCAAGGATTCGATGCCACCGGCTGATGCACCGATCCCAATGATCGGGAAACCAAACTTGATCTTTTTGTTATCCGACTGTGAGTTACCTGAAGACTCCTGCAACGACTCCAATCGCGTCTGCTGATCCAAAGATTCCAGATCAGAAATTGCTTTCTCGGTGTCGGTTTTGGGCGTTTGGTTATCCGCCGGATCTATTTGATTGTCTGTCACACAAGTTTCCAGTCAGCAAACGCAGTCTAGATTCCCACTCAATTTAGTTATTTAATAGGTATCGTGCTGGATGACCCCAAGGCTCATTCGCAAACAACGCTGTTTGAGTTTGCTTGCCACGCCCTTGATCAACTCTTTTTAGCTCTCAATTTTTAGAATATTATGGTAGCAGGAATCGGGATTGAAAACGGTTTAATCCATTGATTCACAATGGTTTTATATCCGCTCGTCGTTAACATACCGCGGCAACGCCAACTTTCATGCCGTATGCTCGACAGCGACGCAACCTGGCAATTTAATTCGGCATCATTCGACAACTCAATTTTGACTCTTATTCAACTGAGACTGAATCGCACCGACCAACTGTTCCGCCTGAAATGGTCGTTGAAAGATCAGGAACAGCCGAGCTAGTCTGATCTTGAGAATCGGGTTTGGGTTGAAAAGATCGCTGGCTTCAACCTTCTCGCGATGGAGAACAATAAAAAACGACTTCGCGTGATCGCTCGGCAACCAACCTGGTTGCTGTGCGACCAAAGAGCTCGGCTTTGGTGTGGAATCTTTGCTTCGTCGACTGAAGTCCTGCTTTTTTGAGATTTGGCAACTTTTTTCTGGGCAGTTGAAGACCTAGACTGCATGTAAGTGGATAGATCTTCGGGAACGGTTAGACCAACGATCGCCCCTAAATATGGATACTTACCAGAGGGCTTAGCCCCTTAGCGTGTTGACTGAATTGGATCTTGGCACCGCAAGCGGTCGTTGCCATGCAGAAGACGGAAACCGATTAAGGCTCTTCTAAAAGCCTTTTGACTAAAAAAAACTGATGGAAAAGTGGCTGGCAAAGAAGAACAAGAAATAGAAGATCGTCTCGCAGCAGAGGATCAGTGTAAATCCAATCGACCCTCTGGTGACGACAACGATTTGACTGACTGCGAACATCATGTCTGTGCGATCGGGGCGTCTGCCGGCGGGTTGGCGGCGCTACAGGAATTTTTCGAAGCGGTGCCGGTTGATTTGGGCGTAGTCTATGTGGTCATCCAACATCTTTCGCCTGACCATGAAAGTCGTATGCCCGAGTTGCTGTCGCGGGTGACTTCGATGCCCGTATTGATGGTCAAAGAATCTCGAGCGGGAATGGAGGTCTGTCCTGATCACGTTTACCTGATCCCTCCCGCCAAAATATTGGCGATCCAAAACGGCAGACTTGTCTTGTCCGAACGGATAAAAGGGGAACAAGTATCTCTACCGATTGACCGTTTTTTCATTTCACTGGCAAATGATCAGGGCCGATTCGGCATCGCTATCGTGCTTTCGGGAACCGGTAGCGACGGTGCCGGTGGCTTGGTCAACGTTCACAAAGCGGGCGGTTTAGTTTTGGCTCAAGACACGACATCTGCCAAGTTTGTTGGAATGCCTCTGGCAGCACTTGAGACGGGCTACTGCGATTTGATTGCTGCACCAGCATCGTTGGCCGGATCGCTTTCGAGATACGTTAGGCAGTCTTTGTCGAGGGAGCAACTTGAAAATGGTGATGGTCTGCCAGATTCAGAACTCGAGGTAATGGCGATACTGGAACATCTCCGTGACAAAACAGATATTGATTTCGGAATTTACAAACTCCAACAGGTCGCTAGGCGAATTCGAAGAAGGTGCGAATTGAGCGAACTGGAATCGGTCGAAGATTACAAGCAATTGGTTGTCAACAACATTGATGAAGAAACACTTCTATTGCGTGACTTGTTAATCGGTGTGACTCATTTTTTCAGAGACAAAGAAGCCTTTGAAACGTTGCAGCACGAAGGGATCACAAAAATCCTGAATGCAAAAAAAGATGGTGACGAAGTAAGAGTTTGGGTAGCCGGGTGTGCGACTGGCGAAGAGGCTTACAGCATTGCTATGTTGGTCCATGAATGCATCCGACGCGCTGGTCGTGATCTCAAGGTTAAACTGTTTGCAACAGACGTTCACGCTGCAGCAGTAGACGCAGCGGCAAATGGTGTCTTTTCCAGTGATGCGATTCAACATGTTTCTGCTGAAATGAGAGACCGCTATTTCGTTCGCATCAAAGAAGGCTATCAGGTTGTTGCCAGCCTTCGCCAACAAATTGTGTTTGTGCGACACAACTTAATGGTGGATGCCCCGTTCACGCGAATGGATTTGATCAGTTGCCGAAACCTATTGATTTATCTGCACACCAGTGCCAAAGAAAAAGTATTGTCGCTGTTTCAATTCGCGTTGTCATCCGGAGGATTCTTATTCCTCGGCAGTAGCGAATCTCTGGGAAGCATTGACGACGAATTTGAACCGGTCAGCAAACTGTGGAAGATTTTCAGAAAGCTGAAAGATGTTCAATTAGCATCTCAACGGACACATCGCGCTGCGATTCAGACGCTTGGGTATCAAGAAAAACGATTTGAAAATATTGGAAAAATCCGCCGACTTGGCGAAAACAAGTTGCAGGAAGCATACGACCTGATTCTTGCGAAAATCCTTCCAGCTGGATTTTTAATCGACAGTCACCTTCGTCTGCTGCACACTTTTGGCAACGGAGGAGACTTTTTGAGCCCCCAGTCCGGGCGGCATTCAGATTTGTTGACCGATATGATCCACCCGGATGTTAGGGCTTCTTTGAGTGCAGCCATTCAGCACTGTGCTCGCGATAAAAAAATCGTCAAATATACCGGTGTTATCGTCACGACACCTTCTGGAGATCGTCAAAGTTATGAATTGACGGTCGACCGATTGGGGGAATCTGACCTAGCTCCGGATTTCTTCATCGTGACCTTTGAAGATTCGGAAAGAAGAGAAATTTTCGGCGGCGAAATCTCAGAAGTTGACGCCGCTGTAGTCAGCCGCGATTCGATTCACACCCTAGAGCATGAATTACGATTTACCCGAGAAAATTTGCAGGCCACTATCCAAGAACTGGAATCGAGCAACGAAGAACTGCAGGCGACCAACGAAGAAATGGTTGCCAGTAATGAAGAACTGCAAAGTACCAATGAAGAACTTCAATCGGTCAACGAAGAACTCCACACTGTCAACGCAGAATATCATCGAAAGATAAGCCAGCTGCGAGAACTCAACGATGATATGGACAACCTTTTACGGTCCAGCGACGTTGCGGTTTTGTTTTTGGATCAGGATTTAAATATCCGCCGATACACACCCCAGTTGGGTGATCTTTTTCATTTGCGATCGCAGGACATCGGTCGTTCGATCATTGATTTTCGTTCGCCATTGATTCCCGATCGACTTTTTGAAACGTTGCGTAGTGTGCTTCAAATGCGGGATCCTCGTACCGAAGAAATCGAAACGGAAGATGGCCAACACTACCTGATTCGAATCACGCCTTTTGATTCTGCGTCGCTTACAGATGGCGTGGTGCTTAACTACACCAATACAACCCTGGTTCGTCAGCGTGAAGATACCGCTAAACGGTGGGCTTCCATTGTTGAATCGACTTCCGATTGCATCATCGCGTTTGATTTGGCTCACACCATCACCCAATGGAATGTTGCTGCGTCGGAGGTATTCGGTTACTCATCCGAAGAGGCGACTGGCCGCAACTTTTTTGACTTGCTGATTCCTCGTGAATCTCGTGACGAAACCGCGGTGAACGTCGAACTGGTCAGGTCCGAAAGGAAGTCGACCGAATTCCAATCCAAACGGCGATCGCGGGATGGTACCATGATCGACGTCAACGTTCGTCTTTCACCCGTGATTGGAAGTCTGGGAATCGTCGGCATTTCGTCGATCGAACGAGATATTACTTCGGACCTGAGGGAATCGCGACTCCGGACTTTCGAAACGGCTGTCAATTCAGGGCAGTTTTCGCATCAATCGGCTCCCGAATGTTGGGCAGACCTTCAGGAGATAGCTGGAAAATGGTTGGGTATCCGTTGCGTCTGGTTGTGGAAAGAAAATGCACTCACCAACAAACTGGAAAACACCCATTCCGGTTTTGGAAAGTTCGAACAGGAGTGGTTAGGTGAAAACAGTCTGAAATTAAATCGATTCGCAAAGGAAGTGTTTCAATCGGGGAGAGAAAAAGTCCGCAAAGTGACCAATCCCTCAGTTTGGAAGGTCTTGGGCGATAATGAAAAAGTTGGTTCTTCCAATGGAGCCAGCGATCAGGAGAATACGCCCGGTACTCATTCGTCCGAAATCTGGCAGTTGATGGTGTGCCCCCTCAATGACAACGGCAAAAAACTGGGGGTTGCCGGTTTCCTGATCAAGGCTGACACAAAATCGGAATGCCTTGATATCAAGCGGGCTATCCGCGATGTCACGCCCGCGATTGCAAAACGCATAGGGGAACAACTTCGACTCGATTCTTTGGTTCGGATTTCTGACATTGTCGAATATGCATCCGATTTTATCGCAACATCGGACGTTCACGGAACTCTCGCTTCGCTGAATCGTGCGGCTCGATTGATCACCGGTTTTGGCGTAGACGCGTCACTTGAGGGAGCTAAGCTAGATCAATTTTTCACTCCCGAATCGATGACTCGTATCGTGAGTGAGGGAATCCCGCAAGCAATCCGGACAGGTAGCTGGACCGGCGAGGCAGAAATTGTCGACCAGAACGGAAATCAGATTCCAGTCTCGCAACTGATCACTTCGCACCGCGATGACCGAGGGCACGTTCGCTACATTTCCACCATCTGTCGAATCATCGCAGAACAAAAACAAGTGGAAAGCCGCCTGGAAGCATTGATTCGGGAAACCACTTCGGTCAACGAAGCAAAAACAACTTTCTTGGCAAACATCAGCCACGACGTTCGTACACCCATGACTACGGTCATCGGCATGGCAGAAGAACTGCTCGATCGGGACAAAATGACCAATGAAGAATGGAACATGGTACAGGCCATTCGTGAAAACGGACTCTACGTGACGGAATTGCTTAATGACTTGCTAGACCTTTCGAAGGTGGAGGCTGGAAAACTTTCAATCAACCCAACCGCCAATCAGCTGCAACCTCTGCTGCGTCAAACGGTGACCGCATTTCAGATGAGCGCAAAAAACAAAGGGCTGAAACTGGAATTGGATCTATCCGAATTGGGTGATCAGGAAGTTCTGATTGATAAAGTTAGACTTCGACAAATCGTTACCAATTTAGTCGCCAACGCTATCAAGTTCACGTCGGTTGGTTTCGTGCGTGTTGCGGGCAGAATCAACAAGGAACAGATAGAAATTACAGTCCAGGACAGTGGCTGCGGGATCGAAGAGTCCATGATTCTTTCGGTATTTGATCCCTACGTGTCAACGCCCCGCTCCAACCCGCGAGTTCGAGGAGCAGGACTTGGATTGGCGATCAGTCGAAGACTGGCAGAAATGATGGGGGGTGGGTTGGCTGTCCAAAGCGTGGCACAGCGCGGCAGCATTTTTACGCTCAACATCCCACTTGAGTTGACCGAACAGGCCCAGCAACCGACAAACCACGGAATTATTTATTCGTCTGATCAACGATCTTTGCAAGGGAAGAAGATTCTTGTCGCAGAAGATACGCCCGGTATTCAGTTTTTGGTGAAACGCATTCTGGAGCGAGAAGGTATGGAAACCAAGGTTGTCGCCAACGGCGAGTTGGCGGTCGAAGCTTACAACTCGCAGGCCAATAGCCAACCCTTCGATGCCGTCTTGATGGACATGCAGATGCCTGTCCTTGATGGTTACGAAGCAGTGAAACGCATGAGAGAGCAAGGAAGCACCATCCCAATTATTGCGTTGACCGCCAGTACCATGCCTGAAGAAAAAGAGCGAAGTCAGACATCGGGATGCAATGATTTTGTTTCAAAACCGATCGATCGGGACGTTCTGCTGACGGCACTGTACCGCCAGTTGAGACCCGATGACGAGTGATTCAACTTTGCCAAAGGGTCAAGGATGGCTAAGGATCCAAGTGCTTCAAAAACGATTCGCACCAATCAGGTTTAAAACAAACTGTCTTTGATATCATCCATCTTTGCCTTAAATTCGCATTCAACACGTCTCATTTCTGATTCGATTTCCGGTCGCTGACTGTCGTCGCAAATTTAAGGCGATCGCGAAGATTTTTCATCTGAATGTGACATGCATTGCGAAGGCTATCAGCGTACGCGGAAGCACCGCCGCTCCAAAAAGAATCATTCATGCTTAAGTCGTTTCGCACGGGACTCATCATCTCTTGCCAGACCAATCATCGAATCTGCTAGCAAACATGAGTTGACTTTACGGATTGTACGGCTCGCAAGGCCTACCTTTGGCAGGCGAGGACCAGTTCTGACGGTTTTTCTGCTTCTTCCGTTCTGGTTTTTCCGATTTTCACCATTGTAGGTGCTTCATCGAATCCATCACCAGTTTGTGTAGCGAAAACCATGAAACCGTTTTTTTGCAAACTCCCTCTTCTCCGTAAATCACTTGCGTGGGTCGGTACGTTTTCTTTTTTACTCCTTTCGACAGGCATTTTGAACGCCCAGCTTAGTGAGAAATCCAGTTTTCCTACCCGCCTCAAGGCTGCCATCGATCAAAATTACAACACTCAAAACGACCAACATAAATCGAGTATTTCCACTTCCATTCCGGCCACTAAATTCGCCAAAAATGGGCTCAAGCCACTGCACGAAATCGGATCGAATCGTGACAAGGGACTTACTATCAATCCGTTAAGGAATCGGACTCAATCGGATGCCAATACCTTCGAAAATCGAGACCGATTGACGTTCAACGCCGCCGGAGATTCGCTAACCCAATCCAAAGCAACTGAATTTGAGACGATCCCGGCTCGATTACCAGTTGCTACCCAACCGCGATCAGAATCTTCTCATTATCAGCCAAGCTTCGGAACAGTAATGACTTTTCCCGCCGAATCTGGTGAAGGTTCCCTGCCTACAGAGCTTACAAACTCAACCCGGCCAAATTCAATCCAATTCAATCAAACCCAATTGAGTCAATCCCAGCCAAATGCGACCCAGCCCAGCACTGCCCAAACCACGGCGACAACATTTCATTTTAGTGACTCACAACAGGAATCCGGATCACGAACACCCGCTCAAATTGCATCTAAGATTCGCAAATCCGTTCAAGCTCAGCAAATTTCGATGCAGCGACAGATCGATTCTCAAAAAGCAAAATTGGGCCAACTAAAACAAAAACCCGAAACGAAAAAACCAAAGTCTCAATCCGAATCTTTGTCAATCGAAAGCTCTGAAGCGGGCATCCCTGCCAATATCGAGCTTTTGACTTCAGTGATCGGTCCTGAGGCACTGGTGGAAAACGCCGCTGATGAATTTGAAATTATCGTCACCAACAATAGCCCGGTCGAGGCTAAGAATCTGATCATCCAAGTCACTATTCCTGCTGAAATCACCGTCACCAAACTCGACCGAGACTCCTACCTCGACCAAAGTCAAAGAACTGTTTCCTGGAAAGTCAGTAGTATCGCTGCAGGAGATCGAGAAGTCATTCGTTACAGTGCGTCTTGCAGCGTCCAGGGACGTTACGACCAAAATGTTCTTGTCGGAATGGCGAGCCAACTCAAAGGTGAAACCAGCTTTGAAACCATCGTGATCAGCCAGTCCGACTATGAATCGCATTACGGCGAATAGTCTGCACAAGTTTTAACGTTAAAAAAAGGTTACGTATCCCCAAAGTAGCCAAAATCAAATCCGGAAATCGTGATCCAAATGAATTTTAGACAACTCCTTTCAACCTGTTTGGTTTTGTTGATTCCTGGCCTGGCAGTAGGGCAAGCGCAAGATGAAAAGGGATTCCAGTTCCAATCTCCTGAAGTAAGCCAGTTGAATTTTCCTGAGACTAAAGAAGTTTCTCTTACGGAAGCCGCGAAAACTTCAGAAAAAGTGAATGATCCAAAATGGGATAATGGAAAATTATCCCAAGAGGCTCCGTTTTTGATTCGAGGGCCTGTCGTGGAAGATGAACCGATCGTAACAGATCGCCTTCCTCAAGCACCTTCGATACCGTCAGGAGAGGGGCTTCTTGCAGCTTGTCAGATCGAATTGATCAAGACGGATTCGGGGTACGGGATCAAACTCTATGTGCCCGATGCAGTCGACCTGGTCGAAGTCACACCTACTGCCGAAAACCAGATTCCTCCCAAAGTCGCGATGAAATTTGGAAGCCGTTATTTAAACACCGTTGCTAATCCAATCCCTTTCAACGTGCCTCAAGCTGAATCACTAGATTCCAATCAACTGGGGGGACAAGATAAAAAAGAGTTAACAAGTTTGGCATCAGTTTCGAAGCTTCCTCCAAAACGAGTTTCCGCTACGGTTGAAAACCGCAAGCATTCGCTCAAAGGCACTCACATGAGAAATCCTTTCTTCGAAGGTTCGGACTTGGAATTGACAGCTGCTCAGCCTAACGCAATTTCTTCAGCCACCCAATTGCCGACTCACCGAGCCGATTCCGTCCCAGTCGCTGATCCATTGGATTCTCCGTCGTTAAACCAACTTGCCAGCAAACAGGAACCAGTGAACCAACTTGAAACTCAGCAGCCAAAACTAGAACCAATGCAGGGAAAAAACTATCAAGTGCCCATCACCCTAAAAGGGCCCGTCGAGTTCGTGTTGGGCGAGTCTGCAGATTGCCAAATTGAAATCGCCAACGAAAACGAAACGTTGATCGAGGATGTTACGGTCGTCCTGTGTGTACCTGACGGCTTGGAAATCTCGGTTCTAGATCGTGATGCCGATGTCGATTTAGAACAGCGTAAAATCCGATATCACTTGGACCGAATCGAGGCTCAGGCAACCGAAACCATTCGATATCGAGTCGTAGCTCGCAGCAACGGTAGGCAAGTTCAGACTTTAGAAGTCTATCAGGGTGATTCTCAACAAGCCGCAGTCTGTCGCTTATCCACGTTTGTATCCCAAGGTGGAGCGATTTCTAAAAAGCCTCGTTCGGTACCATCTGAAATACAGCCGTTAAGGCTCGAATACGCGGATTATTAATCGAAACAAACGTCATCAAATTTTGACGGTTTGTTGGCATGCCTCATAACCAATATGGTTTTTTTGCGAACCATTCGAGCGTTACAATGTCTGTGCGGTCATCTATCTGGCTTGTCCGCGAAGGTCTCAACTCAGTAGTTCTGAGCTGTTTTGAACCAACCTGCCGTGCGGTTTACGTGCTGTCCGCGAGCCGATTCATTGATTGACATGACACCATGAGCGTAGCTGAATTTGAAGATCAAATTTCTCTCGCCATGCAGCGGGATCAGTTTCGACTGCGAAGATCGCTTCGCAAGCTGAAACAGCAGAAGAATAAATCTAGCGAAAAAGACTGGCAAAATTTCCGAAAGAAGTTGACCGATTCGATTCGCCTCAAAACAACTCGAACGGAAAATTGTCCTCAACTGACGATTGACCAATCGCTACCAATTTTCGACCGCCGCGAAGAAATCATTCACGCCATACAGCAGCATCAAGTCGTTGTATTAAGCGGAGAAACCGGTAGCGGTAAGTCCACTCAAATTCCTTTGATGGCACTGCAGGCGGGCTACGGCGTCAACGCGATGATTGGCCACACTCAACCGCGCCGTATTGCTGCTCGCGGGGTTGCATCACGTATTGCCCAACAGATGGGAACACCAATTGGCCAACAGGTAGGGTTTAAGATTCGGTTCGCTGACAAGACTGACGAAAAAACTTATATCAAATTGATGACCGATGGTATTCTATTGGCCGAAACCCAAACGGATCGGTTTCTGGATCAATACGATTTACTGATTGTCGATGAAGCCCACGAACGATCCCTTAATATTGATTTTCTATTAGGTTATTTGAAACGCATTCTTTCAAAGCGGCCAAGTCTGCGATTGGTGATCACATCAGCAACTATTGATACTGAGCGGTTCGCCGAACATTTTACTTTGGATCCTGAAAACCCTGTCCCAGTCATTGCGGTGGAAGGAAGAACCTATCCCGTCGAAATCCGCTACCTTGAAGAGGAAAGCAAGCAGGAAGTCTCGCAGCAAGTAGTCAATGCCTGCCAGGAATTGAGCCTTGTCGATGATGGAGACATGTTGGTTTTTCTTCCAACCGAAGGCGACATTCGAAACACTGCGAAAAAATTGCGGTCAGCTCATTTCCGAGGGCGGACCACGGAAGTGGTGCCGCTATACGCCAGATTATCGACCGAGCAACAGAATCAGGTATTTCAACCGGGCAAAAATCGAAGGATTGTGCTGGCTACCAATGTCGCCGAATCGTCGATCACAGTCCCCCGAATTCGATTTGTGATTGATACAGGGACTGCCAGGATCAGTTACTATGCCGCCCGCAGCAAAGTGCAGCGCCTTCCTATTCAAGCCGTATCTCAGGCATCGGCTGACCAGCGGGCCGGACGCTGCGGTCGTATCGGTCCTGGGATCTGCATGCGGCTATACACCGAAGAGGACTACCAATCCCGCCCCGCTTTTACGACGCCAGAAATTCGGCGGACCAATCTGGCTTCGGTGATTTTGCAGACTTTAGCACTCAAGCTGGGACGGATTGATGAGTTTCCGTTTATCGATCCGCCTCATTCCGAAGCAATCCGCGATGGATTTAAGACCCTGTTCGAAATCGGGGCAATCGATGACCGTCGACAGTTGACACCGATGGGTCGAAAACTGGCCAGAATGCCTGTAGATCCCCGGATCGGTCGCATGATTTTTGCCGCCGATGAAGAAAATTGCCTCGCTGAAATTTTAATCATTGCCGCAGCGCTTGAAATTCAAGATCCACGAGTTCGTCCAGTCGAACATCGAGCGGCAGCAGACAAACAGCATGAAAAATTCCTGGACGAAAAATCTGACTTCATGTCCTTGTTGAAACTTTGGGATTTCTTCCACGCTCGAAAACAGGAGTTGTCCAGAAGCAAACTCAGGGCTGCCTGCCAGACAAACTTTCTTTCCTACCCATTAATGCAGCAATGGCTCGACATCCACCGACAACTCAAAGGAATGGCGTACGACCAACAGCTTAAGTCTCACAACCGGAAAGACGACTACAATGCAATCCACCGAAGTTTGCTGCGCGGATTGCTGTCGGGTGTTGCGATGCGAGGTGACCGGCATGAATTCACCGGAGCTTCGAACATCAAGTTTTTTCTCTGGCCGGGTTCCGGTGTTTTCGAATCCAAACCGAAATGGATCATTGCTGGCGAAGTCGTTGAAACCGCTCGCCGTTATGGAAGAACCATCGGGAAGATATCCCCGGAATGGATCGAATCGATCGCTGACCATCTGGTCAAAAAAAGGTATGCCGATCCACGCTGGAGCAAAAAGCGGCAGGCGGTCATCGCCGATGAACATGTGACACTGTTCGGGTTACCGATCGTGTCAGGAAGATCCAAGGTCTATTCGAGGATTGAACCAGAAATCTGTCGAGATATTTTCATCGACAAAGCACTTACTGAGGGTGAACTGGAAGGTCATTTTGATTTTTTTGACCATAACCTGTGGTTACTCGATCAAGTTCAGAACGAAGCTGCCAAAACGAGAGACCGGGAAATGGTGATCGACCAATTGACGGTAGCAGCATTTTATCATGACAAACTCCCCTCCGAATGCGTCGATACAGCAGCGTTGAAACGATCGCTTCGGAAAAATCCGGACCTGGATCAACGGCTTCGGATGACACGATCCGACTTGCTCCCTTCATACCACGCGGATCAGTTGGAAGGTCTATTTCCCGATCAGGTGCAAATTGGTTCGATGCAGATTCCAGTCGCCTATCGATTTGCACCGGGAGCCAAAGACGATGGAGCGACGGTCAAATTGCCGTTGGAGGGGTTGGGCCAGATCGACGAAGTGCAAACCGGATGGTTGATACCAGGGCTCATGAAGTCTCGTATTGTCGGCCTGATTCGAAGCCTGCCTAAAGGGGTTCGGCGAAACCTGGTGCCAGCTCCCGATACAGCTGAACAAGTTGCTGAAATAATCCCGTTCGGGCAAGGATTGTTTTTGGAGGCGGTCGCTCGAGAGCTTACCAGGATTGGCGGATTACCCATTGATGTAACCCAATTCAAACCGGAAAAACTGGATCAGAATCTCAATCTTAATATTCAGGTCACCGATGATACCGGCGAAGTAATTGCCGAGGGTAGATCGTTGGCAACCATTCGGGACCAATTGGGATCCGAACATTCAACCAACATTGTCGAAACTGAAGACGACCAATGGAAAGTGGATGGATTGCGAGATTGGACTTGGGAAGACCTACCCGCTGAAGTCAAAATTTCCCGAGGAGCCATGCAACTGGCTGCCTATCCTGCCATCGTAGATCAATCAGATTCTGTCGGCATTCGTTTGTGTGATTCGGCCCAATCGGCGGACTACATTTCCCGACAAGGCCTCGTTCGGCTGTTCCAGATCGTGCACAAAAAGAATCTGAAGTCACAGGTAAACTGGTTGCCGGACCTGGAAATGCATTCGGTTCAATTGTCTCGCCTGATCGGTTCGAAAGAAATTCGGTCTCAATTGTCCGAGCTAATTGCAAGGATCGCATTTGTTGACCGAAAACCGGTCCCCAGAACCCGGCAGGAATTCGATCGAATTCAACAGAATTCAGCCGAAAAAATAAGCATGGCGACCCAGGAAGTTGCTCGCTGGTTTCCAAAGTTTGGCAACGCAGTCCATGCCTGTTATCTAAATCTGGAATCGCTCGCGTCCCGTCATGGTTCTGTCAAAGGGGACGTAAAAGCTCAGATCACAAATTTAAAACAAGAAAGTTTTCTCGCAAGAACGCCTTGGCAATGGCTGTCTCAATTCCCAAGGTACTTTGATGCCATTCACTTTCGACTGGATCGAATCACTGACAAAGACAAACAACACAGAGACTTGATTGCGAACTATTGGGATACTTACCAGCAACTCAAACAACAGCATGAAGCCCAAGCTATCGTCGATCCGGAATTAATCACTTTTCGATGGATGATTGAGGAATTGAGGGTTTCACTTTTTGCACAAAAGCTTGGCACGTGCATCAAAGTCTCGCCACAGCGAATGGAAAAACAGCTTGGCAAAATTCGCAAAGTCTAACTCAATCGTTCGTATCGTTTGCAAAAAGTCTAGAAAAAGCTTGACCGCAACAGCGTAACCATTTATTTCTTCACTTCTGACTTCCAGTTAATCGGGTAAATCTTCAAACACCCTCTTGGGTTGCATGAGATGTCCAAGGTGGCGACCGACATCATTTTCGGACAAAGTGCACCCTTCGTGGTCCAGAACAAGCAAGCTGGCATCTCCCGTTTTCACAACAAACGAACCGTCATAAAAGACTTCCAAAATCTCGCCGGGTGTGGCATCCGGCCACGTCAGTTGCGTATCAAAAGGTATTGCCCGCCAGATGAACAATTTCTTTTCAGGGTCGTCATCAAGGTAACCAAAAGCTCCTGGAAAAGGCTTCGTTACTGCCCGCACCAGGTTATAGATTTCGAGCGTTGAAGAATCCCAATAGATGATTCCGTCTTCAGCCGTTCTTTTAGGATAATAAGATGCACCATCCGTTGGTTGGGGGGTGAGATTGGCGGTCCCAGCGATCAATTTCGGAAGGTGTTCTCCGCAGAGCCGAATCATTGAAAGTAGATTTTTAAAGTGAAGCGTATGACATGTATCGAAGGGTGTGATATCAAACTTCTGCACGCCAACAACTGGCCCATTATCAACACCAGGAAGGTATCGAAACAAATGAGTGTAGAAAACTTTTTTGTCTTGAATCAGCGACCAATTCAATGGACTTCTTCCGCGCCCGTGCGGAAGCGGCTTACTTGACCCGTGCATGCCAAAGGCGCCTATGGATAGCGAATTAAGCAACCAGTCGGGCAATAATCGCTGCCATCCCATTACAAGTACTAGGTCTAATTTGAGCCCGAGCAAGTTAACCTTGTCGTTCTCACTTTTGAGAGAATAAGTCGATACGGTAGTGCATGGAATAGTTCGCCTGCTTAAGAACTCTTGCAGGTCCATATATCCGGCGACCTTCTGCCTTTTACCTTCCGTAGGATCAATCGTGACACATCGATCAACTGAAAACCCCAGTTTAGCAAGTCCAGCGATCAGATCTCGTGTCGTATGTTTGCAGCCAAATACAGCTACTTTTTTTGGCAAGTTTTCATCGGTCGGTTTCATCGTTCATTGGGTTTGAATATGGTGCAATTTTCGGCGACCGAGTGTCGTAGCAACTCCATTTTTTTGTCCAACAGAGCGTGCAGTTTGGTATTCGGCCTGACGGCGGTATTTCCCCACCAGACCGGGTGAATAAGTATGTGAATTGGATCGCCATTTTGATAAGCATGACTCTCTAAGGGGTGGCCATGTTTCCATTCTCCTCGGGAATCGGAAACATAATGAATCGAATCAGTAAAGGCACCCATGTAAGTGTGCGGCCGTGGAAACGAAAGGTCCCGGCTCCCCTCTAAAACAAGAGGGGCTGGGCGATGATAACTTACGATTTCAACAGGCC
>JBCCSJ010000069.1:0-20502 GCA_039200505.1 Planctomycetota bacterium | reverse complement strand
GAATCAGATCGTCCAACTCCGCTTCACCTTCATTTGTAGAATTTTGGATCAATCGTTTTACCGTCGCGACGATCGCCTGAGAAATTTCGGTACTCAAATCGGGAACGGGAAACTCTTGGACGTACTGAGTCATAAATCGCCGTCGCCCTGAGTAAAGTTTGTTGTGAAATTTTGAATCGTAAAATTGAAGCGCAACACTGGAGTTTGCTACACCCAATAATAAATACAACCAATCTTCGTCCAATCCTTGTTTGAGCTGCATCCAATAACAATCTCCGTTCACGATCGCTCCCGTGCGATCAAGGTAAAATTTCGGATCCTCAGAAATGTCTGGCCATACGATTTTTGGAAATTGCCACTGAAACGGTTGATGAGCTACCCAAATTTCGAACCAACGCCGTCCAGCATCGGTTAAATATTTTCGCCCTTCAAGTCGATCGCGGTAGGCCTCAAGGTAACCGAGCGTCCGCGGAAATCGTTCCATCGCAGCCAACGTCCGTTTTTCCAGACCCATTTGGTATGGGTAAAGCACCGTTTTCACGGGCGAATCACATACCCACCGTTTAGCATGATGGTGAGTCAGCAGCGGTTGAAGCAATTCCTTTTCAGGTCGCTGATCCAGCGAAAGATCTTGCCAACATTCACGAATGAAGATCCGGTCAGCGGTCGTTTTAATGCCAACTCGAACGTCTGCCAGGTCTCCAAACGTCGCCACCGAATGGCTTCTTATCGCTTGCAGCCAATTTGTCGTTTCGAGATTGGATAACGCCCAGGGTTGGTCTCCGACAAAACTCAATTGCCCCTTTTCGATTCGAAATCGACCTTCATCGGCATCCAGAATTCCGCTGACGCCACCACTCACATAATCCAAGACCGATGGATTCGTTCCAGTCGAAGGATCACTCTGATTCGACCGCTGATCTGTTCCCGACCGTTGGTCTGTTGCCGACCGTTGGTCTGCCAAGTAGATTCGATAAAACTCACAATTCTGGACTATGCTTACTCGAACTGGCGAACGCTTTTTTCCGATCACAATAACCGGTAAAACCGCCGCCTGAAAAAGCTTGGAATCGCCCAAGTCAATGATTCGATAGAGATCGAACTTTTGACTGAGAATGCGTCGCATCTGTTTTCCCGATTTCGTTGTCAAAAATCGGTTGGAAGTCAAAAGGCCCAACGTGCCACCCGGCACAAGCACTTCGGCAATCTTTGCGGTAAACGCTTGGTAAAGATCGACTCGACCATCCAGTCCAAATTGGTCAGCAAGTTGCTGGGAACGCTCATGCCCCATCACTTGAGTTCGCACGTAAGGCGGATTAGCAATCACTACATCGACCGGTTTGACTTCGAGGTCTGGATCCAGAAAATCCCATTGGTCCAATTGGATTCTGCAACCCGATTCAGCAACCCCAGCAAGATTCAAACGAAATTCGGCCTGTGCCACGGAGTCGCGATTGACATCAAAACCTACCAACTCAATTAATTTAACAAGTTGCCTGTTTTGAATCGTTCGATAGATCGTGGTCAACAGTTCGCCATCACCGCAGGCAGGATCCAACACTTTCAAGCAGTCGGTCAAACGAGGCTCGGATATCGAACCCAGGATACATTCCAAAATTTGCGATGCCAGAAAGGCTGCTAAATTGGAAGGAGTGAAATGCACCCCATTCTTTTTTTTCAAATGAGAATCCATTCGTACATCTCACCAAGACCGGGCCAGACAAAGGCGCTAACCCTACAGCTTAGATGTCGAGATCGTTCAATGCATCTACGAGATCGTCGAGTTCATCTTTAGGGCCGCAGGAGGCTGGTTTTTCGACCTTGGGTTTGGACGAGTTTGAAGTTCCATTAGCTCCCACCGCATCACGGCCAGCGGCTAACAATTGTTCGTCCCGTTCCATGGCCGCCAATTCGGCAGCAGACTTGCCCTTCTTGGGCGCTCCAAATAATTGTGAAAGATCAATCTTCAATCCAGCCGTCTCTTCCGCAGATCCAGCGATCGCAGGAGATTTATGTTGGGGAAACATGATTGCATTTTCAGGACAGACTCGACTACACGCCGGGCACCCTCGTCGACAATTGTCTGGTTGTTCGACAAGAATTGTGTCAATTGTGTCGACACCATAGACGCCGAACAGACAAAAATCGATGCATTCCATGCAGTTCGTGCAGCGACTGTAATCGATGACCGGATACCAACGTCGCCCGCCGGTCGATTCGATTCGATTCACGACTGATGGCTCAAGCCCGTCCCCATTGGCCGAGATAGCGGTATCATTCGTGGGCGATTGCATCCGCTGTTGAGTTTCGGGTTTGACGCCGTTTAGTTGAACGACTCCGTTGGACTGCGCCCCATTGGTGCCTTCACCATTGGACTGATTTCCATTGAGCTTGGGAGCAGGGGAGGGCGAAGCGCCCAGCAAATCTCCCAGCCCAACTACTTTGACTTCGTTCTCTTTTTGAATTCGCTTGACTTCTGCGATAAAGTCCCGGGCCCGGTTGGTCACTTTTAAGTCAAGACAATAAATCTTTCGCTTGGGAAGGTTGCGAGTTTCAATCACTCGAGGCTTACCCGAATCATCCTGCTCTTCTTCGAAATCATCATCGTCGTCTTCTTCATCTTCATCTTCATTGACCAGCAAAATCTGACCAACTCGGCCGTTGATACCGTGACGATCGAGCGTCCAATGAGCCGCTCGTTCAAACAGCCAGGAGATCACGACCATGTGCCCTTTAATCTGTTGAAGGGCCAACATGCCGGTGCTGTCCGGTTTGATGTCGTAAAGGTTAGGGACGATCGTCACATCGATCCCATTTTCCATGATCAGGCCGGCCACAATATCCTCTTCAAGATTCCGTTTCCCCGGATTCTTACTGGGACTTTGTGAGATTACGACTGATAAACGTTTGGCCATTGGGGCTGCCTGGAAAGATTGGATGCCCTCAGTCTAACAGAAATTTCGGGCGTCCGAACAAATTTGGTAGACCAACGCGCAATTGGTAAATTGAATCACGTGGACTTCCGTCCAAGACGCACAATCGACAAATTCCGGCAACGACCAGTCACTAATCGCCATCCAATAGATTTCCAAAGGAACCCAGCACCGATCCTTCCCCTTTTCCACCCGTTCCGACATTGGCCAAAATTCTTCCTGCCAATCGTGTGAATGGTAGGCTCTGCAACCAGACTCGCCCGCTGCCACGCAACGTGGCTAGAAAAAGACCCTCGCCACCAAAAAACATACTTTTTAGGTTTCCCGCTCTTTGAATGTCGTAATCAATGTGAGGCTCGAACGCCACGATACAGCCGGTATCAACTCGCAACGTTTCGTTATCCAGAACTCGTTCGACGACCGTCCCGCCCGCATGGATAAAAGCCAACCCGTCACCGACCAACTTTTGCAGGATAAAGCCCTCGCCACCAAACAGGCCGGTCATAATTTTTTTGTTGAACGCGATCGACACCTGAGTTCCGTAGGCCGCACACAAAAAGGCACTTTTTTGACACAGTAAGTCGTTTCCGGGAATGGTCGCCAAATCGATTGGAATTATCTTGCCCGGATAAGGTGCCGAAAATGCGACTCGACTTTTTCCGTGCCCATGATGGGTAAAATGAGTCATAAAAATGGACTCACCGGTGATCACCCGTTTGCCGACGCTTAGCATTTTGCCAAAGAAACCTTGGTCGGGCTCGGAGCCGTCACCCATTTTGGCTGAAAATTCGATTCCCTCTTCCATGTAGGTCATCGCGCCTGCTTCGGCGATCACCGTTTCTTGGGGGTCCAATTCGACAATCACCATTTGCATGTCGTCACCCACGATTTGAAAGTCGACTTCGTGGCACTGTCTTTTGGTGACGTTAGGCGTGTAAACCGGAGCGGCATCAAAGATCATTTGCGGTACGTCGACGACCTGATGGCACGACGGACATCGTACTTTCTTGCCTGCGTACTGGTCTGGCACATTTAATTCTTTCCCACAATCGCAATGAACTCTCATGATCTCTCCGCCTCAGAACTGCCTATTCATCTTCAAGTTTTGAATTCGCGTACCGTATCAAAATCTTGGCTACAATCAAATGCGAGGATCGGTTAATGGCTGAATTTACGCGAGCGTTCTTTGAACTACACATCGTTTCAGAAACACTCCTAAATTGAAAAATCTCCAATGTGCTGTTTCTACGTGGGCTCACAGACAACAAGCACCCCTTCCTTTAAATGAATGGCCAAGCAATCGCCCAGTCCAGGCCAGTCCAGATCATTCTAATTTCGCACCAGAGGCTCGATCGACAAAAATCAAACTTGGATCGCAGCCACGATCCGCTAACACATCCAACTAAAGATCGAGTTCATGATCCAACGACGAAACTCGTGCGTAGCCGACAAGCCTTTTTTCTTTCTGCTTGTTAGCGTTGGCCGATGTATCATTCATTCTCTTGCTCAAAGAGTTTGCAGTACTTTGTTTTTCGAGATGAGTAAATGAGTACAGATTGACAACTAAAGCCGTATTTTGGGTGTTCAAAAATAGTGTCTCAAAAAACGACCGTTTGTTGAGACATGAAATCAGGTGCCAGAAAACGTTGGATTCCAAATCTGGCACTCAAAAATGTACTCGCTAAGTGCATTCGGACGATGAATCCGATGCTGATTTGAGTTTCTGCAATATCACCTAGATTGTGCTTGACTCTATCAGGAAAGAGGTTAATATTCTACCGACCGGTCGGTTATTTGTGTCGAGCGGATAAAGCGGAAGCTGGATTATTGACGGAGCATTCATGCCAAAACCAGACGTTAGCGATGAACGCAAACCTCAGATTTTGAGGGCTGCAGCTGAATTGTTCGCCCAGCGAGGAATTCATGCTTCGAGCATGAACGAAATCTCCAAAGCAGCCAATCTGAGTAAAGCAGCAGTCTATCACTACTACGAAAGCAAAGAAGCAATGGTGGAAGCTCTCGTCCGTCAGTTGTTTGATGCCGACAAGCCTGAGCTACAGAGCTTGGTTGAATCGGAAGTAAGTGCTGCCGAAAAATTGGAAGGGTATGCAGGTGGGTTGGTGCGACTCTTGGAGAAGAACAAGGTTCTATACCCAGTATTCGCGGAGTTCAAAGCTATGGCCTCACGAGACATGGGCGTGCGAGACGTTCTGAAACCGTGCTTTGGTGCTTACATAGATGCCTTCACCGAGATTATTTCTGGCGGTGTCCGGAGCGGTGAGTTCCGCAAGGATTTGGTTCCTGGGGAAGCTGCTTGGGCACTGACATCAATAGTTGAAGGTGCGATTACGATGCGACATGCGACCGGCCGTTCTTTGAAACGAATTCTGCTTCCGAGCGTCACGTTGTTCTTAAGGGGTCTTCAGAAATGAAAAAGAAAGTTCTTGTCATCAACGGCAATCCAAGTTCGCATAGCTATGGAGCTGCACTTGCGGCGGCTTATGTCACGGGTGCTAAACGTAGCGATGCCGACGTGAAGACCATCGAAATTGGAAATCTGGAATTCGATGTGAACCTTCCTCAAGGCTACGAATCGTTGCCAGAGCTCGAAACAGACCTTCAGGAAGCTATAGAAAAACTTCATTGGTGTGACCACATGGTTTGGGTGCACCCTATCTGGTGGTTTGGCTGGCCAGCAGTGATGAAGGGCTTCATCGACCGTGTGTTTTTGCCCGGCGTCACTTTCAAGTATGAGAAAGGACCGATTCCCAAGAAGTTGCTAAAGGGAAAAACAGGGCGGATTATCGCAACCGCAGATACGCCAGGCTTCTATTACCGCTTTTTCCTTGGCAGCCCGGCAACCAAGCAGTTGAAGCAGGGAACGCTACAGTTTTGTGGTGTATCGCCAGTTCGCACCACTTACATCGCACCACTTAGAAAGTCATCCGACGAGTTTCGAAAGAGTTGGCTTCGGAAGGTTGAGTTACTTGGTGAGAAATTGATTTGATTTACCTAAACACTTGCGAAAGGCGAAGGGCTTGAGATGAATAAAACTTATTTGATTGCTGGAGCAACAGGATACTTGGGAAAGCACTTGGTGAGGGCGGCAAAGTCAGTTGGGCATCGTGTTCATGCTCTTGCTCGCAATCCACAGAACGTTCCCGAATGTGCAGATGAAATTATTGCTGCCGAGGCAACCAATGCAGACTCATTGAAAGGCATCTTCGCCGGAGTCGATGTTGTAGTATCGGCATTGGGAATTACGCGGCAACGAGATGGTCTTTCCTATGATGATGTTGACTTCGCGGCGAACAAAAACATTTTGAATGAAGCAGAGCGAGCTGGAGTAAATAGGTTTGGCTACGTACATGTGCTGAATGCCAATCAGATGCTTCACGTGCCAATGGTTCGAGCAAAACAATGCTTTGCTGAAGAACTTAGGAATTCCTCGATTGATTCTACGGTGATTTGCCCTAGCGGTTTTTTCTCCGATATTGAAGAAGTCTTGGCGATGGCAAGACAAGGGAGGTGACGGTAGTTCACAGGTAAGTCCGATTGGTGGGCGAGATATGGCAGAGGTTAGTATTTCAGCAGTCGATTCCGGCCGGGATGAGCTAGACGTTGGCGGGCCCGAAACACTGAGCTTTCAACAAATGGCAGAACTGGCATTTGATGTGCTAGGCAAACCGGCCAAGGTCACGCACATTCCTCAAGGATTGGGACGCTTGGGTGTAGCGGCAGCAAAGCTGTTTGGCTTTGGCAAAGTTGTGGGGCCTTTTGAGTTTTTTGTGACCGCATCTGCTCTAGATATGCGTGCTCCTCATCACGGAACGTTCCGTTTACGAGAGCACTTCGAGTCACTTGAAAGAAAGGGCTCAAAACGCATTTCCGACAACGAGTTAGTCTCTGCTTGAGGACGTATCAACCATGGAGTCGCGAGAGTCTAATTCACTGCCCCGTCACGTAGCCGTGATTGGTGCCGCAGGTGGCCTAGGAAAAGGCATTCTTGAAGTATGTCGTGAGAAAGGTATTGGCTTTACAGCCATCGTTCGTTCGCGGCCGGAACGAATCGCAAACGTGCCAGCAGGCTCATGTGTCGAGGTTGTTACGTCACTGAAAGATGAATCGGCTCTTTCAGATGCTTTTGCGGGAGCGCAGGCGGTTTTGACTGCCGTCGGGGTGACAGCAACCAGTTTTGATAACAGTGCCCTGCTGTCGCAAAACATGGCGACGCTCGAAAAGGCGATGCTGCGAGCAGAAATTAATCGTGTGGTTGTAATGAACACGCTCCTAAGCCCATCGCCTGGTGAGCCCGCAAGTCTGTTGATGCGGTTCTTCTCATGCATTCCTGGAAAGATTGGTCGTGGTGCACGAGAATTGAAGGCGGTAGTAGATGCACTCGGTCGTGGTGAGTTTTCAAGACTAAATTGGACGCTTGTTCGCGGTGGGGTGAACATTAGTGGAGTTAACGAGTCACCTTTGGCATCATTGGACTGGTCCCAAGGCCTTAACTCGTGGAGACCAGTTTCGTATCAAGCGATGGGGCTATGGATGCTCCAGGAGTCTATAGCTGGAAGATTTATCAAGGCTGCTCCTTTTGTGTCACGAAAACGAGATTAGCTCTTTTTATTTAGTGAGGATTTGAAATGCCAAAGCTAAGCAAGATTAAACCTGTTCATATTCGCCCAGCTGAATGGCTCAAGAAACAAGACCCTCCTGCGGGCTCTATGGAAGGGCACAATTATGGAACGAGCTGCGTCGTTATTCGATACAGCACTGACAAAGTTGGTGAAGGCCCAAACCTTCACGTTCATCCTTATGATGAGGTTTTTCACATCATTGAAGGGAGAGCAGAATTCACGGTCGGAGAAAAGACGTTTGAGGCTGAAGCCGGTTCTTTGGTAATCGGACCTGCGAACGTCCCTCATGCCTATAAGAACTTGGGGCCTGGTCGATTAGATTCTGTCGACGTCCACATGAATCCAGAGTGGATTCAATACGACCTACCGAGAGATGGAGAACAGGTTATTTCATCGATGCTGGACTAGCACGACCGCGTTTCGTGCAGGTCGGGTGGTATGAATAACTCTCATCGGCGTGAAACACCGATGGGCGTTCGTGTCATCTAATCCGCTCTGAATCAAGCGGCAATTATTGTCAAATCAAGATGAATCGTTGGTATTTCTTTACTCAACGAAATTACATCATGATTGGCACAAATTCCGTCATCAATATGCCGCTCGGTTACGCCCGGGTCAGTACTGAAGATCAAAACCTAAGCCTTCAAATCGACGCTCTAATTCGCTTTGGCGTTCAACCGAACGACATATACTCGGACAAGATTTCAGGGGCCAAAGCAGAGCGACCTGGACTTGAAAAATGCATGTCATCACTTCGACCTGGTGATACGCTTGTTGTTTGGCGCCTCGATCGACTTGGGCGGTCGATGCGTCATTTGGTAACGCTTGTAGAAGACCTCAGAGAAAACAACATCGGATTCAAATCAATTTCTGATGGTGCCATTGATACGACGACCGCATCTTTGCTGGTTTTTGATCGCAAAGAACTAACCGGCTGCACCAACCACAATCGGCGCCGCGAACAACAGCAAGCGAATCAACACCGACTGCGTTCTTGCGTTCTTGCGGTTGGATTGATTTGGTTCAGAACTTGGTAGTGCTGGGATTTCCGCCGCTTATTCGTTTTCGATTTCGTTGTCACTCATCGTTGCGGATTCTCAGGGTTTAGTGGCAGGAACGTTTCTCGAACCCATCCGGCGATTTCAGACCATCGCCCGGTCTGACTTTCATTGAGTATTTTCGAAAGTTCACTTTCCAGTTGATCAAATTCACTGTGTATCTCGGGGGCGATGTCATTACGCAGCGATGTAATATTCCTATGCCGAAGTTCGATGATCGCCAACGCCTGATCGTATTGGTTTTGATTCAGGCTTAGCTTGCTCCTCAATCCATCGGCGATCTCAGTTGGTACGGAATTCGGATCGTTACGAAAGCTTGCCATGCGATCAAAAATGTAGCTAGACGTCCCGAAGACTCCACTCGCCACACCGCTGGCAAAAACAATCAACAGCACGACAGCCTGAACCCATCGCGCAGCGGCTTTGCGGATAACAGGGCGGTCAGATTTTGATGTTGAATTCATAGTCGTTCTCAAAAAAGCCAAAGGCTCATCCACGGATCCGTCAAACTAAAATTCGACGGAAGCAATAGAAACACCGAGCATGCAGTTGACAGCGAAACTAATCCACCTGCAATCCACGGTGCGTTATCCGAAACCACGATCGGGCGAGCAACCTGCTCCACTGACGCCATCACGCTCTCGGACACACTGGTACTCATAGCAAAAACACCATCTCGCAATTGCTCCTCGGCAGCTGCAGTTTTCGCCTGCATCCATTTATCAGGGTCGATTGTCATTCTCGTTCCTCAAGTAACTTGGCCAGTTTTTTTCTAGCGCGGTGCGCTTGCACCTTTGTCATCGTCTTGGACCAGCCGGCAATCTTCGCAGCCTGCTCGATGCTCAGGTTGTCCCAGTAAATCAACGTCAAAACCAGGCGGTCGCGTGGTGGCAGCTGCCCCAACACGAGATGCAGTTCTTCAAATTCAGCAAGTCGATCTTGCGGTGGCAAAGTCGTTTCTTCGGCGGCGACGCGTTGGAGCGCTTCGTTGTGTTTTCGTTGTTTTGACTCGTTATGCCAAAACTTGTATCCAACTCGCACCGCCACCTTTCGCAGCCAATGTTCAAATGGACTTTTGAACCGGAAACTGTGCAAGCTCATGTACGCTTCAACAAAAACATCATGTGTCAGCGTTTCAACAACGTTTCGGTCTTTGGAAAAGCGAGTCATCTGAGAGAAAATCGTTGGCTCAAAATGTTTCACGAGTTCACGAAACGACTCATTGCCGCCGTTTTGCGCACTCTGAACAAGTCGTTCGATGTCGTCTCGAGTTTCTATGGTGGCTTATTCCACTAATTGCTGTCTGGTTATTTTTTCCACAAGGCAGGTCGATTCGGTCGATCAGCCGGATTCAAACGCCCCACAACTTCCCCTTCTTTGTAGCTCATATTGGCTTGCATTTGATCGCGTTCTTTCGCATCAAGGAAGCCATCTTTGTTCGCGTCGCCACGCATCATCATCATTTTCTGCACCATCTTCGGCATTGGCGACTCGGCAAGCTCTTCAGGGCTGATCTTATCGTCGTTGTTAACATCGAACGTCATCAAAAGTTCAGCAGGACCAACGTTGTTGCGGCTTCGACCTTCAAAGTTTCTACCAAAACCACGACTTATGATCCCAGCGAAAGCATCTATGCTTTTGCGTTTTGGCTTTTCCGTTTTCAAGTCGGCTAAGTTGAACTTGCCATCGCTGGCGATACAGTACAAGAACCGATCGGACCGCAGAAACAATTCGCCGTTGGAGATGGCTGCAGACGACTTAAATGGAGACGAGTCCGCGGAAAACTTATTAGTGGAAATGACTCTGTATTCGTCGTTTGCAGTAAACGTAATTGTGCCGTTGAGCTGAGTCGTTGCCAGCCACGCATTGTTGGCCTTGGTCAATGAAGCGTAGGTAATGTTGCGGCCGCCGGAACTAAGCCGCGAACGCCAAAGCGTCTTGCCTGTTTCTGCATTGGCGACTGTAAGGACCCCGTTCGTTGCGACCCAGTAAAGCTTGCCGTCGCTCAGGACAGGCGAAGGAACTCCCGGGCCCGCGTTGCGTGACCAGACAATATGCGATTCGGTCACGTTCCCGACACCGCCCAATTGAATCGCGGCGACTCTGCTGCCTGCGGCAATGTAGACAATGCCGTCTCCAACAACGGGTGTGCTGCTGATGTACTTTCCCAGTGAAATTTCAGCCCACCACTTCAATTTGCCAGACACAGGGTCGATTCCCCAGATCTCCTTCTGCAGTGGAATAATAATTTCATCGCTACCGTCCTTCGTTTTACCAATGATCGGCGTCGAGTAGCTTCCTTCGTACAGCTTGGCTTCGGCACGCCAGATTTCTTTGCCTGTATTTTTATCGAACGCGATCAAAGCTTGCGATTCATCACACGCGTTAATCAACAGCAAATTTTTGTAGACGATCGGACTGGCTGCAGAACCCCAAGCGGTTGGACCTGATTCGCTGCCAACGGTTTGCTGCCACAGCGGCTTTCCGGCAAGATCGAATGCGTAGACGCCGGATTTTCCAAAGAAGGCATAGACATTTTTGCCGTCTGAAGTGACGGTGTTGCTGGCGTAACCGTGATCGGTGATGAAGCCTTCGAACTTGTCTTCTGGAAATCGAGTCGGTGGACTTCGACGCCAAAGTTCTTTCCCGCTCTGTCGGTCGAAGCAAATTAAGTTTCGCCGCAAGTTTTTAATGTCGCCAGGTTTTTCGGGGTCTTGCCCTAATCCCGAAAAAGTCGTAGCGAACACACGATTTCCAACGACGACTGGACTACTCACGCCTCGACCAGATAGCTTGACTGCCCATTTCAAGTTGTCGGCATCACCCCATCTTTCAGGAATGTTGGATTCCGCGATACCTGATGCATTTGGACCACGAAACTGCCTCCAATCCTGGCCATTCGCTAGTTCGGATTGATTCAGAAAGCAGAAGATCAGGAATAGTTGCCACACTAACTGGTTGTTCATATTTACCTCGGAAACGGGACGGTTTTAAGTTAAGTGGCCATTCACCGAGCAACGGTTACACCAGTGTAAGAAAAACACAAAAAAAATTGCCAACAAGTTTCTTTGGTCAAGAGTATGCGAATCAATCACTGCGCTCCGACGCATTGCAATCTGGCGAATGATTTCAGAACAGACTGCACCAGTGACCGAAACGTGACCGAGACCGACGCACCATGGAGTAGATGCTTCATGCAATCGGCTTGAAACTCCGATGGGAGTTGGCCTAAACGTCGTCAAATCATGATGAATCGTTGATATTTCTTACTCAACGAGGATACATCATGATTAGCACAAATTCCGTCATCAATCGTCCGCTCAGCTATGCGCGGGTCAGTACTGACGATCAAAACCTAAACCTTCAAACTGATGCACTGCTTCGATTTGGCGTCCAAGCGAACGACATTTTACTGACAAAATTCGAGGGGCGAAGGCCGAACGACCGGGACTCGAAAAGTGCATGTCGTCTTTAAGACCGGGCGATCCGCTTGTTGTTTGGCGTCTTGATCGACTTGGTCAATGCGTCATCTGGTGACCCTTGTAGAAGACCTGCGGGACTGCTTCGGGAGAACTGATATTCAACATCTTTTCAACTTTGGCACAATTCGAAAGGCGGCTTATTCAGGAGCGAACTAAAGCTGGGCCCGCAGCCGCACGTGCTCGTGGAAAAGTTGGTGGTCGAAAACCAATGAGTCCTAACGCTCCTCAAGTTGTCTTGGCCAAGAAACTCTACGCGGATTCAAACTCTTTCAGTGCCCAATTTGAACAGATGATCGGCTGTCGATTCAGGTTGAAAATCAGCATCCAGATCGATCAACTGGCATTCCGACAATCCTCGAAACCATGTCTCTTGGTGCCTAGCAAATCGCCGAGTCAGAATTTTGACGCTTTCGATCGCTTCATCCAAGTCGATCTTTTTGCAGATATGAATCACCTCTTTGTAGCCGACTGCCCGAGTTGCGGTTTGACTTAAATCCTTCCACGATCCCAGCATCTGCTGGACCTCGTCGACGAGCCCTTCTTGAAACATATCAAGGACACGTTGCTCGATACGCTGGTGCAAAATCGGTCTTTGGTGGCGAAGGGTAAACACTTTACATTCTTCGGCCGATCGCCCTTGGTCAAATTCGATTTGCATATGGCTGATTGGTTGACCTGTGATTTTGTAAACCTCTAACGCTCGAATGATTCGCCGGTGATCATTAGGATGTAAATTATGAGCGGAAACCGGATCAACCATTTCAAGCCGTTTGTGCAGGAACTCTGATCCAGTCTCTTCGATTTCTGCCTTAATTTGGTTTCTGAACTCCCAATCGGCTGGGGGACCGTCAAACATTCCCCTAAGTAATGCTTTCAAGTAGAGGGCTGTGCCCCCGACCACCAAAACCTGCCTAACTCGGCTGATGATTTCCCGCATTACTTTGACTGCCCGGTCGCGGTATTGGGATACGCTGAATGATTCGTTAGGATCACAGATGTCGATCAGGTGGTAGAGATTTGTTCTCTTTGGGGCAGTGGCGGTTTGGCCGTCCCGATGTCCATTTCGCGGTAATTGCCATCGAGTCGAGTAAGATGATTTCGGCATCGAGCCGTTTGACCAGTTCGATGTTAATGCTCGTCTTGCCGCTGGCGGTTGCCCCAGTCAGGTACCAGCACTGAAGAGCCGTTTCGACTTTCTGATTTTGAACGGACTTCATAATCTGCTACGTCTTGTCATTGCCATTCGTTGACACGGGCATCCCGCGAGTTAGCAGGATAATACGAAACTCAATCCTAACCCGCAGGACGATTTCCATTTAATTGCAAATAGAATTGTCCATCCTTTAGCCGAACAGCCTGCACGACGCCGAAGCAAATTTGCAACTTTTGGGTAACTGTCTCAAACAAGAGAGCAGAATCGCCGCGATAGTTGCCATCATTTTTGTCTTCAGGAAGGCCATCCAAAATCGAATACTTTTGATCGTCCAGAAAAGGGATAAATATGGCCAACTGGATCTGATCGTTGAAACTTTTCCAGCCACCTATATCGCTAATACGATCATCTGCGATCTGATTTTCTCGCTTCAGAGTTTCGACAAATTTATTTGTTTCGATTTCAAACTCGAATTTATATTCTCCATCCCTGCCTCTTTTTACGATTTTAGTCTCCAGGACGATCGCAAAATTTTTGGCAAGTGTTTCTTGTGGTGTCAGTTCCTCGATCTGTTTTCGGTTCTTATCAGAATAAGCGATGACGTAATACTGGTACGCTTCTTTAATTTGCCCGCCGGTTTTCTTGTACGAAAAGTTCCATCTGAGGCCGTTGTCGACTCTCGCGACAGACGTCGAACTAAGGTAAGACTCAACAATAGGAGGATCTCGTTGAGCGAATGCCGATGTTACGATCAAGAGACACAACAGAATCGGCGCAGCTAGACACCACTTGCATTTACTATTCATAGATTGACCTCAGCTAATAGCAACGACAAAAAGAATTCATCCTGATCTCGGTTTGTGGGCTCGTTTGCAATTTGGTTGGTAAGCAGTCCGAAGTTTATAACAAAACATCGCTCAAAATTTTTCAGTTCTCAGCCCCGGAAGTGTTTTAGCAATATCATTGTAGCTGTTCTGGGCAAATTCAACTCGGCGTTTTGCTTTTTTAAAATCACTGCTACCGATGAACATTCGACTGCTCAATGGCAACGCAGTGATTGTTGTGAATTGTTTCGACGCTGCCGAATGGATGTTATTCGGGAAATGGTTTTGGATGAGAAACCATGGAACACAAGGTTGCAGATGTGGTCTGCCCGTCGTTTTCGAATACACGATAACGGCCAAGAAGCACGTCAAGTGCGCAGTTTACCGTCCACACCGCTTCGAATAAGTTGCCGAGCTTATCGGATTCACCTCCACTTCTGGGCATTTCGATTCCTAATTACGCATACCAAATGCCACATAAGTCCTCCTATAAACGAAAATTGTAAAAGAAAGTGGCTAATCGTCGAAGCTACACGGCAGCATACACCATAGTCTAATGCGATTGTTGATCCTCCCAAAGTCTATGGGAGGCGTTTGCACCTGCTTCTCACAATCAAACCGCCGATTACTTGAAGCAAGTTCGCCCCATCGATACCGACACACAGATGTCGCGACGATCGCTGCTGGCAAAAGAAAGCTGTCTCGCTTAAGAGTACCGACAGACTTTGGTTGTTGAGAACTGCATTTCATGAGCCATCTTGTGAGCCAACAAACTTGGTTGAGTCGAGCCGATTCATGAACGTCACAATGACCCATCTTTGAGTTCTGACGACTCGTCGTTTCCGTTTCCTTTCTCGCGATCGACCGATTCTTAAGCTTAAAATCCAGTAGCAAGAGTGGATTTACGATATTGGCACTTTGTCACGTGTGTTCTGCCGTCGAAGCTGAGGCTCATTGCTGGCTACGTTCATGCTTCGGTGTAAATCAAGATGCGTCCCCTTTCGCATGGAAGTGCATGGTCTATGTGAATTTTCTTAATCGTGGCGGTCATCAAAGCTAAGGACATCAAGTAAAAGCGTGACGCTCGTATTAATTTGATGTATCCTTAAAGCTCAAGGTCTGCATCGGTGAAATAGGGGCGAGCAGACACTTTCAAAAAGGATGATTCTGTTATGCCGCGGATCCGCGCTAAAGTTTTCGTCGCACAGTTTATTTTGTGTCTGGCTCCTCTGCTACTGACATCTCATGATTCCGAGATCGCCGTTCTTGCGGCGGCAACACCCCTTCAGGTGTCGGACTCAAGCGTCGATGTTCAAAAGGCTGACGACCTTTTCGAGCGGCAGAAGTGGTCAGAAGCAAGAGCCCATTATGATTCTATTAAGGCTTCAAACAGCGAAACCAAGCGACACATTGCGAGTCGAACGATCGTTTGTTCGTTGAACCTTGAGGACTGGAATGACGCGCTACAGCGAGCTGTCCGGTTTAAAAAGACACAAAAACTTAAGATTTGGTCGGCTTGGCCGGGTTACTATTATTGGCCGCAACGAGATCCAAAACTCGACAAACTGTTGAACTACATCGCGCATCTTGAAGTAACACGAAATCTGTTGGTCACGATCCGTGGGAAATACACTTCTGATAAAGGTGACGAGTTTCAGAACCGGCTAGACGAAGAAACGATATCGCTAAATTTCGAAATGCTAAGAGTTCTCGATCCGGATAATATTCGCCCTCAAGAATACGGCGGATGGAACTCGGGCTATGACAGCATCGACTGGTGGTGGGAAGGCGTTCGTTCTGCTGATGATTCGGATCGCCGCTACTATCGCTATGGCAAAGGTGTTCCGGCAAACAGTGAAAATGGACCGGTATTTTTGTCGACTCCAGCGCAATATAACTCAGAGCTTACCCGAGCAAAGAAAATACTGTTTCTGCTCAAAGAGATTCAGGGGATCGATCATACCAAATCGAAAAAACACACCGCGCGAACGCTTCTCCATCGGGCAGACCTGAACAGGCGGTTATACGGCCCAATAAAGGATCCTGCGTGGCGTAAGGCGGTCTTCTACTATCAATATGCCGATCGCCCAACCTTTGGCAAAAGTCGAAACGACGCAAGTTTGAAACCATTGCAAAAGCTAGAAGACAATGAATCGCGATTGATAGTAAGAATAAATTTGATCGAAAAATCCATCACCGTCGAAATCCCCAGTTGCGGAGGTTGTTTTTAGTCGTCCCAGGTTTTCATCCGATTGCAAAGTTGCAGCATCCGGATAGGCCAATGGATCGAGATCGAGATCTTTAACTCGCTCCTCCTCCGAGTATCCATCGTAGTCTCGAGCATCGCCTTCGTTGGCCGATAACACAAACGTCCACCACAGAAATCGGTAGGTTGCGATGGAGTCAGGCTGATACATTCCCAGGGTAGGCCAATTATGAATGTTGATGGCCCCATCTCCTCCTGGACCATCCTTATTGGACGCGTCCATACCGTTTGGTGAGATCGAATGGTCTTTAAATCCCAGCGGTGCAATCGACTTGACTTTGGCAGATTTTAGACCAACGACTGCGATAGCGTTGTTTTCTTGCAAGCAGACGTAAGCCGTACGAGAATTACTGGATTCTGCGATGTACTCTGGTTCCAGGTCTTGTGCGACCGTCGCTCCCGGTCCAAAGATTCGGACGCCAGCCGCTTTGAGTTGGGCTTCCTTTGCATTAAATGCAAGAAAATCCGCTTTAATGACACTCGGATTGGTTCCATTGTTGACGGTGATGATCGAAATGGAGCCTTCTGGATCTATCATTGGGTTCGGCTTCGTTGGCCACGACCACTTTCTTGCCGTTGGGCGTAAAGGTCAGCATGTCCGGCAAGAAACCAACTTCAATCATGCTTAATGTCGCAAGCGTAGCCGTGTCGACAAAGACCACGTTTCCGCGGATCGAAGTCTCACCCGGGTCGACAGAGATTGCGAGGAGGCCTTTGTAAACCGAAACGCTGGTTGGCGCGCTGTCTGGAGAACCGATGTTGCTGACATCGATCGAATCGATCTTGGTGCCATGGGTCGAATCAAGAACATCGATAGCTTGATCATTGCCATTGGTAACGAAAATCCTTTTTGTTTTGTTGTCAAACGCGCAGACCTCAGCTGCACTTTCATCGAAGACTCCCGTTTCAAAAGTCCATTCAACTTGTAACAACGGCTTTCCAAATAGCCGGTCAAGCAAACTGTCTCCATACGCCGCCGGGGACATAATCAAGGCAAACGAGGTACACAAAAAACAACTGCGATTCGCATTTTTTCCTCTCGATGTAAAGTTTCTGACTAAAACGGCGCATTGTGCAGAGGTTCGTTAATATCTCATGAATGCAGTCTTTAGAATTGAGGAAACTAGGACACAGATTTGTCTACCAAAAATGATTTCCCGACAAATGCACTTGGTGCTTACATAAATTTAACCACCAATTAATGACAAATTCACATAGGAGGACTGGCCTTTTTTTCGATCGCCCATGTCACAAAAAACAAATAGCAAGACAATCAAACTCAATACAACTGAACAGACCGCCAATGGCTCCGGCGCAGCCTGCAAGGCATATGAATAAAGGAATCCGGCGGTCAGGAACAACACCATTACCAAGGTAATGAATTGCCGTATGTCGTCCATGAATATCCAACGCGCATCTACCACTTGTTCTAATGTGGTAGCAAAGTAACCATACCAAGTGGAAAGTCGGAACTTGTCATCGACTGACATTGGGCGCCCCAACCTGCCAGTTAGGGGCGCATTTAAACCGGCCATTGAAAGGATGCTTTGTGGATTTTTCCAAGCAATTTATTTGCTGGAGTAATCAGCATGGCCAATCAACTATCAATGGCAACAGTCAAATCTATCAAGACATTACACACTTCTGGGCAGTCGAACCGTCAGATCGCGAAGCTTCTGGGTATTCACCGAGAGACGGTCAATGGTTACGTCAATCGTCTGAAGGCTCAAAACCGGCCATTCGCTGAGTAAGGCAGCCGACCAAACACTTAAGCTCACTGAATCGGATTTTTCTTTCAAGAAGATGGTAAAGGATGATGCCTTTCCACTTGCCGCCGATCGACTCCAACGTCGCTTCTACTGGGCAAGCAGGTTTTTCGTAGTCTTTATGTCTTTGTTTTGATGGGGTGACCATATTGATACCAAGTGCCCGAATTGTTCGTCCTTGTAACCATTCATAGTACTGATAATATTGCTTTCTAGGAAAGAAAAGGCAATTTGTACATTTAAACGGATTGCAAAACCAATGAGTCGTCGACTGCTAGAAACGATAAGCGATTGCCTTCAGCGATCCATTTTCACCTTCATTGTTGCATCGATGGCTTGTTGCTGCGTTGGTTCTCTGGTTTCAGCGCAAGAGACGTCGACCGTCAAAACTGAACTGGAACTGTATGCGTCGCTCGATCAAGCCGTTGGAAATATCGCATTCATACCCAGCGGCCAATTGGTGTTTAGCCATCACCCGTTCTTCAAGCCGGAGATTCGAGTTGCGACTTACGATGCTCTCGGCATCGTTTGGATTCTTGATATGGGAACTCGCAACGACATCACGCCCAAGCTAGTCGGTTGGAATACGAAAAAGCTGCATCGAATCTAAAAGAGGAAAGCAAGCCACCATTTCTAATTGTCAAAACCAAAATTGGAAAAGAAAAGAGAAAGAGCAACATTGGCTTTTTGGTGACGTTAAAAGCCAAACAAGGCAAAGAAAAGGAAGCCGCTGAATTTGTCGCTTCGGCCGTTACGTTGGCCAAACAAGAAGTGAACACGCTACGTTGGTACGCCTTTCAAATTGATGAATCCACATTGGGCGTTTTCGATACTTTTGAAAACGAGGATGGTCGACAAGAGCACTTGCACGGCAAAATTGCTGCTGCATTATTCTCTGACAAGGCCAAGGAGCTTTTCGAAGGGGAACCTTCCATTCAAAAAACCAAGATCTTGAGCAACAAGTAATTGAATTGATGGTTTTCAACATTATGCAGTCTGAATAAACGGCTGTTCGAACGGTAAAACTCGAAAGGGAGGCGAAAAGCAAATGAAAGCGATTGGATACAAGAAAGCCGGGCCGATCGACGCTCTGGATGCACTTGCCGAGTTTGAAGCGGCGACTCCGGAATTGAGACCACATGATTTGCTGGTCGAAGTTCGCGGAATCTCAGTGAACCCGGTTGACGTGAAAGTTCGCGCGGCCCAACAACCAGAAAATGATATGAAAATCATTGGTTATGACGCCGCAGGTGTGGTTCAGCAAGTTGGCAGCAAAGTCAGCAAATTCAATGTCGGAGACGAAGTCTTTTACGCGGGCGACATCACTCGTTCCGGTACGAATGCTGAACTGCATGCTGTCGATGAAAGCATTGTTGGCAAGAAACCGAAGTCGCTTGGTTTCGCCGAGGCCGCAGGTATGCCATTGACCTCGATAACCGCTTGGGAGTTGCTTTTTGATTCGCTTGCCTTTGAAGAGAATTCAGGTGAAGGCGAGAGCATTCTTGTCATCGGCGGTGCGGGCGGTGTCGGATCGATTCTGATTCAACTTGCCAGTAGGTTGACGCAGCTCAAGGTCGTTGCAACTGCATCGCGGCCCGAAACGATCGCGTGGGTTGAAAAAATGGGAGCCGATCACGTAATCAATCACCGCGAGTCGCTGGTCGATCAATTGGCTTCGTTGAACATCCAACCACGCTACATTGCGGCATTGACCGGAACGGAGGGGCATTTTCCGGCGATCCTTGAACTGATCAAGCCACGTGGGCACGTAGCCTTCATCGACGACCCGTCAACGCTCGACATCAAGCCGGGCAAGCGAAAGGCTTTAAGTTTTAGCTGGATATTTATGTTCGCTCGTTCGATGTTTGAAACGGAAGACATAATCAAGCAACACGAGTTACTCAACCGCATTTCCGAATTGCTTGACGATGGAACGCTCATTTCGACCGTAAACAACAACTTCGGAAAGCTAAGCACCGAGTCGCTGACCAAGGCTCATGTCGAGCAAGAAAGTGGTCGGGTGATCGGCAAGAATGTCCTCGACGGGTTTTTCGCTTGATGAACTCTAGAACTTGATCGAATCAAACTAATGACAGAGATCGCTTGGATCGCGAATGCGATCGTTCACCAATTCAAATTGGAACTTCTTGAGCCGCTGGCAGGGTGGCGGTGTGTCGAGGTGACTGATCGACGTACGAAAGTTGACTTCGCACGCTTGGTCAAAAAACTCGTTGACGAGCTTGATCCTGATGCGGAGAAAATTATTCTGGTCATGGATAACCTCAACACCCACAAGCTAGTGGACGGTCAAAGCTGAGTTGACTAGTTTTCTGTTTTTCGCTCACATTGCAATTTTTCCATGGAGGGCGAGATGAAGACG
>JBCCSJ010000068.1:0-20601 GCA_039200505.1 Planctomycetota bacterium | reverse complement strand
TTGAATCCCGAAAACTTTTTGATTTCGGAGAGTTTAAGAGTTATGGAAATTCTGGATGTCGGAAACGCTTTGTATATCGACGTTTCAATCTGTTTAAACGGGATAACTGGGCATTCATGAAAAGTCCTGTCAGCCAAGCAAAAGTTTCGATCGTTTTCCCAGATGATCGAAGCAATACTAGGAAAATACAGGGCTTCGAGTTGGTTTCTTTCAATTTTCGACCGGTTTTCGAGGCTTAATTTTGGACATCGGGAATGAGGTGGATAGCCAGCGTTGGCACGAAATCATCGGGTTCCCAGAAGCGATTATTAATGACGATCACGGGTCAGGTGCCCGTCATATTCTAAACGGATTCAAAATGAAGATTTTTAAAGAGTTCACTTTTGTCTTGCTTGGCCTGTTATTGCTGGGGACCCCTCAAGCCCAAGCTTGGCAGGAAGAGAAGACTGAGCAGCCCAAACCAATAGAACGCTTTGGTGCAGCAGAAGAAAATCAAATCGATGAAAAGGGGAAGATATTTTTCACCTTTAAAGACCAAGACTACAAAGATGTCATTCCCTGGTTTGCTGAGCAGGCCGGATACTCTTTGCAGCCGGTTTCTGAGTGGCCTCAAAATACATTTAATCTAAAGGAGCGTGAAGGATTCACCGTCGTTGAGGCATTGGATCAGTTGAATCATGCCCTGCGTCGGTTAAGACCCGAACCTTATACGCTGATTCGAAATCGGAAAATGCTGATCTTGGCCAAGGTATCCGACGCCAATTTCCCTGACGATCTGATCGAAAAAGTGGCTGTAGAGGATCTGAATGAACGTGGCAAGTACGAAACCATCAGTTGCATTTTTGACCTGGATGACCTGGATGCTAATGAGGTTTACGATCAACTTGAACCGCTGGTTTCGGAACAGAACGAACGGTTCTATGCCGTTTTTCCAATCGCCAACCAAATTCACGTTCGCGAAACGGGAGCCAATCTGCGACAGATGCGTGACTTGATTTCCGTGATGAAAAGTAGGCGTGATTCCGAAAAAATTGTCCGCACAAAGTACAAATTAAAGCACCGTGACGGCGAAGATTTCATGGCGTTTGCCCGCGGATTATTGAACATGCCCACCGATAGCAATATCCGCGAAGACGGAACGCTCACCATCGGGGCCGATCCGTTTAGTCCGGAACTTTATATAAGCGGCACACAAAAGGCGATCGAGGATTTCGAAGAGGTTGCTGAAATGCTGGACACCCCTTTGGAAGGTACCGATGATCCAGCCTTAGCCGACAAACCCTATTTGGTTCGCTACCCTGTTAAATCAGATTCCGAACTCGCTTTTGCGACGGTACAAACGATGCTTGAGGATCGGGACGATACCACGAGAATGCAGCAAGATCAAAAGACGGGAGCCATCGTCGTTCTAGCGACTAAGGACTTGCATGACTTAGTAGCCCACACACTTCAGGCGATTTCCGGTGCCAACGATGAAACTTTCAAGGTTATCCCCGTCTACAACCGCGACGCTGCAATTCTAGCCGCTTTGGTTCAGGAACTAATCGGGCAGACTGCCGAAGAAACCTCAGGCCCGGTCGTTCGAGGCGATTCAGTTGAAGGTCTCGTTTACGTTCGCGGCAAGCCTCAAGAAGTCACCGAGGTGGAAGGGATTATCGCCAAGTTGGAAGCCGAATCGACGGAAATCGAAACCGGTCCGCGTAGTCAGACCCGCATGATTGAAATGGATCCACGTCAACAGGATGAAATTGCGAGCCTTCTTCCCGATCTTCTCGGATCTGCCGGAAGAACAAATTCAATCAACGTTGTCCGACCTAAAGATCGAAAAGATTTAAGAAACCGAATGTTTCGAAATGCCCCTTCGGAAACGAAAGTTCCTGAAGAAACCGAATTAGAACGGCAGCAGCGGGAGATTTTAGAAGAGTTGCAAAAAGGAGGAGCAACGGATCCTGATTTTTATCGAAAGAATAAAACCAACCCGGATTTCAAAACTCAATGGTTCAAGCAAGTCGCATACTATGCCCCAGCTTGGGTCACAGTTCAGCTTTCCCGCAGCCTGTTGACCTACCAAGAAGAAATTGGGCAAACCAGCGACGAACAAGACCCCGTTCGCCCACGTTCTTCCGACTATATTCCTGCTCCTGACATTCCCACCGTCCCCAACTCCCCTATCGAAGCAGTATTTACTGAGTATGGATTAAAGCTTTATTCTAAAGATCTTGACGCGTTGGATGATTTGGAGTCGATGATCGAATCTCGCCTGTCATCCACCAATTCTTCTCTCCAAACTCCTCAATTTTTTCTAATTGAGTTTCGTCCCGCTGATGAGGTTCTCGATTTTGTGAATCAATTCTTCGGACTATCCGACTCTTCTGGCGGCGGCGGTGGTGGCGGAATGTTGGGCGGGATGGTTTCCAATATGATGGGAGGCGGGGATGACCTTTTGGGTGGGCTACTCGGTGGCGATCTAGGCGGTGGCTCGGGAACAGCGACACTGGAAGGCGATGTCAGTTTCCTTGCCTACATGCCACTAAACGCGTTAGTCGTTCAAGGGGCTTCCAACAATGATCTGGACTTAATCACTGAACTCCTTGAAGTCGTTGACCGTGCAGAAGCTCCTCACCAACCTAACACCATCGGGATTTTTCGGACCATCGATGTGATCCATCGCGACCCTGCCGAACTCAAAGAAAAAATTCAGGAACATTTAGGGGATTTGATTGATACGGGAGAAAGTAGCAACCCGCAAAACCAGCAGGCACGAGAAATGGCGGCCATGGCCAAAGCTGTTCAGCAAATGACCGGTGGAGGCAAAGGGGGAGGTCAATCTTCTGATCTGAAAGAAAAAAGACCCAAGGCCAAGCTGGATGTCGATGAAACAACAAGCCAACTACTTGTTACGGGTCCCGAATATATTTATGACAAAATTCTGGAAGTCGTTGAACGATTGGACGTCAAAGAGTTAAGCACGCCTTTGGAAGTTGAAATTGTTCCCGTCAGCAATGGTTCAGCCATGCTTCAAGCTTTGATTGCCCGTTACGGTAGCCAGCTGGAAATTCAAACCGAAGAAATGGGAGCCACTAACGGACAGCCCAACGGAAGGCAGACACCTACATCTAACAAACAAACGGCAGCGAACGCTGCTAGAAGTACAGAAGCGATTCGAGGGATGATGATGAATGCGTTTCGTGCCCAAGCGCAGGGCGGAGGCCAACGGGGTGGCGGAGCTTCAGGTCGCGGAAGCGGAGGTCAAACTCGCGGTGGGCGAGGCGGTGCTGGCGGAGGACGCGGCGGAAGATAAATGAAGTTTTGTTAATTTGAAATCGGTTTCAGACAACATCTGACGCCTGAAGCTACCCGTTTCAGGCGTTTTTTCTTTATTTTAGGTGAATTTTAAAACTGAACGTTATTTGCCTGCGTAAAATCATCTCAACGATGCTGACAAGTTCGAAACTTCAGTTAAATCGGAAATTTCTGGATGTTTAGAGGAAAACTTGTAAGCCAGTTCGCGGTTATAGCGTCAGCACCAAGACGACGCGTGACTCTTTTTTGAATTTGGATCCAATCAGGATAGACAAATGGCCAACACATTTTGGTACATCAAGAATTGCAATCTTTTCTCTCAACTTCAGCCATCGGATGTGGCAGCAATTGAGGCCCAGTCAAAAACCCGCGTCATGAAGAAAGGTGAAACGGTTTACCTTCCTCAAGATCAAGCCGACGCCGTCCTACTGGTAGCACAAGGCCGAGTGAAAGTTTGCCATGCGACTCCTGAAGGGAAACAGTCGATCATCGGATTCATTGATTCCGGAGAGATCTTCGGCGAACTCGCTTTGATCGGAAACGAGAAAAGAGGTGAGTACGTTGAAACTACTGAAAAGACGACTCTAGTGATGATGCCCAAGCAGGCTCTGATGCAAGTCATCTACAAATATCCAACCTTGGTTTTGGGTGTCACCAAATTAATCGGAATGCGGAGACAAAGAGTCGAACGAAGGCTTCGAAATTTGTTGTTCCGGTCTAACCGCGAAAGAGTTATTCACCTTTTGTTGGAACTCAGCGAAAAATACGGACAGCGAACTGAAGACGGGATCACATTGAACATTCGTCTTTCTCATCAAGAAATGGCGTGCTTGATCGGCAGTACTCGTGAAACAGTCACCGTGGTTCTCGGACAACTTCAGAAGGAAAACCTACTCAAAATTTCAAGGCGTCGAGTGACGATCCATGATCTCGAGCGGCTTGCTGAAGAAGTCAATGAAGTTGCACCAAGAGTAATGAACGATTTACAGGCCCGTGAGCCCGGTTTTGTGCCTCGATTCAGTGGTGTTCACAACACACCATAGAATCAAAGTTTCATTTTCCCTCAATTTGGAATACCGTGTATTCTGGTGCACAGCATCAGAGATGTGATTCACCTAATTTTCGAAAAACCTTACCAATTTTTCCTAGTTAGTTTTGCATGAACACGAACCACGGCCAAGATGGCTGGGGCCCCTGCCAACCTGGATTGATTCAAGATGTCGCAGGTCGCCCGCTCGCCAAAAAGATTTTCTTTTCGAGTGCAGTTGCAATCGTATTAATAGCCAGCTCGGCTGCCGTTGGAGCTGGCTTCATCGGTTGGACGACGCTGATCCAATCTGGAACTCGATCTTCGGTGCAAATGCCCGAGAAAGAATGCTTGAGGATTCAGCAATACATTTCTTCACTGGTAAAAAATGAAATTGATTGTTGCAGGATACGCAGCGAGGTTTGCAATCACGTCACCGCATGCGGCGAATGCCATGATTATTATCGCGAATTGAAAAAAACGATCGGCTGTTGTGGCAAAAAAGTCAAACCAGAAGTCAGTAACATCTCCGGCCAACCACGAAATTGACGCTCATTCATTTTTTTTTAGAGGTGTTGGACGGCTGGTGGCAGTTAGTCGTTAGAATCCTGTCGGAGTAACCTCCCGCAACACATTCAGGCGTAATTAACCGGCGCTGACAGTTTGACTAATTTGGGCTATGCCGAAAATTGGTTGCTGGCTTTTTCGTACTTTGAGGCTTCCAATCGGCAATGCTTTCATTGCCTGAAGCGTTGTAACCGGCAAACTCGTGTCGGCAATCTTTTTCCAGGCAATTTTTTTCCAACTATCTGACGTCCGATTTGTTGAATTTGAGCGACGAAACCCGGGGTGAGACCTCTTTTTGGTTATAGTGGTCAGATCACCAATCAAGTTTGGTCAAAAAATGAAGTGCCCCTACTGTCAAGAAGACAACGACAAAGTAATCGACTCGCGATCCAGCGACGACGGGTTTTCAATTCGCCGAAGACGCCGGTGTCTGGATTGCGATAAACGTTTCACGACGTATGAACGAGTTGCAGAATTAGAAATACAGGTCGTGAAGAAAGACGGTTCACGCCAACCTTTTCGCCCAGAGAAAATCAGAAAAGGGCTCGAAAGGGCCTGTTGGAAACGACCGATTCCAACGGACGAAGTTGAAAAGGCGATCGCCGAGATTGTCCAAGGTGTTTACATGCAAGGCACTTCGGAATTAGAAAGCCGCCTCATTGGCGAAATGGTGATGGAAAAACTGGTCGAACTCGACGACGTTGCCTACATCCGTTTTGCCAGTGTTTATCGACAGTTTCGCGACATTCATGACTTCTTTGAAGAAGTCCGACCAATGCTGGATAAAAAACCAGAAGGCTCGGTCGAAACCAAGACAAAAAGTAGATAAGGTCCAGTGATAGCTTGACCGCTCTCGGCCGAGTGTGTGTTCAAAACGGGTAAGTGTTGGTGGATTGGGTAGGAGTGCCTAAACCACTTGGTCCCCAATGGTTCTGAAGTAAACCTACCGCTCAATCATCAACGTAACGGTTGTTTTGAAGAAGTATATCCTATCAAAAAGTTCGACTTAACACGAACTGAGATAGCATTCTCAAGGCATCCGCAGCTTCAGAGTCAGCCAGTGAATCCGTGAACCGAGCGGCTAACTCGGCGTTTTCACGTGCAGCGGCTCGAGCATACTCAATCGAATCGGTATCATCCAAAAGACACAGCAACTGTTTGTGATTTGAGTTTGGATCTTCCAGTAGACTCATCAATTGCTTCTTTTGTGAATCCGAGGAATTTTCGAGGCAATGAATCAAAGGCAGTGTTGGTTTTTGGTTAACCAAATCGGTGCCCAACGTCTTGCCAACTTTCTCCTGCTTACCAACTAAATCCAACACGTCGTCAATGATCTGAAAAGCTACGCCAAGGTATCTTCCGAATGTTTCAAACTCTTCGGCATTACTCGTAGGTGCGCCTGCAAACTTGGCACCTAATAGACACGAGATACTGCAAAGCTCGGCTGTCTTTTCCGAAATCATTTGCAGGTAGTCCGCCTCCTTTAACGCATAATTGCCTTGCCAGGCATTTTGTCGCATTTCACCCTCGCAAACCCGATTGCTCGCTTTGGCAAGCAAATTCAGGGACTCGGCACACCCAGCTTTGCTAGCCACGTGGAAGGCGTGAGTAAATAAATAGTCACCTAGCAAAATGCTTACTTTTTCGCCCCATTTCGAGTTGACGGTTTCTTGGTGTCGACGATGGGTGGCTTTGTCGAGGACATCATCATGGACCAATGTTGCAATATGAATCATCTCAACGGCGGCCGCCAAGTCGAAATGTCCTGACTTCAAGTTACCGGCGCACTTTCCGGCTAACAGCAGCAGCACCGGTCGGATTCGTTTCCCGCCGAGCATCCAGCTATGTTCCAAGAGCGAATCGACAAACGGAGTTTCGCTGGATAACTCTCGTTTCAGAGTCGCTTCTACTTGGGCTAGTTCCGATTTGATAGGGGCATAAACATCACTCATGTCCAATGGTTGTGCTTCTGCAATGGTTGCAGAAACTGGACGACCATTGACTGGATCCCCCGGCATCCCATGGCTTGCTGCTTGACTCACGCAACTATCCTTTAAAGCAAATGAAAAACTAGTCTTGATTCCGTTTAAATTCGCCAGACTTGCCGCCCGACTTACGATCGAGCTGAATCGAACGAATCAACATCGCTCGATCGCGACTTTTACACATATCATAAACCGTAAGCAACGCTGCGCTGACACCAGAAAGCGCTTCCATTTCAACTCCGGTCTTTTCGGTTGCCGAAACGTTCACGTGTACCTGAATGGCAGTCGGTTCGATGATCTCGAAATTGATGGTGACCGAATTGAGTGAGATGTTGTGGCACAGGGGAATCAAATCCGCGGTTTTCTTCGTCGCCATGATTCCGGCAATTCGAGCAACCTCAAGCACATCACCTTTTTTGATTTGACCGTTTTTGATTTGATCCAGAGTTTCGGATTGCATCTCGATGATCCCAGATGCAGTGGCCATACGGCTTGTGGTTGGTTTGGCTCCAACATCGACCATACGAACGTGGCCGTTTTTGTCGAAGTGCGTAAATTCGTTCATTGATGATGCTTCAATCTGCGGGAAAGCTCTAACAGAGATGTGAATCTTCGCTCTGTTGGCAATTCGATTTTTCCCAAGCATTTTTCGACTGTTCCCGCATGCTATTAACCGGTTTGATGTGCCGGGAATAACCGTCGCCAAGCGTATTTGTACCGGTGTAATGGGGAGAGAATCCCGATTGCCAAATCAGATGACTAGCGTACTCTCGTTCGTACTATGGACTGTCTTTCAAGTTGGTGAAAATCGAGAAATCGCGCACCAATTACTCGTCCAGATAGCAGAAGGATTGCACCGCGCGTGAGTGGATAACTAGCTTTAAAAATATTCACGAAAAAAACCGCTACCCAGGGGTCTGGGATAGCGGTCTGTGCGAAAGACGGCGAGCATCACTTTGCAGTTCATTGATTCGCGGCGGGCTTAATCGGGTCTGATTAAACAAGCTCTTTCAATGAACCGATCAAAGTTCGAAGTCGTTCTGCCAAAAGGCTGGCATCGAACGGCTTCTTAAAAGTCTCATTGATTGCGGACCGATCGAATGTGATGGGTTGGCCATCATCGGGCAGCAATGCGATCAGAATCGTATCCGAAAAATCGGGATTCTTCCGCAGGTTTTGGCAGATCTGCATCGCTTCTACTTTACCGATCGAGAAGTCGGTGATGATGCAGTCTGGGTGGAAGCTTTCAGCTTGAATACCAGCTTCAAATCCGCTGGCAGCTACAGCAACCTTAAAAGATTTCTCGGGAGGCAACTCCCGTTTGAGATTCTCGATCAATACCTGATCCTGAGCGACAATCAATATTTTTGCCATCGCTTCATCTTCTAGATCTCCTAAAGGCATGCCATGCTCTTTAAGAAACTTGATCAGGTATTCGCGTGGAATACGACGGTCTTGTGATCCGGGGATCCGGTACCCTTTCAGGCGGCCGGAATCAAACCACTTGCTGACCGTGCGCGGGGCCACCTTACAGATCTTAGCGACCTGTCCAGTTGTGAACACCTTCATCGCAGGCTCTCCATAAACACTTTGAATCGTCTTTCGCTACACCGCTTTACGTGTTTGACGTATCCTGATGTAACCGTTTGTCCCGTATCCTGGCGAGGATATCTGGGTCAGAACAAACTAATAATCGCTACTATGAACGAGATCGTTTCCATACTCACTCGCCCGTTACGACATCGGCTATGCACATTCAAACAATTGCGTGAAATCACCAAGACTGTACGAGAACGAAAAATCAGACCCGTAAATTCGGCAAACTCTACTCAGCTTGAAACAACACAGTGGCGAAGATATCGCCTGAGAGAAAATGCAGTCCTGCAGGTAGCTTGGGTCTACATACCTGCCGCACTTTAGACTGGCAGCGCCAGTCTTTCGATTTCCCCCCGAGCGGTCATTAAATCAGGACCATGACAAATCTATTCAGAGCGAATGCTCTGATTGGTCGTTGAATTAACTTCCTGACTTATGTTTCGTTTATTCCGAGGGGGATTCTTTAGAAACTTTCAGCAATCGTAGGGCTAGCAAGCATTGGTTTGAAAAATTTGCATTCGACGAACGTACAAGTGGGTCACCTGTTACGGTCTGCAAACGCTAAATACGGAAAAGAAGGCCGCTGGTTCATCACCGTTGGCCTTTCTTTTTAAGTGCCAGTGCTTTTCGAATATTTCAGTCTGCATTTTTGCCACCTGAATCTGGCGATTGATCCTAGCCGAAGTCAGCGGGTGGCTACTCTAAACTGATGATCTCGCTGCCTTGAATGGTGCCCATTCCACGAAACATGATTGGATCAATTGACTTCGAAATTTGTCGAGCCGATCCGTCACACATGGCAAACATCGTGAATCCGCCGGCATGCATACTATTGAACTGGGCGAAACCGTGAAAGTGAATTTCAAGTGGAACCTCGACCCCGTTTTGAATCACGATCTTGGGTGTTGTTCTCATTGGATTGTTTGGCGGTTCACCCGTCCAGGCGACAACACGCCAGCCGGGATAAACGGAACCTCCCACGACGCCACTCCATTGCGAATCGAAAATGTCAGAGCTTTTTTCCCCAACTAAAATGGTGTAACTGGTTCCATCCCGGATATCCCGCATCGGCGTCGTACTGTTTTCGTAGAATACCCCGTCAATAAAGTCATCCGTACCAGTCAACGTCGATGAGGGACATGTTTGTCCATCGTCCATCTCCTCAGTCGCCACGCTGGACCCAATACACCCCACATAATGGGTCCTGCCAATTTCAAACGAGTCACCATCGGGCTCTAATTCAAGCGGAAAAGTCGACGAACTATTGAGCGATGATGGGCAAAACAGACCGCTTATCCGAGTTCGAATCCAGGCTGAAAATTCAGGCTTGATCAATGACTGGTCTAGATCGAATTTGTTGTACAGATTCTCTTGCTCAAAAAATGGAAGTAGTTCGGTTGTCCACCCCCATCCATTCTGCTGTTGCCAACCGCTGGGAAATCTTTGGGCTGCCGTTTCGTAAGAATGGGCGGCTAAACCAAGTTGCCGAACATTATTCAAACATTGGGTTCTTCGAGCGGCCTCGCGAACCGATTGAACTGCAGGTAATAACAACGCGACCAAAATGCCGATGATGGCAATCACGACGAGTAATTCAATCAGGGTGAATCCTCTTCGTAAATCTTGTAACTTTGACACTCAACTCACCTGGGGTTAAAGCCTCGAAAACGTGGTTGGTGGAAGGAATGAGACGAAACTCAGACGGGCTCACGACCGCGTGAGTATCATACCAAAATCGACCAACTGGTAAAGAAAAACCTGAACAGCCACAATGATAGGTTGATTCATTTTGAAATTGATCCGGAATATTCCCACCTCATTTTTTCGTCATTCATAAAAAGGCATTCAAAATGGACCCAAGGAAGATTTTGGGAGTGAGCCCAGATGCGACTTTGGAAGAGATTCAATCCGCATACCACCAAAAAGCGAAAAAACATCATCCCGACTTGGGAGGTGATACTTGGGCGTTTCAACAGGTTCAGCAAGCTTATCTTGTTCTGAAGGAACAAATCAATCATTCAGACTCTACCGCCGGTCAAAAAAGAGATCGTTCCACAAAAAAAGCCCCTTCAACCGGCGGCCAAACATCTGGCATTGATCCAACATCCCGATCCCAGAATCCAAATTCCAAACGCAACCAAAAAGCCGCCCGGAAAATCAGCAGCACCACTCCTGGTAAGGTGCGAGGATCTCGACGCCGCAAATCTGGATCGGAACGACCGAGCGGTTTTGTATTTGGAGAAGCGAAACTACAAAACGAAACCACTTACTTCATTTTGGCCAATTGTCTTGATATCTTCCTGACCTACTTTGTGTTGAGTTTAGGTGCTGTCGAAGCCAATCCGATTGCCAACTTTTTTATTCGACGTTGGGGATTGCCTGGAATGATCACTTTCAAGTTGATTATTGTCGCGTTTGTTTGTGTTGTCGCTCAGGTGGTCGCCATCAAGAAAGAGTCGACCGCAAGATTGTTGTTAATCGTGGGCACTCTCATCATCGGGGGGGTGGCTCTTTACAGCGTCTTTCTATCAAAGCAGGTGATCCTTCGATTCATTTTTGCTTAAAGGATTGTCAGAATTAGCGTTCTGTTTTGTTATACATCCGTCAAGATGGCTGAATTGTTCATTCAGTTAAGCGGTCGAAGCATCAAAAAAAAAGCATTAACGCGTCAGATTCGGAACCGTGGCTAACGCCAAAATGGCTGAATTTTACAGTTAGCCAGCGGTCCGTTAAAACTCTGGGTTTAAAGATCAGCTACCCACCAGCCGGTGTCAAAACCTGCATCATCGAAGCACAAATCAACGCTCCGTAAGTGCCCAACGCGTATCCAAGCACTGCCAACAAGACCCCGACGGGAGCTAAGGCTGGATGAAAAGCTGCCGCAACAACTGGGGCACTCGCGGCACCTCCAATATTCGCTTTACTTCCCACGGCCAGAAAAAAGTAGGGAGCTCGGATAAACCACCCGACCAAAAAAAGGAGTCCGACGTGGAACAGCATCCAAATTCCACCAATTAAAAAATAGCCTGGGTTTTTTACGACCGCTCGAATATCCATCCCCATCCCGATAACAGCTACTAGAACAAAAATAAATACGGTCCCCAGTTTCGATGCACCCGCTCCTTCGTAATTTCGAACGGGAGTAAAAGAAAGCAAGATGCCGATGGTAGTCGCCAAAACAATCAGCCAGAAAAAACCACTGGCCAATCCAAAGTCCTTCATCCATTGGTAACTGCTGGTGGAGACGATGACTTCTTCACCATCTGAATTGGTGACGGTTGATTCGACCATGGTTTCGGAAATTTGTGTTTTTACAATGGATGAAATTTCCCCACCCGCCCAGTGGGCAAAAGCGGTTGCTCCAAATCCAATGGCGGCGATGACCATCAAATCAGTAGCGGTCGGGACTCGCGCGACTCGCTTGCTAAAGGATTCCATCTTTTCCTGCAGAACTTCAATACTCGACGCGTCTGCCTTGAAAAAACGGTCGATCTGTTTCGCCTTACCCACACCAAGCAATAGAAACACCATCCAAATTTCGGCAACGAAAACATCGACTGCGACCATGACGCTGTACAATTTAGTCAGTTCGTCCTTCACCGCTTCTGTCGCACTTGTATCAGGGGTCATAAAAACGACCTGCATCGCCGCCTGGTTGGCACCTCCGCCAATCCAGCTTCCTGCGACGGTACTCAACCCTCGCCAGACCGCTGTGGGCCCTTCGACGCCAATAGTGTCAGGTGAAATTAGGGAAACAATTAAAACAGCAATTGGGCCGCCAAGTACAACGCCGACTGTCCCAGTCAGGAACATGATCAAAGCCTTGGGACCAAGTCGAAAAATCGCTTGGAGATCGATACTTAAAGTTAAAAAGACCAGCGTGGCAGGGAGGAGATATCGAGTTGCCACAAAATAAAGTTCGGAATTTTTGTGATCAACGATGTGGAAAAAGGTAAGCAACGATGGCAGGAAATAGCACACCAACAGCATCGGAACGAACTTGTAAAACTGCTTAAAAAATTTAATCTGGCTGCTGGAGGTCCAAAAAATAAAACCAAGCATCAACATCAAAATGCCAAAAATCACAGCGTCATTTTTGATCAAGGCGTTCGATCGGTTTTTCTCTACTGTTTTTTCAAGCTCTTCGACTAGTCCTTTGAACTCTTCACCAGGCAAAGCTTTTTCAACCCGTTTCATGATCTGGCTGACTTCGTCAGGCTTCGATTCGTCGGCGTCATCAACGGTCGTTACCGGCAGACCCGAACCGCCAGATGCGTAGACAGGCAAAGTCTGCCCAGCGATGCAAAACCCAAAGAATGCAAAAAGGAATAAAACCGGGCTACGAAACAGGGTGCTCATTGAAAGACTCTGGTTTGATTGAATAATGCCGATCAACGTCAGGAGTTTATCAAATTTCAATAAACATCCGAAGTCTCGGACCAATCCAAATTACCGTTTGCTAAAATGGAGTCCTTCTGACGACGAAAGGAAAAACGTGAAAAATACTTATTTACTTTATGTTCTTGTTGCCTGCCTGCTCAATTCAACTGGGGCTCTAATCGGCGATGAAACTTTGACCCAACCAATTGTGGCCGAAGATGTTGTCTTTGAAGAGGTAGACGGATTTGTCGCTGTTGAAGCAGAATATTTTTTCAAACAGGACTCTGGCAAACGCGCGTTCTATCTATCCAATCTAGGGCAAACCCCGGAACTGAAGCCAGATGGCGATCCGCAACATGTTGAAGGAGCAAGCAACGGTTGTTACATCGAAATTCTTCCCGACACTCGCCGGAATCATAGCCAAAAACTGATCCAAGGCGAAAATTTTTCCAACGAACCGGGCAAAGTTTGCGTTGCCTACTACAAAGTAAATTTTTCCAATCCAGGTCGATACTATGTCTGGGTTAGAGCCTATTCGACCGGCTCGGAAGACAACGGAATTCACGTCGGTGTGAATGGAACTTGGCCCAAACACGGACAGAGAATGCAGTGGTGTGCGGGAAAACGACAGTGGTGGTGGGAAAGTAAACAACGTACCCAAAAAGAACACTGCGGAGTGCCTTACGAAATTTACCTTGATATTGAAAAACCGGGTGTGCACACGATCCATTTTTCAATGAGAGAGGATGGATTTGAGTTTGACAAATTCATCATGACAAGCAACCGCGACTTTGCCAGGCCCAATGATGTCGGCCCCGAAGTGAAATCCGCAAACAAAGCCCTCCTCCCCAAATTCGAATTTATTCCTGCACCAAAACAGCAAGCTGGCCCATCCCCAACACCCGCGGATAAGCAAGACAAATCAACCAGTCCAACCGAAAACTCTTCTGACAAACCGCTAATTATGCCAAGACAGCCCGATGGCGATGGCTCGCTGGAACTCACCGGACAGAGCATGGTTTGGCACAAAATGACATTTGCGGTCAACGGACCTTACGCTCATGAACTTGATAACGATCCCAATCCATTCGCGGATTACCGCGTCGAAGGAAATTTCATTCACGATGATGGTACCAAATATCAAGTTCCTGGTTTTTTCGACGCCGATGGGAATCCAGCTGAAACCGGTTCCGAGTCTGGAAACATTTGGAAGGTCCACTTCACTCCGGATCGTGCTGGAAACTGGAAGTACGAAATCCAAATCTTAAAAGGCAAGTTAGCAGCGATCGAGTCGCAGGTTGATGCCAAGATGTTGGTCCAAAAATCGGGCAGCATTGTCGTTGGAGAATCGGATTCGCCCGACTCCAGCCTTCGAAAAAAAGGAAGGCTTCAATACGTTGGCAAACGCTACTTACAGCACGCTGGTAGCGGCGAATATTTCTTAAAAGCAGGTGCCGACGCCCCTGAAACTTTGCTCGCGTTTGCAGACTTTGACGGAACCGTAGCTAACAAGCCCAAAAAGTGTCAACTCAAAAAGTACCAAGCTCATCTGCAGGACTGGACTCCGGGTGATCCTCAATGGCAAGGGACCAAGGGGCGTGGGCTTATCGGAGCCATTAATTACCTGTCTGGAAAAGGATGCAATGCATTTTCATTTCTGACTTACAATGCAGGTGGCGACGGGGATAATGTTTGGCCATTTGTAAGTCGGAATGACAAGTTGCACTATGACTGCAGCAAACTGATGCAGTGGGGAATCGTTTTCGATCATGGGACCGATAAAAATATGCATCTTCATTTTAAGCTGCAAGAAACAGAAAACGATGATCACAATTGCAAAGCCGGTTACATGGCAACCAGTCTTGATGGTGGGAATCTCGGCATCCAAAGAAAACTTTACCTGAAAGAAATCATTGCAAGATTCGGCCACAATATTGCGTTAAATTGGAATTTGGGAGAAGAGAACACACAAACTCCGAAACAACAAATTGCAATGATTGACTACATTCGTTCTGTCGATCCCTACAGCCACCCGATTGTGGTTCACACATTCCCGGACCAGCAGGATAAAGTTTATGACCAACTGATTGGGGACAAATCTGGATTGACGGGTGCGTCGCTTCAGAACAGCGGAATTCAGCAAACCCATTCGCAAACTGTAAAGTGGTTGTCCAAATCGGCTAAAACAGGCAGACCCTGGGTGATCACGTTCGATGAATCGGGAACTGCTGCCCACGGAGTTTGTCCTGACCTGGGTTATAAAGGCTTCGACGGGAAAGATAACACTGGTAAATATATTTACGATCAGCATGCCGTCCGCAAAGCGACCCTTTGGGGAACTTTGATGGGTGGCGGAGCTGGAGTTGAATATTACTTTGGGTACAAATTTGTAGAAAATGATCTCGTTTGCGAAGATTGGAGATCACGTGATCAAAGCTGGGATTATTGCCGAATCGCTCTCGAATTTTTCCGCAGTCAAAAAATTCCAGTGCAGGAAATGCAACCTTCCGATGAATTGGTAGGGAACTCTGAACATAAAAACTTTGCCTATTGTCTTGCTAAACCGGGCGACATTTACTTGGTTTACATCGCAAACGGGCAACCTGTCGACTTGAAACTGGAAGGGGTCGCATCTGATTTCGAATTGAAATGGTTCGACCCGAAAACCGGAAACATAGGGGAATCCACCACGCTGCAGGGTGACGAAACTTCGGTTTCTTTAAAACCAGAGACTCAACAGGATTGGTTGGCCATTGTTACCCGACGTTCAATTAAATGACGTCGCGGCAGAGGCAAATGGAGAATTTGACAGTGTATCCAAACGGTGGAATCTCCTGTTGATCGACAGGATCAAAGGACGGCAAGTCAATGAGACGAGATTTGGAATTAGAGGGATTTGATTCTGTTTTGGGCGAATGTCGGAGCCTTCTTGGCAACGGTTACCAAAGAGCAGGAAATTGGTCGCTGGGGCAAATTTGTCGTCATATTCGTTTGACGATCGAAGCCAATATGAACGGTTATCCATGGTGGATGACATTGTTAGGTTTTCCGCTACGGCCCATTTTAAAATTACTACTTCTGCCAAGGATAATGTCGGGCCGTTCACCGGCAGGTTTGCAAACCGCTCCATCACTGGTTCCTCCTGACGGACTCGACGACGATCAAGAATTCCAAGCTTTCGAATCATGTGTCGGGTCGTTCGTGAGGCATACTGGCCCCCTGTATCCTCATCCCGCTTTTGGGAAGATGAGCCATGAGGAATTCGGAAAATTCCATGTGGCTCACTGCATTCATCATCTTCGATTCTTGATTCCAAAATCGGACGAAGGTTGAAGCGAAAGAGATTGTGAATTAGCAAAATTGATCCCATAGTTTCGCAATCTGACACTTTGGTTTGTCGCGGAATAAGGAACAAGTATTTTCGACATAAGCTCCAATAAAAAAGGGCAACATCGATGGATGCTGCCCAATAAATTTGACGCCAAGTGCAAGACTAACGCTTCTTCTTGGTCGCTTTTTTCTTTTTGGTTACTTTCTTTTTCGCAACTTTTTTCTTGGCTTTCTTTTTGGCCTTCACAGGTGAACCACCCTTAGGAACCGAAGGGAATTTTTTACCCGCTTTGGTTCGACTCTCGTGGGTTTTTTCAATCTTTTTACGATCAGTAGTCTCGAGTTCCCGAGCAAGGCAAGCCATTTCCCAGGCTTTCTTTTTGCCATACTTTTTGAAAGAGAAACTGACCTTTCCTCGTTCTCCACCATCTGTTTTCCACGAAGCGCAGAATGATTGGTATTTCTCTCCGTAAACCGACTCGCAAACAGCCAGGTGAACTCCAACGACACCGGAACGGTTTCGCTTTGTCTGAATTCCCTTGGTGGTTTTGGGAGGTGGTAAGAGCTTTGTCAATTCCTCGTACCGTTTTCGTGCAGCAGTCAGAGCCTTTCGTTTTCCCTTGAATTTTTTGTCCGAGTAAAACTCGTTGTAATGCTTTCCCTCACGCGAGATACGCATCATATAGCCATATGTGCCTTGCTCCTCGATGTCATATCGCGTGATACCTTTTTCAACCGATTTTGTACCCATGAAATTTGGTTACCTCTTACTAAGAAACGGGTTTGGTCAGAGACGATCAATGGTGACAGGTAGGCCTCGGTGTCTACGTCACACCGAAGTCATCACCTTTCAGTTGGGTGAGTTCACGTCCTGACATTTAGCCAAAACAATTTGCTAAGCACACTATCATAGTTACCTTCTGAGTTTGGGCAACGAGTGGGCGATTGAAAACTGGTTTGGCCCTGTACAACTATGGACTACTAACACCAGATGAGGATGTTAAAACTTTGGCTGAGTCCAAATAAATTGCCTACGTCATCAAGAATAAGGTATTCGCCATGTCATGCAAATCCCGGTTAAATACTCAATTGTTGCTGGTTTTTGTTTTTTTTACGCTTTTTGCCACACGATTTGTCATTTCTGCTCCTCTCGAAATGCCTGACAACCAGCCGGACAAACCAAATTTCGTTATCTTGCTCACCGATGATCAGGCACTATGCACGTTAGGGTGTTATGGAAATCCCTCAGTCCAAACTCCTCACATCGACGCTTTGGCAAAACGTGGCATGATTTTCGACAGCCATTATGTAACGACCGCAATCTGCATGGCCAGCCGCTGCAATATCATGACCGGACTTTATGAGTATCGCACAGGTTGCAACTTCACCAAGGACAAACTTCCGCTTGATCTGTGGCATCAGAGTTATCCAATGCTCCTTAAAAAACATGGATATCGAATCGGTTTTGCCGGGAAATTCGGATTTGAAATTCAGGGTCTCGATCGACTTCCAGCCGACTCATTTGACATGTGGGGCGGCGGTGAAGGCCAGACCAGCTTTTCTACTAAGAAAAACAAGTCGATGAGTTCGTATGCTGAAAAATATCCGCATGCGACTCTTTCTTACGGTGCCTTTGGGCGAGACTTTGTAAGTTCATCGGCTCACACAGGACAACCATTTTGTCTTTCGATCAGTTTTAAAGCACCCCATCGCCCCGTCACTCCAGATCCGAAATTTGATGAAATTTATCGAAACGTGGAATTTCCGAAACCGAAAAATTTCGGTCGCGCTCACAGTCATCATTTGGCTCCGCAGGGAAAAACTTTTCGACAGTACAAAAGATTCAAAGAGTGGGGCTACTCAGATCGATTCAATGAAGTGATGCGAGACTATCATCAGCTGGTTTACGCCGTCGACCAGGCTGTGGGAATGATCGTTTCCGAATTGGAATCGAAAGGGCTGATGGAAAACACCGTCATCGTTTTTACGTCTGACAACGGTTACATGTGCGGTTCTCACGGTTATGGCTCTAAAGTCATTCCGTACGAAGAATCTGTCCGAGTGCCTTTAATCATCTGTCATCCCGGCACCCAACACGCGGGCGCTCGCTGTCAAGCTTTGACTGGGAATATCGACATCCCCGCGACCATTTTTGATATTGCGGAAATCGCTTCACCCAACCGAATCGACGGCGTGAGTATCAAGCCGCTGCTAGAATCACCTGATCAAAAAATTCGTGAGCAGCTGGAACTGATGAATTTCTGGGGGCCTGTAGAATCTCATTATCTTGCCGTTGTGACCGAACAATGGAAATATGTTTACTGGTTCCACGAAAGCGAGACAGTCAGTGCAACAGAAGAATTATTTGATCGCAAACGCGATCCTTACGAACTAGCTAATGCTGGTCTTGCAACCGAAAACCTGGACGAACTCAATTCGATGCGAAAGCGATTAGACCGTTCTGCCTATCGAATCGGAGTCGAATCAAGAACATCCGAATACAGGATTTATAAAGACCTGTTTGATAGGCAAAAACCTTGGTCCGAGAAGGCAAAACTTCTTCAGGAAGATTCGTCAGAGTAAAAATGGTGATGCCTGATTTTATGCGTTGGCCGTCGTGAAACGGAGCTGGCTATGAGAACATCGCTGAGTTGTATGCTACTTCAAGACGGTGGCTTGGTCTTCAGTGACGATTCCGAACAAGCCCACCGGAAAATTTTAGAACCGGTTAGAGCCCGACTAAAGACCGTTGACGATCGACCAAGCCAGACCACTAGGGAGAACTTGAAGTGGAAGGTTGTCCCACCCGTGCGGCGAAATCGATTCTGCAACGGTACTGGCCACTGGTACCAATGTCAGACAATAAACCATTTCCATCGCATTCAATTCCGTTTTTAAACTGCTTATTGCTAGAGCAGTGGCAACCAACGAAAACACGAATACCGCGGTGCTCCCTTCGAATGAACGGGTAACCTTTAAACCGACAAAGCTCGGCACACGGTATTCGTGTTTGCCAAATTTTGCACCCACTGGTTCGGCGATGGCATCAGCCAATCCGGTAACGAGTAAACCGAAAACCGAAAAATTGCCAAAAAATACCGCACTCGAAAAACCACCGATGAGCGTCGCAAAATAAGGAACCACGATGTGCATCGTTTGATAGGGAGCATCCTTGGGACGAGCGATTGCTACGTACAACGCGGACGATCTGCCAAACGTTACCGTCCAAATTAACAGAACCGTGACCGAAATCCCAAACTGGCAAACCATCGGCGTGCCCCATTTAAGCTGGATGGCGGCGGCTGTAACGAAAATCAAAAAATGAAAAATTTTACGAGTGTACGCCGTTTTCCAATGCCGTTTCGTTCTCAAAGCCCCGCATAAAACAAGGCAACCCCAAGACCAGGCAAACCAGATCGGCCCAAACGGAACCAATAATTTGAGGTTCGGCAAATCGTAATTAAAAAAATCAATCAGAACCTGCAAATTGGTCATTAACAAAATTCACTTGCCACTATTTCACGGTGCCATCTGCAAAGCTTAAACAAAAGTCTTATGCCAGTAACTCTACGGCACCAGGCTTTGAATTGTATCAGCGTATTGTTGCACAACCGATTTTAGCGAAAACTTATTCAGGCTTTCGTCGTAATCAAAAGTCTGAGGAGATTTAAGTTGGCCAATGATCGCATCTGCAAGTTGTTCCGCGCTTTCTTTTGGAACTAAAATTCCGTTCACCGCAGGGATGATAATTTCTTTCATTCCTCCTTCGCAGTCAAAAGCAATAACGGGAATTCCAAGGGCAAAAGCTTCTAAAACGACATTGGGAAGTCCCTCCCAACGCGATGACAATACAAATAGATCTGCGTTGCCGATGTAGGCATACGGATTCGTTTTGAATCCTGGCATGACAACCGAATCCCGAAGATTCAAGGAGTCTATTTGGTCTTCTAAAGCGATTCGATTATCCCCCTCCCCAACGATGGTAAGAACCACATCGCCACTCTGTTTTTTCACTTTTGAAAAAGCATCGAGCAAAATATCGAATCCTTTTTGATGATCAAGTTTCCCGCAGGCGACGATGTTGGTTGCCGAAGAGAAAGGGGATTCTGAACTCCGGAATTTTTCTCTAACCCGATCGACATCGACTGGATTATAGATCGTGATTGCTTTCTCACTTGGGACACCAAAATGATTGATGAGGTCGTCCCTCATTACATTGGTTTGGCAGATAATAATGTCAGCCCGTCGATACAAGACTCTATAGAGCAACCGATAAAGCCAAGCATGTTTGAATTTGGCCATGTCTGCACTTGGCGTATTGGCCTCTCTGATAATAACTTTGGTACGAATGAATCGACAAAGAGATAAAAATGAGACCAACAGGTTGCATCTAGCCAAAGTCGAGAACACAAC
>JBCCSJ010000067.1:0-20653 GCA_039200505.1 Planctomycetota bacterium | reverse complement strand
TTCGGATTGATTGAGACCAGTTTGTCGGAGTTTTCATTGTTCGAACAAACCGCAAAAATGTTTTGCCCCGTGTAAACCAATCGTGACTTAAATGGAGAACTGTTGTAATCGAGCGATTTGATTTCACGAATTGATCGACGATTCGATATATCCAGCAAGTAAATCATGCTGGGGCTTTCGCCCGATCCCCGGGCAATTGCAAACAGACTGTCAGAAATCGGAACTGGTTCCAACCACGGGGTCGATACTCCCGGTTTGGTAGGTGGCTGGAATGGTGCACCGATCAACCGGCCGTTCTTCGCGTTGACTCTTGCTACTTGGCCCGTGATCGCAGGAACGATCAGGTCTCCACCAACTGAAATCGGTTGACAAGCTGGCTTGTCTGCTGGTGGGGTCAATCCTTTTAGTTCGACTTCTTTTGATTCGGCGTCGGTTACCACAAAATCACTACGATCTGGTGGTCCAAGACAGACGAAGGAATCTTCTCCGACCGATACCGATTTATCAAATTGAAGATCTTGGACTACGGTGCTGGCCTTGCTGGATGCATCCACAAATCTTTGATTGGAATCATAATTCTCCAGGGAGAATAAATCGCCTTGATTCGATACCGCTACAATTTGATCTCCAATCCGGAATGGTCCACTGGCCATCGCGCCTGAAAAATCCGTTCTCCAAACTGGTTTTAAAGTCTTGGCATCCGAAAGCGATGCCGACAGCATTCCCGATCCTAATCGCCGTCTGACGTGCAAAACGTATTCATCTAATTTATGAAGTTGACTGACAAAGGTATCGGTCCCTTCGGTGATTATCTCTCGCGAAAACTTACCTTCATTCCGACGAATTCGATAGCGAATGAAACCTTGACCTGCCACCCAAAGATTACTGCCTTCCGTATAAAAATAGGATCTCGAACCACCCTTGGTTTCAAAGCGATCGTTGGCGAAAACCCGAACGGGATTGTTTTCGTCTACAGGGTTGATTTCCAAAACCCGCATTTCGCCATTATCGGAAGTCATCAACATCAGCCTTCCAAAGCGTTCGAATGGAACTGAGACCGTACCGTTGGTGATTCGGGAAAAACTCTGCACCAGTTTCAAATCTTCGCCTTGTTTTTGAGGCTTCAATACGTGTAAATCACAATAGTCTCCGCCGTTAACGGCGACCAAAAGATAGCCACTCCAGGTTTGCGGACGTACCGAAATGCTCCCTTTGTAGTGGCCCAGGTAAAATACTTCCTTACAACTCAAGTCCTGGCTATTAAGCACATAAATGTTATGGTAAAGGCCCGTTTGGTAAACAACGGGGTCCCGCGTGGCGATCGCGGCTGAACAATTGGCTTCCGTTTGTGGCAGCTGAATTGAGGTGATAGATTTGCCAGTGTCGGAATCCAATTTAATCAGTTTGCCTGATTTCGTGGTGACGACAAGCATCCGTTCTCCCATTGTCGGGGCAACGAATGGCTCCCCGATCTCGCTTCTCCAGCGAATTTCGCCGCTGGTACGATCGATCGCCATGATTTCGTGAGTCCGCTGACTGCAGATGATGTCGACTCGATCGTTGAGTCGAAATGGCTGAATCGTTGTCTGGTATCCGACGAAATATCGCCAAGGGATGGTGCCCTGCCCAGCGTCGATCCCATAAACCGCCCCATCAGCCAAAACCGACACGACTTCTCCTTTCAGTCCGTCGACCGGAGCACCACTTCGGGAACCAAGGATTTGAGACGCAATAATCGGCGTCGGTTTGGCCGCATCGAAAGTGTCGATTTTCAAGTCAACTGCTTTGACCAATTCGATCTCTCGCCGGCTGACCTGCATCATCAGTTCACGAATTCTGACTCGCCCGGCAAGGTCCCCATAGTTGCGAATCAAACGATTGTAGGCATTAAACGCTTCCTCCGTTTTTCCAGCCTTTTCCAAGGCCTCGATTTTAGAAATCGTTGCATTGTACTCATTCTCTTTTTTAATCTGACCTTTGATGGTTCGAACGTTATTGTCGATCGTGGCCAAAGTGTTGGCGATGGACGAGACTTTACGGACGCTACCAGGAATATAGACCGGGTTGTCGATCGTTTTTTTGTATTCTTCAATCGTTTTTAACTCGGAAACCATCTCATCCAGGTTCTGCTTTTTCTTGGCAACTTCGGTGATCGCTTCGAGTGAGTTAGGTAGCAAAACTCCCAGGTCCGCCCTGATTTTGTCTAATTTGTTGTCTTCTTCTGCTTCAAGTTCCGGCAGAAGGGTGTTGGCTTGCTGAATGACCTCGGACCAGTTTTTGGAGTTGTAGGTGGTTCTTAGAATTGAGTTGACTCGCAGGGCTCGAGCGGTTTTTGAATCTTTTTCGTTGGGAAACAACTCGAGGTAGTCTTCAAATTTTTTGGTCGCGTCGGCGTAACTTGATTCCTGGTAGCTATCCATCGCTGCTTTGAACATATCTTCCGGTTTTTGGCCAATGTTGGCCAAATACAAAACCGCAATCATGATCAGCAGCAGTCCTAACAGACCGAATCCGATATACAACCACTTCGTGGCCCATTGATCACTGGAATCTTTTTTTCCGGCGAATCCAAATGACTTCGGGTTTTCTCCGCTGGGAGTCTCGGTCGCATATTCCGTCGGTCCAAAATCATTATCGTTTCCGAAGCCTTCCGCGAACCCGCCTTGATCCGCTGCACCGAAAGGGTCGTTGGGTTGAATTGGATCGACTTCGATCGGTTCAGGTTCAGCGGCAGGGTTTACCACGATTAACTGTTGATTCGTTTCTACCTCGACAGAAGGAACATCATCGACTTCAGGTTCGATGACGTCGACCAATTCGGGTTCAACCGAGTCGATTGGTTCTGGTTGAATGACTTCAGGGGTTTCGATCGGGGCAGGAGCAATATCGATCAGTGATGCCGAATCCTCCGACGGCGTGGAGGTGGATCTTGAACCACTCGCTGACGCCACCAATGGCTCGACTGCCGAGGCGACTTGCGACGTTTCATCGGGGCGGTTTTTCAGTTCGATCGCCTGTTTTTTGGTGAGTTCACCTTTCTTGACCAGATAACTTAAAATCGCTTTGGTTTTGACGTTTTTATCCGGGTTTTCAATTTCAGCGCGAAGTTTCGCCAAAACTTTGGGGGAAATCGACCCCAGAGTTTCGAGATTGCTTAACAACTGTCGAGGTGACATATCGTTTTTGGCTTTCGATGAGTGCTCGTGAATTATAAATTGACTTTGGTCTAAAAGTCTTCGTCAGTAGTTCGAATTTCAATCTGTTCCATTCCATAGACCACGCCGGCATCCCAAGCGGTAACCACTTTAGAATGCAAAGAATCAACGTGGGCGAGGATTATCATTCGTCTGGCTGCCGCCATCTCTTTTCCGTCCCGAACCAATGCCCTCATTTCGTTTTCGCTGGGGGCTTCTTGTTCGTCTTGATCGCGGGTCGTCACGTAGTACGTGTTGGTTTGATCAATCGTAACTTGGACATAGTCGTTTTCAGGTTCTTCCTGTTCCTGAAAATTGGTGCTTGGATCTTCGGATTCGACATGAGGTTGTTCAAGGGATTTCTGCAACGTGAAAGAAGCTGTCACCATAAAGAAAATTAACAGCAAAAATGTCACGTCGACCATCGGCGTCATATCAAGTTCATCTTCCGGAATTGGTTCTTTACTTCCGAAAGAGACATCCTCTTCGTACTCTTCTTCCGGTTCGGCGTCGATTCCTTTCCATCCCATCTGCCGATACTTCAGTTCGTCGATATTGGGGATACTTGACTCGATCGCGGTGCCATCAGCTGGGTCTGACGAACCTTGATTTCCGTCTTTGTTTGGGTCCTTTCCATCGAAACGATTTAGTTTTTCGCTCGGTTCATCAAGTCCAAAACTCGGGTCTTCTCTTGTTACGCCGTGATCAACCGGCGGATTCTGTTTTTTGTTTTTTCGTTTCTTGCTCACTACTGCTCCTCTTCAATTCCGATGAACAGTTGTCTGGTTTTGCCCAACTCCGATTTGCTGACTCCTTTTTTGACCAATTCGACGATGCCTGTTTTGACGTCGCCTCCTGCTTTAATCAGAATCACCGATTTGGTCGGATATTCCACCAATTGATTCTCAACGAATTCACCTACTTCATCCATCTGAGCATCTTCATCGCCCTCGGTGACTTTGTCGTCCTCGTTCATCGATTTCCCTTTGTAAATCACGTACTTGGAACTGTCGTCTTTGTCATTGACGACGATCAAGGTGACACAATTTTTGTCTGGGATCGATTCTCCGTAACTGGCTTTGGGTAACGGAACTGCTGCCTGAGGATCCATTTTTGAAACGACCACAAAAAATGCGAGCAACAAAAACGTCACATCGATCATCGCGGTGATGTCGAGGTCGGCCTCCTCGGTACGCTTCCGTTTGGGAAGTTCCAAATCAGTATCGTTGCTCATCGAGCGCTATCTCCGATCTCGTTTGTGGCAAAAAAACAGGTCGAGTTCATTCTCACGGTTTGCCCTACCGTTGATAGGATTGAAACTCAATTTTTACTCATTCACGTGACTCAACGATTTGTCCAGACCATCGTTGACCTATTACCGATTTGGAAATCGAATGCTTGACTCTTTAAAGATTTCCAGGAATTGGTTGAGGCCATAGGAGACAAGATCCTCCATTTTACGAATGACCACGTTGATATAGGCCGTACACAAAACCAACGGAATGGCGATCGCCAATCCAAGGGCAGTCGTGATCAATGCAAATTGAATGTCTTGTGCAAGTTTCGAAACCACGACGGTTGCATTGGGGTCTGCCAATTTTGCAAACGCCGCCATCATCCCCAAAACGGTTCCTAACAGCCCAATCATGGGAGCCGCTTTGATTACGGTATAAACCCAACTCAATCGATATTCCAAGTCCTGCAAAACATCACGTTGGAATCGGTCGGCGACCAGTTGTTTCACTTTGGCAAATCCAAGTTTTCGATTTTCAATGGCTAACTGAGACAATTGACAGGTAGCCCGACGGTCCCCATCACAGATTTCGGCTGCAGCATCGAACTCGCCTTTGGATAATGGCTCTTCGAGAGCTTCCAGAAACAGCTCCTGTTGTTCTTCATTGGCAAACTGTTTTTGGCGAACTCGGGACCAGACCATAACCACGCAGAATGCACCCCAAAGAGCGATTAAAAACATGATGAAATAGATGACATACCCAAGAATGGTGAAAATTTGATCCATATTGCCTTTTCTTGTTACCTGAATGTTTAACCAATGACTTGGAAACAGGATTATCGAAAATCCAAGGACTATATCGCATGCTGATTGCTCAAGAACATTTTGCCGCCCCGGATACTGCCTCGGCACCTGTTTCTATTTTAATTAAAGGATCCAACGTCGCTGGAGTCTCGCCAATCGTAAATGTCTAACGATAAAGAACATCAGTGACTGTAAATTGAAATCCGCCACTCCCATCCGACTCGAGATCAAAAATGGTATTCCGAACTTCGATTAACTCTCGTCCTTTACTTGCCAAAAACTGGGCTTCGGCTTGTCTGAGGACTGCCCGCGTCGACTCAGGGTAAAACTGGCAAGCGGCCGCATTCGTCATGTCGACTCCGGCCCGTTTGGCGATTTCGACGTCCCATCGCTTCATCCTCATTTTTTGGTGAGTGAATCGTAATGTGCGATTTTCACTAGCGCGGTCCGTTTGAGTTGCCGTCCCCCCTTTATCCATGTCGCGAATCCTCCAAATGTCGTTATTTGCGAGTGATACAACGCCGACGTCGATATTGAAAAACGCGAGCATTTTAGTGTAGGAGTTAAAGTCTTCGGCTTCGTAATTGATCTTCCAACGCTTGGATTCGGGGATCCCATCACCGCCGGTGCCCGGGCCTCCTTCGCGAGATCCATAGCCGCCCCCTCGACCTTGTTGGGCTGCCGTCCCGCTTCGTTTTGCATTGGATGCTTTGACGGCAGAAACGGCATCGGTCACAGCCTCTAATGCCTGTGCCAATTGGGGTGTTTCGACTTCGGGCATCTCTTCAACGCCAGGCTCGATGAAATCGTCAGCCTCCCCCTTTGGCTTGGTATCACCCGCTCGATTTGCCTCTGATATTGGTCCAGCGGCACGCCTTGAAAAATCGAAAACGGACGTCAGCCAAACCAAAAATAGAACAGTAAACAAAAAACCAAACAAAATGATGCACGCGACCAAGGCACCGCTTAATCGGTCGTAGTTTGAAGCGCGGGTTTCCACGTTCAAAAGGGCTTTACTTCGATATTTAAAATCCGTACTCATGTTGACCTCATCAATCCAGTAGTTCGGCATCCGGGCGAATCTTAAGATACCAGTCCGTCCACTTCTTTTTCATCTCGCTGAATTCTATTCTTAGCCTCGACTCCAGAGCCGGATCACGTTGGAAAACGACCGGGTCACGCGTCGCATTTTTGACAGCATCGGGTGACAGTGTTAAAGAGTCAATCTTGCGGCTAACAAGTCGAAGTCCGTTATGCGCTTCCAGGCAGATTCGAAAGTCAGGGTCTCCGAGAGCATAAAGTAGGGCCGGGACGTTATCCATATCTTGCTCACCTGCCAAAAATCGGACAGCAATAAGTCGCCGAAAATAGTTCTTGGCACCGATCATGCTGCGAAGAAACGATTTAATCTCGCTTCTCGACTTTTCGCCGCGCTGCCGGAATTCAACCACCTGTTTTTTTAGACTCGAAGCAAGCTGTTGGAGCTGTTCCTGCTTGAGGTCGTCGTTGCTTAACATCGACAAAAGATCGTCAAGATTTTTTTCGGGCGTGGACGCTGTAATTTTGCCCTGCGTTGAGCTTAAAACAACGTCCGTGGGAAAGCCTACGTCACCGTCCAACTGGCTGTTGGAAACGGGCATCACCAATATCTCGCTACTTCTAACAAGAACCAAGATCGAAAAAGCTGTCGTGACGATGTTGCTAGAACCGGACTTTTCGACCAGATTTCTGACAGAAACCAACGACTTAATGTGTTCAACCGATTGGTCGTACCACTTTGTCATTCTACTTTTTCCGATATCCCCTTCGGCTTGTTCGCGAAAGTAGGCGTATCGTTCGAATGCATAAAGGTAATAAAAATTCCATGGTTCAATGTCGACGGTATAGTTTCCTTCCAGCCAGCGATTTCCAGCCGATGTGGCTGCTGATAGTTTTCCCCGGTCGAAACTGACCAGTGGCCCTTCTTTTTTCAAAGGGTTTTCCACATTCAGCGGTTTGATGTGCGGAATGACAGTCCTAGGCAATCCGGGATTTTTGATTAGGTTGCTCGTCATATTTTTGGCACGTTTTTTTAACTGCAGCAAATCAGCCAACAAGTAAGCGGTCCCTGCCGCAGCTGCCTGAATGGAAAGAGTCGGGCGTCGGGAGGCACCATCGGGTCGACCCGGATCATTCGCTTTGCCAGAGCCTGAAAGTAAGTATCTCCAGGTGCCATCGTTTTGCTGAGAGGCGCACAACCAGTCGAGGACCCTTTTGGCGATCTCAGGATCAAATTTAAAACCATTTTGTTTGGCAACAAATAATGCCAGTGCTACATATTGGGTTTGAGAGGTGTCGCCGGTGTTCTTTTTTTCTAGATACGTAAACGCTCCATTGGGACGCTGCCTGTCGGTAAACGACTTCAGCATGATCTTGATCTCTTCTTGATATTTCCGAGCGTCGTATTCGCACAACAAGATGACGGCCAAGCTAGGATGGTACAACTCTCTGGAATTCGTCAAGGATTTACTGCCGGTTGAATCTTCGGCACCTTCCCTGATTTCGGCAGCCGTTTCTTCGACGATCTTTTTAATGATGGGATCGTCTTTAGGAACCAACTGTCTGTAACGCTTGGCATGTTGAAGCATGGCCAACGCAGCCAGGACCCCTTCGCCATTGGTACCTAGTGGACGAGCTTTGAGTCCATTGAGCAGCCGGGTCGCCAAAGCCTCAACCTCGGGATGATCAGGATAATACTTGCCCTGCTGACCAAGGCCTAACCTTGGTATCAAAAAACTGGTCAGCAAAACTAACGCTACCCAAGTTGTCTGCTTTTTCATGAATGAAGCCCGAACAATGTAAAAAGCAAGGTTGCCGTCAAAATCGAATCGTGATCTCGAATGTTGATGATTTGGAAGGGTCAGGCAAGTATCTAAATGATAATTTTCCCCAGATCATTGTCAATTATCTGAAACACCGTTCTCCAATTTCTTCTCAACGGGTGCCTTGAATTGCAAAACTTATGGTTAAAGCTCGCTGACCCTTACAATAGCTGGATCCGTTTTTAACAAGATTTTCAGGGCAGAACTCTTGATCGAAACAAAAATCGGATTCGTTTGAGATTGCGTCTTTAGGGTTCTGATTGTCGATTGCACGCTCTATAGTTTTCGATTAATATCTGCGAATCATTGCTCAGCACAATTTGTGGTCGGGTAGCTCAGTTGGTAGAGCAATGGACTGAAAATCCATGTGTCGCCGGTTCGAACCCGGCCCCGACCACATTTTTATTTCTCTCCGAAATGTTGATTGATAAACGGTCAACAGCCCATCTACCTTTATCAATCGACCATTTCTCTCTGCCTCAGCAAATTCGGACCGGGTACCGAACGCTCAGCGAAACTTCCCTGATCAATTGACTTTGCCGATTAGGTCGAAGCAATGACTGCACGATACCAAATTTGACATGGGTCGAGCCATTTTTCATCATAAAGCGAAGCCTTAAGATGAATGTTCCGCGATTCTTCAGAATCACACTTGCGTCGAATCGTCGGAATTTCACCGATCGAGTTGGCTTCAATTCGATGTTGCAAACCACACCCAACGAGCCACCATAAAACCATGACCAAATTTCCCTATCTCCGATTCTTCGGGCTTGCCCTTGTTTTTACGCTAATTGGCAGCCCCCTTTTTGCCGGGGATCCAGTCGATCAAGACAAACCAACCATTGCGTTTGTCACCAATCAAATTGCCAGTTTCTGGAATATCGCCGAGGTCGGAGTCAAAGACGGTGGGGAGGATTTTGATGTCGATGTCGATGTTCGATTTCCCAGCGAAGCAACGGCCACCAAACAGAAACAGATCGTCGAAGACCTTTTGTCCAGCGGGATCGATGCGTTGGCAATCAGCCCGATCGATGCGATCAATCAAAAAGAGATGATCAACGAATGGGGTTCGAAAATCCCGTTAATCACCCACGACTCCGATGCTCCAAATACGGAAAGACTGCTATACATAGGAGTCGATAATTATGCTGCAGGTCGCACTGTTGGCAAGTTAATCAAACAGGCCTACCCTGATGGAGCCAACGTCATTTTGGCCATCGGTCGCCTGGAGCAAGATAATTCTAAAAAACGTCAGCAAGGTGTGATCGACGAATTGATGGATCGCCCCAACGAATTCGAATGGCGAGACGAAGTCGAAGAAGTCGAAGGTGACAAGTTTACTATCCTTGCCACTTTAGTTGATCAAGGGGCGACACAAGTTGCTAAACAAAAGGCTGAAGACGCGCTGAATACTTATCCAGATGTCGACGTGATGGTCGGCTTATTCGCGTACAATCCACCAGCGATGCTGCAAGCCATCAAACAAGCAAACAAATCAGATCAAGTCAAAGTTGCCGGTTTCGACGAAGACGATGCGACACTTCAGGGCATCAAGGATGGAACGGTGATCGGTACTGTCGTCCAAAACCCCTACGAGTATGGCTATCAATCTGTCAGGATCCTTTCGGAACTATTGAAAGGGAATCAAAAAGTGATCCCTGCCAATAAGTACATCGACGTTCCAGCTCGGGCGGTGACACAGGACGGTCGCGACATCATGGGAACCAAGTCGGAACAAATTGACGAGTTTTGGGCTGACTTGAAAGAAAAAGTGGGCGGTTAATGTCGCTGCTCGAAGTCAAAAATCTGTCAAAATCCTTTCCGGGTGTGCGCGCTCTTTCCGACGTCAGTCTGACTTTGGAAAAAGGGGAAGTTCTTTCGGTCATTGGAGAAAACGGTGCTGGGAAGAGCACCTTGATGAAAATCTTGGCAGGCGTTCAGGTTCAGGATCGGGGTCAAATCCTGATCGATGGAAAAACAACCAGCTTTACATCTACCAAAAATTCGATGGACCAAGGAATCGTCTTGATTCATCAAGAGTTAAACCTGTGCGACAACTTGACGGTGGGGCAGAACATCTTTTTGGGGCATGAACCTCAAAATCGTTTCGGATTTTTGCGATTTTCTAAAATCGCCTCTTTAACAAAGCAGTATCTTGAACGGGTCGGTTTGGAAGTCTCTCATTCGACGGTAGTGGGCAACTTGACTATCGGAAAACAGCAGATGGTGGAAATCGCCAAAGCCCTTTCGATCGACGCTCGAATTTTAATCATGGACGAACCGACTTCCAGCCTTTCGTCCAAAGAATCTGAATTGTTGTTTCAACTCATTGAATCGTTGAGCGAACAAGGTGTCAGCATCATCTACATTTCGCATCGATTAGCAGAAGTGAAACGGCTTTCGGACAGAGTAGTCGTCTTAAGGGATGGCCAATTTGTCGGTGAGTTGAAAAGACCGGAAATCAATCACGATTCCATGGTTTCCATGATGGTTGGCAGAGATATTTCTCAGGTTTACAAACGGACACCCAGCCCAACCGGTGACACCGTTTTGAAACTTCAGGGAATTCGAACTCCAACATGGCCTAAGCATGAAGTGTCGTGCCAAGTCAAATCGGGGGAAATTGTCGGACTTGCGGGACTCGTTGGGAGTGGACGTACTGAGTTGTTAAATACCATTTTTGGGATTGATCAACCGATTGGCGGAAAGATTCTCATTCAGGGGAAACCGGTCGACATTAGTTCACCCATTGTGGCAATTGATCATGGGTTGGCTCTGGTCCCCGAAGACCGCAAGTTGCACGGCTTGGTTACTGAAATGAGCGTGCAGAACAATATCGGTTTGGCATCACTTCAACGAAATGCGAATCGTTTTGGTATCGCTGATTTCCGGACTCAGAAGTCTCAAACTAAAACGATGATTGAGAAACTTTCGGTCAAAACGCCCGGTCCCCATCAGATTTCCAAGTTCCTCTCGGGAGGCAACCAACAAAAAGTGGTTTTGGGAAAATGGTTGACGATGTCCCCTCAACTTTTGCTTCTCGACGAACCGACTCGCGGGATCGACGTCGGGGCGAAACAGGAAATTTATCAATTGATGGAACAACTTGCCAAGGAAGGAATGGGCGTGCTGTTCGTTTCCAGTGAGCTTGAGGAAATTTTGGGACTGGCTGACCGCGTATATGTGATGCACGAGGGAAAAATTACCGGCGAATTAGCCCGCGACCAATTGAGCGAAGAAGCCATTATGCAGTTGGCAACTGATTCTGTGACATCTTGAAGGAATACCGATGGGACAACGTATAGGCGGCTTAATCAAAATCCTCGGGATCACTTTGCTGTTGGTGTCGCTATGGGGTTTTCTGGTGTCAGTCTCGCCGCTGTCATTTCTAACACCCAATAACCTCGAAAACTTGTTGCGCCGGACAGCGCTTTATGGCGTACTTGGCGTAGGAGTTGCGTTTGTCATCATTTCTAGCGGAATCGATTTGTCGATTGGTTCCCTTGTCTGCTTATCGGCATGTTTATTAGCCCTGTTTTTGGAAGTGTCTTACGAACCGATGGGGCAAACCGAAGTATTCGGAGCCAACAAAAATGAGTCGACGTTGACAATCGCCAGCGACCACTCTTTCGAAATCGGGGACCAAATTTGGTTCTACAAGGATCGACGCAACAAAGGTTTATTTAAGATCCTCGAATTTGGAGAAGCCTCCGAAGTTGGTGGACAAAAACAAGTACAAGTCAAAGTGGATCCTGCCCCCAAAAGAGACGTACAACTCGAACAGAATGAAAAAGGCGGCACTGTTTCTAACACTTTTGAAGTCGAATCATTGGATGGAACAAACGCTACGTTGAATTCGAGTTTCCCTGCATTGAGGCAAAAAGACCGGATTTTGATGGTCCACCCCAAAAGCTCCTCGCGCGAGAAAGTGATTGTGTCGTCGACCGATAGTTCAAATTACGTTTTTAAGAATAAGGACGCAAAACTTGACTCAAGTTTTCGAGCCGTTCCAATCGTTCGAAAGCCACTAATGAGTATCCCGGTTGCTCTGTTAGCCGTTTTAGGGATTGTCCTGCTGCTTGGAGTGATCCATGGCCTACTGATCACCAAGGTAAAAATTAGACCATTCGTGGTAACGCTTTGTGGGTTGCTAATTTATCGCGGATTGTCGCGAGCTTTGACGAATGACCAAACCGTCGGATTTATCGAGTATTCGGATTCTTTGGGAAAGCTTGGGACGGGGCGATTGGAAACCGGAATCGAATTTATGCCAGTCAAAGTGGCACCTGTCGACGCAGAGAGCGCCGAGTCTTGGAAAATGGCGTGGGACGCCGCTGAAGGAGCCCAAGCTTTTGGGATCCCCTATTCATTCTTCATTTTTCTTTTTGTGACCGTGGCTGCGATGATTTTTCTTAATCTGACCGTCTGGGGCAGGCACTTGCAGGCGGTCGGAAGGAATGAAGAAGCGGCTCGATACTCTGGCATCAACACATCTCGAATCACGATTTTGGCATACGTTTTATGTGCGGTCCTGACCGGACTTGGCGGAATCATGTTCGCCATCGATTCCAATTCGATCGCGCCTTCCAGTTTTGGAAATTTTTTCGAATTGTATGCCATCGCGGCGGCCGTATTGGGCGGATGCAGCCTGCGAGGAGGAGAAGGAAGCATCTTGGGTGTCGTCGTCGGAACCGCTTTAATGCAAACCTTGTACAATTCAATTGTGCTGCTGAAAATTCCTGATGAATTGGAATTTACCATCATCGGCGCCGTCATTCTGTTCGGAGTGGCCGCTGACGAATTAACTCGAATGCTGGCCGCCAGGTTCCGATCAAAAGAGTCTTGACGATCTGATTGATAAATCCCGTTGGATTCCAATCGAACATGCCGCAAGAATGCGAATTTTTTTGGCGGAAACCATTCGTTGAAACTTGACTCGCTCGCAGACCGCAGCGATCAACATTCACCAAATTGGAACACTTGCATTTATCGGGACCAATGCGCGTGGCTATCAAGTTCGTTGCGACCTGAAATTTATTTGCATTGTTCGACCCGGATCGCATTCATTCCGATTCACTAGCCTAACAAGCGGTTCCAAGCCTCAAGCTGCAAAATGAATTGAGTTCACGATGCCTAACAGGCCTTCGAACGATCTCATTTGAAGAGATTCGGCATCGAATTCAAGTCACGCAATTCATGACGGTAGTCGGTTAAATCTTGGCTTGAGTCCTTCGCGATGTTCTTTTTCGTTCCAGTTACAAGATTGACAAACATCGATGCAGTTGACGAACGACACTCTCACAAATCGGGAAATCGTTTCCTGTTGGCGACTCGGAGAACAGCTAACCGGGGGGCGGTGGTATGACATTTATCGGGCCGCTCCCAAAACGTACTCGTTCGATTCAAACCACGACTTTATCATCAAGCTCATCCACACGAACTTGGATTACGATCAGCGATGTTTGGCAATCGACCGCATGGCTCGCGAAGCCCAAGCGACTGAACAACTCAATCATCCGAATATCATTCGTTTATTAGACGCGGGATTGGACCAGGCACCTTTTTTTCTGGTTCAACCTTGGATCGAGGGTCGCAGCCTCGACCGGCTAATTTCTCAGGCTCCGCACCTTTCGCTTTCTCGGGTTCTCTGGGTAATCCGGCAGATCGCTGAAGGGATCAAAGCGGGCCATGAGAAAGGCCGGGCATTTTTGGGGCTTGATCCGTCTCATGTGATGGTGGGAAAAACGGGAAGGATCACATTAATCGGCTGGTCCCACTCGCATGCCTTCCGCGACAAAGTCTCGATCATTTCAAACAGCCATCAACTAGCTCGCTACACTGCCCCAGAATGTTTTTCCAACGAATATCGAGTGCAACCTTCGAGCGATGTTTACTCGTTGGGTGTTTTGATCCATCAGATTTTTTCAATCCAGCCTCCGTTCGCTGGTGAGTCGATTCCTCAAATCAGGCAATCGCATCGCGATTTGATCCCGGAAGATCTGATTTTCTCGCAACCTGACTGCCCTCAAGCGTTGGGGCGATTGGTCAAACAGATGCTGTCTAAGAATCCAGAAGTTCGACCAACAATGCGGGAAGTCCTCAACTCTTTGATCGGAGTTGAAATCGAGCACCTGAGCGATTTGACCCCGATCGTCCTCTGAAGATTACATCGCTTGCTACCGCAATCGAACAGACGACTGGCCGCCAGATTTTCAAATTCTCACCTACCAGATCACCGGGTCGGAATTTGAGGCTCCGTCCAGTATTTGGCGTTAAAATGGATTAGTTTTGTCTTGAAACGATTCATCGTCTTTTCCCAAGCAACTAACTGACCGAGGGTTGGCGAATTTCGCCAGAGTTCCATTGCCTAGGATTGAAATCGGTCAAATCAAAGTATTTGAGATTGAATTCTGGTCACTTCACTGCCGATAAATTCGGCTTGGGATGTCGTCAGAGACCTTGAATTTGCGTTTGGCATTGATTCGACGTCGAAATTCGAGGTGAAGTCGGGGATTTTGGTTTCAATGAACCGCATCCGTCAGAAGCTTTGAGTCAATTAGCACTTGAAGCCTGAGAGCGAATTAGCGATATTTCATGAAATTCTTTTGCAAAATCTCGCCCTGTGAAGCCATGGGGAGTGACGGTTTTGCCTCGGTTTGCCGAGTAAGTCACCAATGTTCGCCGACCTGCCAGTCCGGCGAATTCGCCAAGGAGCACATTGAAGATGGCACGTTACACAGGGCCGAAAGGCCGCGTCAACCGACGCTTGCAGTCGTTAATTTATGAAACTGCGGGAGCTGCCAAAGCTTTAGAAAAGCGTGGTAATCAGCCTCCCGGGATGCATGTCCGATTCCGTCGACCGTCCAACTATGGTCGTGCGTTGATGGAAAAGCAAAAAATCAAGCATTACTACGGATTGGGCGAACGGCAACTACGTCGCTACTTTGACAAAGCGACCCGCCAGAAAGGTAACACCGGGGAAAACCTGCTGTTGATTTGCGAACAGCGTCTGGACAATGTCGTTCGACGAGTCGGACTGGCCAAAACCCGAGGTCAGGCACGACAGGGTGTTGCCCATGGCCACTTTCAAGTCAACGGCCGCAAGGTCGACCGGCCGTCGTACCTTCTGCGTCCTGGTGACATCATCACCGTCCGCCCTCGAACCAACATCCTGAAACTTTACCAGATGATTCGAGAACAAGGTGTCGAAGGGGAAGGTTGCGAATGGGTAAGTCTTGATTCTTCGACCTTAACCGCCACCGTTCAAGGTGTTCCTTCGGCCAGCGATATTTCGCTACCGGTCGACGCGAACACGGTTGTCGAATTCTTATCTCGATAATTACGATTTCTCGGGGATCGACCGATTCGGTTGGAGCCTAAACATTCACTTTAATTCAAGATGGCCGACACCCAGACCCGGGTACCGGCCGTCTGTCAGTTTAGAGGTCTCAAAATGCAAACTCAGCTTGTAGTGATTGGGGGCGGCCCCGGGGGATACGCTGCCGCATTCCTTGCCGCCGACGAAGGAATGGATGTTGTTTTGGTCGAAGCGGAAGGTCGATTGGGTGGGACTTGTCTGTTGCGTGGCTGCATCCCATCAAAGGCACTTCTTCATGTTGCTCGCGTTGTTTCCGAAACTGAAGAAATGGAACACGACTGGGGAGTCAGCTTTGGCAAGCCTGAAATCGAATTAGACAAGTTGCGGTCTCGCAAAGATAAAGTGATCGAAACACTTTCGGGTGGATTGGGACAGCTTGCGAAAACCCGAAAAGTCCCCGTGGTCAAAGGTTTTGCCCGATTCGAAGACGCGAACACGCTGATGATCGAAGGAGACGATCCTTCAATCCCAGACGGAAAACGAATCAATTTTGAAAACGCGGTCATTGCCACTGGAAGTGTCCCTGCATTCCCCCAGGCATTCAATATCGGCACCGATCGGGTCATGGATTCGACAGGAGCATTGAAGTTAACCGATGTTCCAGAATCTTTATTGGTAATTGGCGGCGGTTACATCGGTCTGGAGATGGGAACCGTTTACGCGAATCTTGGTACTAAAGTGAGCGTGGTAGAGCTTCAAGATGGGTTGTTGATGGGGGCCGATCGCGATTTGGTGCGTCCGCTCGAACGAAAACTCAAACCACTTTTCGAAGATCGAATCTTTTTGAACACCAAAGTTGGAAGCGTGTCAAAAGCAGGAGAAGATAAGGTCGAAGTCACTTTTGAAGGCCCCAACAAATTTGGAACCGAAAGATACGACCGAGTGCTCATTTCAGTTGGCCGCAGCCCACGAACCAAAGACATTGGGCTGGAAAATCTACCTGGCGTTTCGGTCGATCAGCGCGGCTTTATCGCGCACGATGACAATTTGAGGACTGGATGCCCCAACGTGTTCGTAATTGGAGATGCCGCCGGAGAACCGATGTTGGCCCACAAGGCGAATCACGAGGGCCGACATGCAGTTGAGGTGATCCTTGGGCATGCTACTGTGTTTGACCGAAGAGCGATTCCGGCAGTCGTCTTCACCGACCCCGAAATTGCTTGGTCAGGAATCACAGCCGATGAAGCGAAACGGGACGGCATTGCTCATGAAGTCGTCAAATACCCTTGGGCGGCCAGCGGACGAGCACAGGCATTGGGTCGAACCGAAGGTATGACCAAATGGATCGTCGAACCCGAAACCGAACGAGTGCTCGGTTGTGGAATCGTCGGCCCTGGGGCCGGTGAACTGATCGCCGAAGCAACCCTTGCTATTGAGATGGGATGCGTCGTACGAGACCTCACCGAAACGATTCATGCTCACCCAACGCTTAGCGAAACGGTAATGAATGCGGCCGAAGTTTTCTACGGAACAGCGACCGAAATCTACAAGCCGAAAAAGAAGACGGCCGAGGTTTGAGTTTTAGTTTTTAAGGCTGAAAACGTCCGGCGAAAATGCCCGGACTCGACCGTCGTGAAAGGTTCGGGGTGAAAGCCCCGAGATCACAAATCATTTCAGATCGGATCGGCGTCCAGGACGACAAACTTTGTATTGCCTGGACCAGTGAGTGGAACGTAGCAGGATGTCCCGTTCGGCAAACGGGACCCACTTCAAGTCCCGATTGGCAAGCGGAAGCACTGGGATTGCCCGCTTGATAAGCGCGGAAGTGTTGCGATATCCCGCTCGGCAAGCGAGACATACGTACTGTGGATGCTCCATGCCCCGCCATTCCCATCCATGCCCCGCCATTCCCACCAAGGTAGCCGTAAAGACCCATTTTATCGATCACGCATTCGATTGGGCACAACCCTATCCGCCGCTGAAACGGTTTGGGCTAAGCCGTTCCCTTAAAGGAAAAACATCGACCACTAAGTGATGTTTTCCGAAATCATTGTCACCAAAAAACGAGAAAAATCGTTTTATGAAGCTTTTCACACAATTGGGTTCTGATCACAATGTGCCAATGCTTGCGGCTTGGCCGAAATGCAGATCAGATGCGACTTTTAGGTGAAGCATGAAAAGATTTCGAAGCCGATTGGAACCCTGTTATGGGTTTACGTTGGTCGAATTGCTCGTTGTGATCACAATTATCGCAATTTTGATTGTGATGTTGCTTCCGGCGGTTCAATCAGTCAGAGAAGCGGCACGTCGGACTCGATGCTTGAGCAATCTCAAGCAGATCGGAATCGGATTTCTTAATTACGAAACCGCAACGGAATATTTTCCGCCCGGAAATGGCAATGGGCATAGTTGGGCTGCTCATTTGTTATCCTATATCGAACAGCGAAACATTGCTGACAAGTATGACCTTGGAAAAACGTGGATTCATCCCGACAACGCCGAAGCGATTTCTTACAGCATTCCGATCTTTATTTGTCCGTCGAATCCAAATGGAAAACACGAACGATTCGACGAAGTAATTAATGGCCCCACTGCGACTGGAACGCGACTGGGACGCCAGGCGGCAACACTGGACTACGCCGCAATCACTGGCGTCGATGGAAAAATCTATTCGGAAGGCTACGCGACTCCGGTTCGCAACAAGGCGGGAGCCCTGAACAGCAACGAGGGGACGCGGCAATGTCAATTGAGAGACATCGTAGATGGTCTTTCCAATACGATCATGTTGACGGAGGATGCCGGCCGGCCGGTCCACTGGGTTTCTGGTGGCCGAGGTCCAGACAACCTCAACGTGACTAGCGGTAATTTTGGAGTGGATCAAGGACGGGTTCGTGGGGCTGGTTGGGCAGATCCATCCAATACGATTCCGGTTCATGGTTTTACTAAAGATGGACTTCACAGCCCCGGGCCGATTGCCATCAATGCAACCAATAACAACGAAGCTTTCGGATTTCACCCCAATGTTGTTGTCGGTTTGTTGTGCGATGGAAGCACGCATATGGTCGAAGAACGCATCACTCTGCAGCAATACACCGAATTAATCACCCGGGACGGTGGCGAAATCAATAGCTACCAACCTTGAATCCGCTGCCATCCATTCTCGTTATTTCTGTTTCGATTCAAAAAAAATTTTAAGCAGTGTTGTTGCCTCGAATTTCCCATCGAAACTGAGACTGGTTCTCAACGCCCCAACCGGCCACCAAACTCAAGTCACTCTTTCGCGAAATGCCGCGGAATCGAAAGCGATTGATGAGTCGACCGCGACAATACGACACACGTTTTCGGCCTACACTCGTTTCCGCTTGAATCACGTTCTTGAGATCTAGAATCAACTCGAAATAAGGGCTATTGAGACGTGTTGATCACTGTGGCCCGATTCGGTTTATTAGTTAGACACAGTTCGAACGACCAGGGAGATTGCCGATGCTAACCTCAAAAATTCAGTCCGCTCTTAACAAACAACTCAACGAAGAAATGCATTCGGCTTATGTCTATCTTGCGATGGCTGCCGAAGCCGACAAGATGGGTCTGCCCGGTTTTACAAACTGGTTCAAAATGCAATACAAAGAAGAACTTAGTCACGCCGATCGTTTTTTCAATTTCATTTTAGAACGCGACGGCGAAGTATTCCTCGATACGATCGCAAAACCTGAGATCTCTGTCGAATCACCGCTTTCATTATTTGAGAAAGCTTTGGATCACGAAAAACACATCACTTCTTGTATTTTCAAGATCAAAGATCTGGCCAAGGAAGAATCAGACCATGCGACCGACGTTTTTTTGGAATGGTTTGTAAGCGAGCAGGTCGAAGAAGAGGCTAATACCCGCGGTGTCATAGACCAACTTAAAATGGTCAAAGACAACGCCAATGGTTTGTTTCTAATTGACCGTGAATTGGCCGGACGAAAAGAGGATGATCACTAGAATAGTCCAACCTAATGAAGAGATTGATTGATTCAAATAATGCCGCAGACTTGCGGCATTTCTATTTTAATTTTTGCAAGACGCCAGTCAGTATCTTTCCTTGACAACCCTTATGGAGGCGGCGAAAAGATATTTATTTTGAATTATGGGATTCCGCGTGTGGTCGGCACTCGACAATAGCCGAACGATTTTCTAGCCTTTCCTGTTTAAAGTGTGGGCTGAAAAAGGCGAATGCATGCTTGTGACTCTCTACCAATGGCTTTTCCGGTTCATCAAAGTCAAAGATCTGTATCAACAAGTCGTGGTTCAGGATCGACTGACGCAAATTCGACCAGCAATTCGTCAAGATTTGCTCGATCTTCTGGCCCATGCCAATGAGCATTGCGAGTATTTCCGGGGTAAGTTTACTCCGTTTCTTCAAAATGCTGATGCTTGGACAGACGATCAATTTTTCGAACAGTACGCTAATCTGCCTGCTTTGACGAAACAAGATTACGCGGAAGCCGGGTCGAGCGTGATGTCGGATCGGTGGGCCAACATGGATCCGAAAGCAGCCGAGTTTTCGGTTCGAGGGAAACCGTTGGAATCGATCAAACGATTACGCGGTGGCGACTACCTGATGCAGATGGCAACCGGTGGATCAACCTCGACACCTCTGGCCGTCACGATGACGAAACGGCATATGTTTTCGATGCTGTTCACTTTTTTTAAATGTTGGTACCGCATGGGATGGCGGCCAGGTCAACGGATGCTCGTCTTTTACCCAAAAAATACTTACAACATCGACGACATGGTCAAGTTTAATCCGTATTCGAAATTGCTCGGTTTCAAATACCATCTATTTGACAAAATCGACGAACAAACGGTGCGTGATTTGGTGGAAGACATCAATCGTTACAAGCCTCGGCTGTTACTCGTTTTCCCATCGCCGATGAATATGATTGCCCACTCCATTCGTAAATATGGATTGAAGTTGACGCACCATCCGGCGCTGATCAATGTCAGCGGAGAAACATTTTTTGCCTGCCAGCGGAAGAATATCGAGTCAGTTTTTTCGAGATCGAAAATCGAAGATTCCTACGGCTCGGTTGAACTTGGCGAATTGGCTCATGAAACAGCTGATGGATTAGAAATTTTTGCCAACGTCGCCTACGTCGAGACTGCCGATAACGATGCGGGCCAGCCGGAAATGATTATTACTAGGTTGAAATTAAAGGATTTTCCGTTCATACGTTACAAAATGAAGGACATCGCAGAC
>JBCCSJ010000066.1:0-20675 GCA_039200505.1 Planctomycetota bacterium | reverse complement strand
GGTGAGTCCAGAAAGAGCAAACTTGGAATTTCTTCACTGAAGCCCAAGGGGTTTACAGCAGAGTTTGACGACGATCTATCGAAAGCAAGGCTATTTAGGGCAAATGAAGCTGAACCTCGCTACGGTTCCTTTTTTGGTTTGCCAGTAAAGTCAGAGATCGCGTCAGTGAGCTGTTGAATTTGCTCCGCAATCGGTATGTTCGAATCCAGATTGATTTGATCCTGAATCTGTTTCAAGACTTTTGGATCCGCAGAAGTTCCGGCAATTTGCGGCTGAGATTTTTTATAAGGTCCGGATGTTGTGCCTGCACTGGGAGGTTCCGGTTGAGTATTCGCGGCCGCCAGTTTTGATTCGTTTGCTGATCCAGGGCTGTCAGTTTTTTTTTGAGGGTCTTTATCTCTGATGTTTAACTGGATTGGACGCTTGGACTTCGGCTGCCTTCCATCATTCAAAATTCGCGACAGGATACGGGCCTGAATTGCATTTGTTCCGGCATAATCTTCTGGTGAAGTTCCCGGCTTGTTTGAACCAGAAGCTGACGGATGTGCGGGATTGTTCGTTTTAGCCGGCAACGGCTGTTTGATTTTCTGGGGCTGCATCGGTTTAGGCGCAGCTGGATGAGGCTTGGGTTGCGGTGACGGCGATGCCGTGGATTGAACTGGGTTAGTTTGACCGACAACTTTGCTTTCGGCTCGCTTTGAACTGGATTCCATTTCGGCCGGCAGAGCGATCGTGGGGGATTCCATCTTAGGTTGGTTCGTATGGATCTTTCCGGCTGATTCTTGTAGTTCTTTCAGCCTTTCTTCCGCCTTTTGTTCGATGGTTTTCAGTTCCAGCGGCTTCTCTTCTGTCTGAACCGGAACTTGATTGAGTTTCTTGCCAGCCAGCTTTTCGAGAGTTCGATTGGACTTTTGCCCTAAACTTTCGAGCACATTTTCTGCGCTAGGGAAATCCATGCTTTCTTCGATGGCGGCAATCAACGCGGATTCATCGATCTGAGTATCCGTATTTTTTGGCGGTTGAAGAGGATTACTGTCTAGCGCAGTGGGTAAGCTTGATGTAACTCCTGTTGTGCCTTTATTGGAAGTGGTGGCCTTGGCCCGGTCTGTTCCAGAAGCTTGAGTTTGATTTTGTAACGGCGCGGTAGGCTGAGCAACCGGCAACGATGACTTGCTCGTTGGAGGATTCTGCTGATTACCTTGTGTGGGCTTTTGCGATGGAGAGCTCGTCGTTGGGGAAGGCATGGTTTCACGCATCAATGCCTGAGTCTTTAACGCTGTCTTTTGAAACTCGGAGGACGGTTCGGACATTTCTGGATTCGACTTTTCTGTACTCGCTTGGGGTACAGATTCAGAGCCCGATCCAGATTCAGAGCCCGATCCTGTAGGCTGCATTTCACCTGCAATTCGAATATCTGTTTTGGGACCGTCAGTTTGGTCACGAGCAACCAGCTTGGCGTCGATCACCTCTTCCTGTGCTGATTTGAGAGACCTGTTTTGTTTGGCAGGCAGGCCTTCTTTTGTCGCGTCAGGATGTTTTGGCCATCTGCCAAAGTCACCGTGGGTTTGGGTAGCAGTTAGGCTGTTCGGGTCTTCTTTCGATTCTGGAGCCATCGCAGCACTCACCGACTGCATCGCTTGACCAGCTTTTTGCATGACTGAATCCGAGATCGCCTGGATTTGGTTTGCAAGGTCAGGCTTCGATCGAGTCGTATGTGATCCTCGCGGAACTTCCTGATTGCGGCGGGGGTTCAAGGTCGCCACTTGTTCGTCAAAACTGTCTTCATTGGGAGGTGCGATAAGTAGAACGAGCCCAAACCCAAGAACCAGTCCTCCCAGTCCGCCGGCAAGAATCATCGCTCGCTTTCCCAGGCCGTCCGGTCGGGTTGAAACTTCCGGTTCGTCAACTTGAGTGATCAAGTCGAACTTGTTGCTTGCCGAAGCGAGTGAGCGGAGTTCCTGCAGATCGGATTCAGCTCGGTTGGCAATTTCGTTTCTTTTTTTGACTTCTTGGTTAAGTGTAATCGAATCCACCCGGTTGGCTCCGATTTTCAGGATGCGATTGTTCAGGCTTCCAAGTTCTGTTTCAAGTCGTTCCTGTTTTCTTTGAAGTGCAGCGATGTCACGATCGACGGCTTCGATGGAAGAATTCAATTCGTTGTAAATGGTCTGTTTGATAGACTCGATGGCATCGAGATGTTGATCAATTTTTGGGTGGGCTCGGTTGTATTTCCCTTTGGCGACAAAGTAGGCGGTTTGTGCCTGGACGAGTTCTTTTTTGAGGTCATCAAGTTGCGGCTGGAATCGGATCAAATCGGCTGAAGTGTTGACGATCTGTTTTTGGTTTTTGCGTGCCCCAATCAGCATCTCTCGAACTTTGGTAGCAGATTCGATATCGCCAAGCACCTTCCTTTTTTCGAGGCTAACTTGCGCGATTTCTTTTTGAAGCGACGTATCGCTTAACTCGTAAGTTCCGATTTGCCCAACGTCTGACCCAAGCTGCGTGTCCATTTCTCGCAGTCGAGTTTTGGATTGTTCCAAAGCCATTTTGGCCGCGTCCCGAGCCTGTTCCATCTCAGTGACCATGCTGGAAAGCGTTCGCATCCGCACTTCATTGGCTTTGGTAATGATCTCGTCCAGTAAAAACGCGACAAACTGACCAGCCCTGGGTCGGGTAGATGCTTTGGCATTCAGGACGACGACTTCCGTTTTTCCCAACTCAGCCCCGTTAGGGGCACTCAGGGTGATGTTCTCTTGGAGCGATTCGATGGTGGCCTCCGTTGGCCATGAACCGCCCAATCCGATGCTTGCCAGGGCTGAATCATTGGGTCCCAAGCGTTCTAACGCTTTTCGAATCACCTGCGGTTGTCTGGCAATTTCAAGAATCGTTTCCTGGGCCGATTTCATCGACTCGAGTGATTCAAACCTTCCCGGTTTGAACGTATTTCCCATCATGTCGTCGCGAACAATGATGGATTGCCGGGCCGACCACGTTTCGCCGCGGATGAAGAAAACGTAAAACGCACTTAAAAAGAATCCGAGCAAAGCAGGTGCGATCCAAACCAGTCGAAACCGGTACAGCAAAGAAACAAGTTCTTCGAGTTGAGTCTTGGGATCGCGATTCATCTGGATCGATTAGCAGCTCGAGTCGGAATCAATTGAGAAGTACAGATATCGAGATACATCGATACGGTGCTTCCCCGAGATTTGCCCGAACCTGGAATTCAATTGATTTTCGAGACAACCGGCAGAACTAACCGATAGGATCGGCAAAGTTTGCCATTGGGCGATAGAATCAAGGTCGCTTGGCCGAGCCGGTGATGAATTGAAAAATGAGCACCCCAATTTACGGACGTGTCGTTTTCGGCCCGGCAATCAGCAATCTCACTCGACCGATGAAGACCGATGGCAGGATTTCGACCCCATTGCAATCTCTGAGAATGATACGAATGGGTATTCTCAAAGGGGCAGTTAGTTCAGGTCCTATACTTCAACAAAGCGTCAAAGCTTAAGCTGGCAACTCTCGAATTTTGGCTACATCAGCCAATTATTCGGGCACATAAGAATGAATCACGGTGGACTGATGAACTTGCTTCGTCGATCGTTCGAACAATCGGATTGAAATTTTGACTCCCCGGACGGGATAGGGGTACGGCGGAGTCGTTTCAAGTTCAGAATAGTCATCCGGTGCTGCGGGACCACTGTTGTCGATTCCGTTGGTTGCTTCGTCGATCAATGCTGATCCTCCGACAAAATCACCGTCTTGGTTGATTCCGTCTGATTCGTACAAAGGAGTCCACGTATCGTAGGCAAGATCGGCCAGTCCAGCAAAATGGGCGATCGGCATCGCTCCTCCGTTGCCCTGCCCTCCCTGTCCAGATGTGCCGCCGTTGGTCAACTCAAACCGATATTGAACGGCTAATTTGGATCGGAGTGTCGGCATGCCGGTAAACCACCCTGCTCCACCATGTCCAAGATCGACGAATGCACCAATCGATTGAAAATTGGAAGGATCGGCAAAAATGAAACCTGCGTCGCTTGGTTCAACGATAATCGCTTTTCCGAAATCATCCTGAACTGCGACAAAAGTGTTGGGCGAAAAAACTTTGAAGTCAAAAGAAGCGATATCGGTCAACATGACATCGTTGCCGGTGTATTGAATAAACACACCGTCCCCGTCCAAGTCAGGATTCGCCTGATCGGCAACTCCGTCTCCGTCGAGGTCGATTGCGTCAGCATGGCCGATTCCTGCAATGGGGGTGTAATCGGCCGCACGCAAGGTGTAAAGCATCGACCGATTCATCGCAAAGGGAAAATTAGTTTCCGAGAATGTTGAAGTGCCCACAGTTCCCGTCTGGTTCGGGTTATACAAACCAAAAGTGGTCTCAAAGGCAGACGTCTGTTTGACCGGCGTGTTGTGCCCGAAACGATTTCTTCGATTCGCTAAATCTTTTGCCGTGTTAGGGACAATCCGAAAAATTTCTGTCCGGCTTGCAAAATTCGTGTCGTCGAATGTCTGGACAATCCGGGCGGAGATATCGCTGCAAGCCAGATACTCGATGGCGGATTGAAGTGCGTTGGGTCCGATAAAAGAGGGCAACGGGGTATCGGGAGGGACAATGAGTAGCAGTCTTCGGTAGAGGGTAATCGATTCGTTAAAATCTGGAATCAAGTTCCCGTTTAGATCTTGGTATTCGGTCCACCAAACCACTTCTGCCAGAGGAGATTCGACCGCCTGGGCATCTGGGATTGAAGTCGGGCTTATAACAAGTCGATTGTATATACCTCCTGAGCCGCCGTTGTCCCAGGTCACGTAAGCGGTCGCACTTGCTAAAGTAGGTTCGATATAACGACCTCGAAACGGTCGTTTGTCGCTACGAATCGTACCCGACCAGATGTCATCATAATCGCCCAGGTAATTGACTCCGATTCCGGTTGGATCCACCAAGTCAGCAATTCCATTGGCATTTAGGTCGGTGCTTCCTGCGACGTTGTCGACGTCGATGGGGTCGGGAATGCGATCGTTATCCGTATCAGGATAAATTTCATCAAATACACCATCGCCATCGGTATCCAGTGCGAACTCATCTAAAAAACCATCTGATCCGGCAACTCCGGTCGCCAAGTTAAATACATCGCGGGCAGTAAATGGATACGAGGTATCTCGGCGAGGCCCTTCGACGTATTCAAAATAACCATTGGGCAAAATGGAATCAGTGTAGGGTCTCGGGTCCAGCATCAAACGACTGAGGTCGGAGCGAAGGATTTCTTCGGTCACTCGAAGCCGATTGGCTAACTCGATCGATGCACGCCCGTTTTTCATTTCGACGCTCGCATATTGAAAAGCGGTCATCATGGCTCCGAGCACAATGAGCGTCATGGTGAGAGCAATCAAGATTTCTATGAGAGTCAGTCCTGATCGGTGCCGGTTGGTTTGGATTCGACAAGTTGTCATCTAGGGATCCTTGGCAGGCTGGAATGAATTGTGGAAGTAGAACCTGCAATCGTTAAAGAGGACGAGAGGAAGGCCGCGAATTCAATAAAAATTGAAGCGGTTGCCAAATGATTTCAGCAACAAAACTATTTTAACTGATTCGTTGGATTTCGCGTTGGCCAATTTTAACCGGGCCATTTCTTTTGTACACGTTTTTTTCGCGTGTTTTCTTACCGTTCATCGACCTTTTTGACGGAATCCGACATAATTCCAGACAATCTATGCCCTGATTTGTGGACATGACCAACTAGTTCTTTTTTGCCAATTTCGACAATTATTCCAAGATGTTACTCATGGTTTCCGAAGGTTGTAGCTGGTGTCCGGAACTAAATTGACTGCTTCAAAGCACTTTTTTCGCCCGAATTCTATCTTCAGGTTTGGTCTCGCGAATGGTTCCGATCCAATCTTCAACTCAGTTTCGAGTCTCAATGGAGGACAAAGAGCAGACGCCCGTTTCGTTTTCCCGATCGAGTCTCATGCGATTTATCGGGGAAACAAAAAGTTTTTGATTTTTCGTCCGGGGAAATTTCTGAAACAACGACAGTTGGTTGGCGTGTATAAAAAGGATGTTTTTCTTGCATTCGATGATCGAAGTTTGATCCCAAATTTGGCTGTGGAATCCGAAAAAACCTTTGGGATAATAAAAGCTTCCTGAGCCCATTCTGGATCTTTGCTTGGCTAAAAAAATCGAACGATGGGTTCTACGCGGACGTACGGCAGGTTCTTGTTGCTAAGGTTCAATTGATGTCAAAACTGAACTTCTTGATATTTCTATTTTTTCTTATTGGTTTTTCGATTCTCCAACCTGCTTCAGCCTTCGCTCAGCAGTCGGATGAAGATGCGGCTCGAGCCTTGGCTCAAACGGCGTTTAATGCTCAAAAGTCAGGTGAGTACGATTTTGCTGCTCGGCAGTGGGAAAAACTGATTACCGATTTTCCTGAATCCCAAATTCTTGATAAAGCCTACTTCAACTTGGGGATCTGTCTGACTCGATCGTATCAATTCGATAAAGCGACTGAGGCTTTAGAAACGGTAATCCCAAAATTAGAGGATGGAGATCCTCAAAAATCCAATGCAAAATTCTTCCTGGGGTTCTGCCAGTTTCGGCAGGGGCAATCACTCAAAATTGAATCCGGCGAAGCGGATCAAGCCAAAGGCAAGCTTCTGATACAAACAGCAACTCGAACTTTTGAGGATCTGATCCAGGGCGATCCTGACTTTGTCGATCTCGATCAGGTTTATTACCAACAAGGAGAAGCCTTTACAGAGCTAGGACAAACCAGCAAAGCGTACCAGTCTTATCTAAAAGTTTTAGACTGTCCTAAAAAAACGATGCGCCTCGAAGGTCTTTATGCTTTGGCCGACACCTGCGAAAAGTTGACTAATTTTGCAGACGCGCTTCAGTATTATCAACAATACCTTTCCGAATCGGAGGCAGCCGGCGGCACCCCATCGGATGATGTGATTCGATGGCGGGCTGGTATGTCGTTGATGGAATTGGCCAACCAAGATGAAGCCACTGAGCAAAAAGAAGCCGCTTTCGAAAAGTTGAATCAGGCTGTCGAGTCGTTCCAAAAAATACTTAGCCGTCCCGCCGACGCTCGAGACGAAAGTTGGACCGAAGTTGCAGATAACGCTCGGCTGGACTTAGCAGGATGTTTTCGGCGACTAGGTCAATACGATAAGGCAGCTGAGTTGTTGGAACAAATTTCCGAAGATCCCGATTCGGCTTTCGCGAAACAGGCCGTTGCAAATGCAGGTCGAAACTATTTGGACGCTGGGAATCTGGAAAAAGCAGAATCGTTTTTGAATCGTGCAATTGATCAATCGTCTCAATATTCCGACCAGGCAGCGTTGTGGTTGACCCAAGCCTATCTAAAGCGAAAGCAGCCCCAAAAAGCTTACGACGTCAGTTCCAGAAGGTTAGCTGATTCGGCAACGAAAAACATTTCGCTGTTGATGGACCAGGCAGAAGCTGCCTATCAGATTCCTGAAAAGTTAGTCGAATCAGCAACTTTATTCGAATCAATCGCAACCCGATATCCCGAAAGTAAACTCGCTCCGGCAGCTTTGTTGAACGCGATTTATTCCTATCTCGATCTCGAAAATCTTGAAAAAACTGTCAAGTTAGCTTCCGATTTTCAAGCCAAGTATGCGGACAGCCAATACATGGTGGATGTTCTTGAACTGAAGGCAGAAGCCAATCTTCTGGATGAAAATTTTGAAGATGCGATCGCTGGATTTAATGCTCTGGCAGCAGGTTATCCGGATAATCCAAAGATCTCATTTTGGAACCTGCGACGAGGGATTGCTCATTACCTTAAAGCAGAATACCGAAAGACGATCGAAGTGGTGGAACCAGAAGTCGACGGCCTTCAGGATAAAGACCGATTGGCTGCTGCAGCATTCTGGGTCGGGTCCAGTTATTTCCAGGAAGGCCTGTTTGACAAAGCGATTGCTCAATTCAAAAAGTCAGAATCTGCAAGTACGACCTGGAATCGAGCAGACGAAAACCTGTTGATGTGGACCCGAGCTTTATTGGGATTAGACAAGCAAGACCTTGCTTTGGAGATTGCAGAAAAAATGGGAACTGATTTTCCCGATTCACCCAAGCTCGCCGATCTCAATTTTTATCTTGGCGATTCGTTTTATAAGGCCAAAGATTACCCCAACGCATTTTCTAAATTCGAAAGAATCATCACCGGCTACCGAGGAACCAGATTCGAACCCGCCTCCATTTATCAAGCTGCATTGTGCCAGGCACGGTTGGGAAAAACGACAGAATCGGAGGCTCTTTTTTCCGACTTGATGACTCGATTTCCCGAGCATGAGCTTGCCAAAGAAGCCAAAATTGATCGCGGTTCGATGCGATTGAAGTCGGGGGATGCTGTTTCCTCGATTGCTGACTTGAAAGAGTTTCTGGCGACCAATCCTCCGCCAGCTGACCGAAACGATGCCCAATACAAAATAGGGCTGGCACAAATTGAGTTGAAGCAATGGGACGATGCGATTGAAACATTGTCTGGGCTGGTGAAAAGAGCCAAACAGGAAAACTCCAATCGGCTGGATAATTTTCTATACGACTTGGGGTGGGCATATCGGTATCGCAAAATCTCCGAACCGGATTCGGAAGATCTTTCATCCGAACAGTTCGAAACAATTGTTCGATTAGTACCAGAAAGCAAACTGGTGGGCGAAGCAAGCTTCCACGTCGGGTCTGCCGCTTACGACGCCCAGGATTTTGTTTCCGCAATCACTCATTTTAAGCGATCATTCGAATCCGAAACTTCGGACAGCGTCCGTGAAAAGGCTGGGTATCGTTTAGGTTGGTCCTATTACAAACTCGAAAAATACGAAGACGCTGCCGAAAGTTTTCAATCGCAAGTTGATGCGTTCCCGGGTGGTCCCTTGCAAGCTGATGGGTTATTCATGGTCGGCGAATCGTATTTTCGGTCCGATCAGTATGTGGTTGCTACCGATGCCTACTTGAATGCAAAGTCAGCGGTGGACCAGTCAGACGAAATTCAACCGATCATCAAATCACTGGTTCGGTTGCATGGTGCTCAAGCTGCCAATAAATCGAAACGATTTGAATCGGCCGAAATATTGGCCAGCGAGTTAATCGGAATGACAAAGGACGTCTCCCTCCAGCAGGATGCCTGGTTGGAACTGGGGTACGCTCAACAGGGACTCGGAAACCTTGACAAGGCAGTAGAGGCGTGGAAAAAAGCAGCTAAAAACCTTGGTGAGACCGGTGCTCGGGCAACCTGCATGGTAGGAGATTATCACTTTTCAAAACAAGAGTTTGCCGAAGCGATTAATTACTACAAACTCGTGTTTTTCGGGTTCGGTGGCCCCGACGCCGATGCTGAAATCAAGTCTTGGCAGGCCTATGCTGTTTACGAAACGGCGCGATGTTATTTCGTACGAATTCGAGATGCTGAACCGGAGTTGCAGACTAAATACAAAACCGAAGCCATTCGGTGGTTCGAATACTTGGTAAAAAATTATCCTCAGGACAAACTCGCCAAAGATGCTGCCGATCAACTGACTAAACTCAAATCGGCAGGATAAATTAATCGGCCTCCGATTTGTGGCAAAGGTGAGATTGCAATTTGGAACTGGTTTTGGCAGTAAATCGTGGCCGTTCCAAATCGACCTGGAAAAATGAATCCAAACAAACGTTTTTAATTGGAATCAAAATGAACTCGGATGAGCGCCCGTTTTTATCGAGACCCAATCTGGCATGGTTTTGGGCTGCCATCATTTTCGGCACCATCGTCGTGCCCCCTGATTTCTCATTGGTTGAACCGGTTCACCAGTGGGAATTTGGGCTGGCTTGCCAATGTATGGCTCAGGAAACCGCGGGGACCGACGTCGACGAACCACCAGCTGTGGCGGCGGCCCAAGGCATCAATTTTTTGACGCTGTTGACCCAGGGTGGATGGTTTATGATCCCACTGGTCTTGCTTTCATTGGGAGTCGTTACGATTTCAATTGAAAGATTTTTGGCTCTTCGCAAGCAAAAGATTTTCCCTTACGAACTGGTTGATGTCCTTTCGTTGCTAAGTGATTCGCCGGGAGGCCTGGAGCCTAGGAAAACTTACGAAGCCTGTCAGCGATATCCTTCGTCAGCCGCTTATGTTTTAAGGTCTTTGTTGGTTAAAGTCGGCCGACCGCAAAGTGAGATGGAAACTGCCGTTTCGGAAGCGAGCCAACGAGAAGCCACCCGCCTGTCTCAAATGACTTCCTGGTTAAGTTTGGCTGCTGCCGTCGCTCCATTGATCGGATTATTGGGAACTGTTTGGGGAATCACTCAAGCATTTTACGACACAACGCAGCTTGCGGAATTGAACGCGGGACAGAATCGTGGCGTCGCTTTGGCGAGTGGGATTTACGTCGCCTTGGTCACTACGATGGTTGGGTTGATGATTGCGATCCCGTCGGCCATTCTTTCTCATTTCTACGAAACTCGAATCATTTCGCTGATGAATCAAATCGAGGAAATGGTTTTTAACCTTATGCCTCAATTCGAACGCTACGAGGGACAGGTGCGGTTCACTCAGCCAACTACCGCGATGACTGAGAATCAGAATGAAGATAGCGTGTCGTCGTCTGGACTAGAAACGGTCGGCCCGGGTGCGACATCATGAACATTTGGCAGAACGTGAATTCGGTGAGTGACCTCAGCGGGAAAGCCTAGTTTATGGCAGTCAAAATCAAACGTACTTCCGCCATCGGTTCGTTAAGCGTGACTCCGCTCATCGACGTTGTATTTTTGCTGCTGGTTTTCTTTTTGGTCACGTCTCGTTTTTCAGAAGAAGAACGGTCACTGGACCTGACACTTCCCAGCGTTTCGGAAGCACTTCCGGCCAGTTTTCAGCCCCAAGAGTTGGTAATCAACGTTGATCCCCAGGGCCGATACTATATCAATGGTGCGTTCCGACAAGTCGAGCAAGTCGAACAGATTCTTCGGCGGGCAAAAGCGAACAACGCTTTAACCCAAACCGTTGTCATTCGTGCCGATCGTGAAACAGAATGGGAACCGATCGCGATTGCTTTTGGACTGTGCAAAAAAACGGGCATCGCCGACTACACAATCGTGACTGACGAAAACTGATTGGTCCCAAGGATTTGAAATCTGCCGTGAAAAGAAGCGTTCAAAAAATATCGCCCTCCAGGCTTTCTTCTTTTGACGAGCAGTTTTGGCCTGTTTTGATGGCGGTTACTGTTTTAAGCGGACTGGCCGTCGGTGCGATACTAACCCTTTTAAAAGGTCCCTGGATGTGGGGCGGTTTGTTGATTCTGCCTGTTGCGTCCGCAACGGCAATTTTTGGCCTTTCTCGACTTGACAACAGACGGCTAAAAAGGACACTTCAATTTGCAATTATCTGTAGCTTGTCGGCTCACTTGCTCGTCATGGTAGTCGCGTCGGTTGTCAATATTTTTGGTAACTCTTTTCAGCCGAAACAACCAGAAGTATCTCAGAAGAGGCCGATCCCAAATATCCAAATAAGTGATCAGAAAACCAAGCATGTTTGGGAAAAACCCAACTTAAAGGAAACTCCTGAAACCGAGGTTGAACAGCAGCGACGCGTAGCCACGACGCCCAACGAACCTCAGACGATTCCGGTCAAAGAATCAAAACCGAAAATCAATCCTCAAATTGTTCGGCGAAAAACGCCTTCGACGGCAGTTCCAAAAATGGCTCGTCAACTGTCGAAATTACGTCGGCAGACTTCCCCCGTTCAACCGTCAACTTCGCAAGTCGAAAATCAGTTTCAGAATCAGAAATCAGAAACTCAAACGAAGCCTCAAAAAGCAAGTCCCCGTAGCCAAGCCAACATAGATGTCCAGCGTCAATCACCGAGTCAGCGAACTCAGTCCCGGCAGACTCTCGAATCCAAAGCTGCCACCGCCAATGTTAGAAACTCGGTTACCGAGTTGGTTCGAACGCCCCCAAATAGCCGGCGAGCTCGGGTGGAACTTACTGATCAGATGTCACAGCCGAAGCCAACGCCATCCGATGCTCGCATTCGACGATCGAGTCCCGAAATTCCTCGGCTGACTCGGTCGCAACCGGTCAAGCCGACTGTCGAGCAGCCTGTTTCCCCCAAGGCATCCGAAAATCAGCCATCGAAACTAGCAGATAAGATCACTCGAAGGCAGGTTCGCGATACTCAAAACCGACGCTCGCAAAATGCCAGCATCGCAGAATCCAATGTATCACCGCAAATCAGCAGAAGCACCCAACGGAAAAAGTTGGAATGGAGTCAGCCGACTATTTCTAGCGAAACTTCAAGGTCTCAAAAACCGCGGCGGGCAGTTAAGCCAACCGAGATCGCAGTTTCGCCGACACCCTTGGAGTCTCCACAACGCAATCCTGAATCCAAAACCGCATCTCGAGAATTGCAAAGCCGAACGGTATCCATTTCTCGTAGCACCGCCGGACTGGCCGGAATTGGAAAGGCAAAGAACTTGGACCAGATGGTCGGAAGCCAACCTTCTCCCGCCCAGCGTGCAACCGATTCGTCCAGCCGGGCAAAAACGATGAGTTCCACGCAAGACAATTCGGTGGTTTCTTCAACTCGTTCCGAATTCAAACGCTCCAACCAAAATGCCAGGACGCCTACCAGTTCTCTTAAGGCAGAAGACTTTCAGTTCGCCAAGCTGGCAGGTTCATCACAACCAGCTGATCAGACGCGAGAGTCTTCGGCAGCGGAGATCTCGTCGGCTTCGACTGATCATCGAGATAACCTATCAGCTGAACGGGGGACGGCACGACTCGATATGGGGTCACCAAGAATTGTGCGTGATGAATTGAACTCTCAACGTCGAGGTGGAGGAGGCCAACCTGAAGTAGGGGAACTTAATCCAGCAAGAACACAAAAATCACGAGAGCGATCGGAAACTCAACCTTCCTTGTTGGCAGATGCCGGCGTCGAGGTGGCAGCTCCGGAACAGCAATCTTCGGTCGCTTCAGCCAGTCTTGCGAGTGATTTATCCCGTCAGGATATCGATGTCACCCGAGATGGGAGAGAGGTCGAAATCGCGCCATCAAGAACAGGTTCGGTCGCTGTTGACGAAATGAGCGACGCAGGGTTTTCCGAGTTGGCCAAAAACCTAGCCGATCCCAGTCAAAGATCTCGATTTACCAATCGTGATTCTTCGGCGGATCAGGAAGATCAAGATGATGAAAAAAATCGCACTGGGTACCAGCGTTCTCGAATTACACAGGCACCGATTACCCGATCAGAAATGGGGTTGGGCTTGGCGACGACTCATGATTCCAATTCGGAAAAGTCCACCAAAACGGGATTAGCCAATACGGAGTCACTTGCTGCGCGTCTCACGCGTCAGGCTACCGCTTCATTGCCCGGAGCAGGAATCGGACGAACGACTTCTGATGTTCTGCTTAAGGCGGCTACTTCATTGCCGGTGATTCAGCCAGAATCCAAAGGACGAAAAAATCGGGCTCCGGTGATCAATTCGGAGGCGACGACCGGAACGGTCGGCAGTCGTAAGGTGTCCAATGAACGAACGCGATCGAGTTCGTTGCCCAGTTTGTCCAGCGATTTGCAACCCTCGAAATTGGCTGACAATGAGGGGGCTAACGGCTCCAATGACTCCGATGACAGTCGCCGTCAGCCGGATCTGAGTCTCGAAGCGTCCACCGAAATTGAACCATCACGGATGTCCCGCAGCCTCGACAGAACCGGCCCGAAGCTTGAGATCGAAGCAATCGAGGGACCGGCGGGATTGGGCGAAATTTTTGATCGTCGAGTCGGAATTGTGGAACGCCCTGCATCTGAAAATAGTGATCTAATTCAACCTGAGAGTCGTCGCTATCGAAAGGATACCTATGGGGGAATGCCGGCAATGAATCCCGACGCCGTGATCGCTCAAGAAGCTTTTCAGGATCGAAATCCAGCATCCTTTTCGAAATCATCCGAACCCACCACCGAAGCCGCCATCAATCTGGGCCTTGAATTTTTAGCTCGTTACCAATCCGGGGATGGAAGCTGGTCGCTGACGCAATTTGATTCCGAAGAACCTTTGCACGTCAATCAACTGGATAGTGACACGGCTGCGACGGGATTAGCCGTTTTGGCCTTTCAGGGAGCAGGTTACAACCATCGCGAATTTAAGTACGCTCGGCAAATAGGCAAAGCGATCGAGTGGCTTATCGATCATCAGTCAGAAGACGGAGGGCTCTATGTTCCAAGCGATAAAAAATCGAATAATGCCTGCCGTATGTATAGCCACGGGATTGCAACGCTGGCTCTGACCGAAGCCTACGGGATGACGCAAGATCCAAATTTGCGAGAACCTGCTCAGAAAGCACTGGACTATATTGTCGAAACGCAGGACCCCAAAAAAGGAGGCTGGCGTTATTTTGCCAATCCAGAATTGCGATCTACTGATACGTCTGTAACAGGATGGATGATGATGTCTTTGAAAAGTGGCAAACTGGCGGGACTGGAGGTTCGCAGCGAAGTATTTCGCGGAATTGACGACTGGCTGGGTGTCGCATCCGAACCTGACAGCGAATCTGTCTATCGTTACAACCCATTTGCCGTGGATTCAAAAGGAATCTCAAGGATTCAGGGCCGGGTCGCAAGCACAAGCATGACTTCGGTCGCCCTGTTGATGAGGATCTATTCAGGATGGCGGCAGTCGGATCCGAGACTTTTGGCCGGTGTTGATTATTTGCTTCAAAAACAAATGCCCGGCGACAACAATCCTGTCCAGCGGGACACCTATTATTGGTATTACGCTACGCAGGTGTTGAAAACTGTGGGTGGAGAACGATGGGAAAAATGGAATGACAAGCTTCGACCGTTGCTCATTCGGTCCCAACAAAAAGAAGGCGAAATGGCCGGTAGTTGGAATCCCTATCGGCCGGTGCCCGATCGCTGGGGCCAGTTTGGCGGTCGCCTTTACGTGACCACCATGAACTTGCTTTCTTTGGAAGTTCGCCATCGAATGATTCCTATCTATCAACTGGATGAAATACGTGTCGAGGGAGTCATCGAATCGGGAAACCGTAAAAGCGATTAAAGTTTTTCGTTTCCCTAAATGGTCTGATAGACCAGTCAGATTAATGGATTGATCCCAGGTCGTTTACGATGCCGATTCCAAAATGAAGGATCACCCCGTACCAGATGCTCTTGGTTCGCCACGCAATCCATCCAAACAGGATCGATGCCGGAAACGATGCAATAAGTTCCATGTTAGGTTTTCCGATGTGGACGAAACAGCAAAAAAATGCCTGAATCAGAATAGCGGGCCAGATATCGAGACCGGTCGCCAACCTCAAACTCTTCACCAGAAAACAGCGGTAAAACCACTCGTAGGCAATGTAATAGGCCAGATAAAATGCAAACCATATCAAAATATCGCGGTTTGTATTAACGATCGAATCTCCTGGAACCGGGTAATATGCCCGAATTTGAGGATTGCGTGTACCAATCCATGTTCCTAACAGCATGATCGGCATACAACAGGCCAGGATTTTCAAACCCATTTTCGCATCGCCAAATCGCAAGCCACTGCTTTCCAGTCTTTGCCCGGCCAATCCGACCCAGACGATTGCTGGGATAACAGCCAATAGAAGCACCGCGAAACAGCAGGAAATCTGAGCGTTAGGCAAATTTCGTTCGTGAAAAAGCTGAGGTCCGGGGGCTCCAAAAAACCAGAACGCGATTTGGGTTACCAAAACGAATCCAATCAGCGTCGCTCCCTTGGCCCGGGAAAGTCGCAAGGTGATTGACTCGCAGATCATTTCATGTGGATCGGTCAGTCCGGCCATAGGATTTGAAAATTTCGAAACCGGTGGTTCTTTACTGGCAGGTCGACGTGATTCGGTCGCGGATGACTTGTTCGCATTCTTCAATTTTGATTCTCGATTGCTCAAGCGTATCTCGGTCGCGGATGGTGACCGTTTGGTCGTCCAAAGTTTGTCCATCGACGGTGATGCAAAACGGAGTACCCGCTTCGTCTTGACGTCGATAGCGTCGTCCGATTGCCCCTTTTTCGTCGTAAAAAACCTTGAAATGCCGTTTTAGGTCAAGGTAAACCTCTTTGGCGACTTCTGGCATTCCATCTTTTTTCACCAGCGGAAAAATGCCGGCTTTGATCGGAGCCAGCCGCGGGTGAAGCTTCATGACGGTACGCGTCTGCATCTTTCCTTTTTCGTCCGGCTGCTCATCCACAGTGTATGCTTCGCAAAGAAAAGCCAAGGTTGCCCGGTCCGCACCGGCTGAAGGTTCAATCACATGGGGCGTGTATTTTTCGTTGGTCAAGTCATCACGGTAACTTAAGTCTTTTCCACTGCCCTTCCATTTGGGTTTTCCATTTTCATCCAGTTGTAAGGTTAACGGATCGGAGTGCTCGTCCAGTTTCCCTTCCATGTGACTGCGAAGATCGAAATCACCTCGATGGGCAATTCCCTCCAGTTCGCCGTATTCTCCTTCGGACATAAATGGAAACGCATATTCGATATCGGCGGTCCCGATCGAATAGTGGGCCAATTCTTCGGAGGCATGTTCACGCATGATCAGGTTGTCACTGGATATACCCATTTCGTGGTACCACTTCAATCGTCGATCTCGCCAGTACCGATACCATTGTTGAGATTGATCGGGATGGCAAAAGAATTCGATTTCCATCTGTTCAAACTCACGGGAACGAAATGTAAAGTTACGCGGCGTGATTTCATTTCGAAAGCTTTTTCCGATCTGGGCAATCCCTAGTGGCAGACGATGCCGAGTACTGTCGAGTACATTTTTGAAATTGACGAAAATTCCCTGAGCGGTTTCAGGTCGAAGAAATGCCGCTCCCTCTTCGCCCGATAGAGCACCGACGATGGTTTTAAACATCAAGTTGAATTCCCGGGGCTCTGTCAAAGAGCCAAGAATTTTAGTGTCAGGAGCCAGCACCTGGGAAAGGTCATCGATTTCCGTCAGGCAGGTCACTCCGCCATCCCATTTAAGGTCATCGATATGTTTGTTTCGAAGGCCGAAAAATTTCAGAGCTTGCTTAGTCAGAACTTCTTGTTCGTTATCCCCAGCCGGTGCCGTTACGAATATTTTTTGATCCTTGGCTTCGACCCAGCGACCATTGAGTTGATCATGACGGTATCGTTTTTTGGATTCTCGGCAATCAACCATATGGTCGTGAAAAAGGTCATAGTGGCCCGAGCACTTCCAGACTTGCGGGTGCATGATGATGGTGCAGTCCAGACCTTCCATCGAATAAGCGGACGGCGCGCCGGGAAGCGTATTCATGTCGTCGTGGCCGTTGACCATGTCGGACCACCAAGCCTCTTTGACGTTCCGTTTGAGTTCGACCCCAAGTGGTCCGTAGTCCCAGAATCCCTGCAGGCCGCCATAGATTTCACTTGATTGAAACAAAAAGCCGCGTTGTTTACACAGCGATACGATGGATTCCATGCTCATCAGGATTGATTCCGGATTCTCGGTACGGTTGCGCTAATCAGAATCCGTAAATTTACGCATTTTTTGGCTGAATGAAAACAGGTCTCAATCTGGGGCTTATCAAAGCTCGGGCCAAAGGATCATTACTGCAGGCCTGGTTGTTTGGCATTCCTTCAGGTGCAGGGTTTTGGCATCCTAACAAATTCACTTCAAAATTCGCTCGAACAATAATAGCCGAAATTCAATCGACTCGTCTCCCGGCATTTTCAGAGTTCGTAAAACCATGGGGCCGGTGCCTTGGGTTAACTCGATTTCACCCATCACAATTGGTTTGAAATTTTTCACCAAGGACTCCCCTCGAACGGAACGATCTTCGGCAGCACCGATCAACGGAGAGATATGAGGTTGGTTGATGGTTTTGACCAATCGAGAGTTTCCAAATGATAGCTCAACTTCGGCACCAGCATTTTCGAGGTCCAGACAATAGTAAAGCTTTACTTGGAAGGTTCCTGACTCAACGATTTCAACGGGCCATTGAATCGAGTCATTTCGATCGACCCAATTTAAAAAGTAAGAGCAGTTAGGAAAACGGTTCGACCGTTTCAGTTTCCCGGTCGCCACACCATCTCGCGCAGGTAGCTGTGTCAAATTCATCACCGGGTGACCAATCGGAAAAACGCGAACGGTGTCGGGATCCAATTCCGGCACGACGGTCTGTCTAAATTCATCGTCATAACCAATCAATTGATTTCGGATTTTTGTCTTGTTTACGATGGGTTGTGTTTGACCTGGATCGTCAATCAAATTGAACAGTCTATGTTGATGGTCTAATCGATAGTTCTTCCAGCGGACACTTGATTTGCCTTTCCAATAAGTCATTAGATGACGATCGTCCAAACCTGATGATTCATCTCCTAACAGTAATCCTGCCATCGAGATTCCGTCGAAAGGTTTGGTCGGCGTTGGTTTGACCTGGCAGATCTCAGCAAGCGTTGGGTAAAGGTCGATCGCTCCAGTAACTTGATGAAATCGAGCACCCGGTTTCACTCTGGCGGGCCAACGCAGGTATAACGGTGATCGAACGCCGCCTTCGTCAGTGGAACCTTTGCGACCTTTCAACCCCGCGTTGTAACGAGGCCCGTTGGGGCCGTTATCACAAAAGTAAAGCACGATCGTGTTTTGGACTAAATGAAGGTCTTCAATTTTGTTAAGAATCCTGCCAACGTTTTGATCGATGTTTTCGCACATCGCCAAAGCGGCTCGACAGTGTTGAATGCCCTTCCCTTTTCTTTTGTTTTTTTCATTCGTTGCGTCCGGCGGAAGACTGGTCAGAGTTTTGTCTTTGAAACGATTCCAATTCTGTTCTGGAACCTGCATCGGTGAGTGTGGCGTGTTGTAAGGTAAATAGACAAAAAATGGGTCGCGTTGATGATCTTCAATAAACTGGATCGCATGATCGGTGAAGTCGTCGACGCAATATCCGTTGCCGCGAACGATGTTTCCATTTCGTTCCAGCATCGGGCTAAAATAATGGCCCCAGTGACCACTGCAGAATCCATAGAATTCGTCAAAGCCGCGAGCGTTGGGGTGAAATGGCCCCTGCATTCCGTTGTGCCATTTGCCAAAAGCAGCGGTAGCGTATCCTGCCGATTGAAAAGCTTGAGCGATCGTTGATTCGTCAAGATCCAGCCGTTCTCCTCCTGCCGATGTCGAATAAACGCCGCATCGGGCTGAATACCTCCCCGTGAGAAACTCGGCTCGCGTTGGAGAGCAAACCGGGCAAACGTAAAAACTTTCAAAGAAGGCTCCATCTTGAGCCAAACTATCGATATTGGGTGTTTGAAGATCTAGATTGCCGGTCGAACTAAAATCGCCGTAACCCTGGTCGTCCGACAAAAAGACAATGACGTTGGGTCGATCGTTTTCGAATGCGGCAGAAAGCTCGTCGGGCAAACAGGCGATCATCAACAGGCAGGCCAAGCTTGGCAGATAATTTCGGCAGTAGACCATGGTTGAGTTCCTTCCAGCTGAAAGTTGATTTTCTACTTTGGGTCGATTGTTTTTTTCGGTATCGAAAATGAAATCATGAGTTGGAAAAACGTTTTCGATATTGAACGGGAGTCATGCCCGTGGAGTTTTTGAAGCTACGGGTGAAATGGCTTTGGTCGTAAAATCCGCAACGACTGGCGATCTGGCTGACGGGAGCAGGTTCGGATTCAAGTAGATAACGAGCGACGCCGATTCGGACTTCGCGGATGTACTCGTTAGGAGTAATGCCAAACCGATTTGAAAATTCGCGGTGAAGTTGGCTGTTGGATAACTCGACCTCTGCCGCCAGGTCAGCGACCGTGATGGGGCTGTGGTAGTGGCGGGTAACAAATTCGATGACTTTCATCAGCCGGCCATGTCCCGATGACGAATTTAACATCTGATTGTAAGGGCGTTTGACGCCCGCAATTCCAATCACCAGACCTGCTCGATCGCAAAGCGGAATCTTGTTGCAGGTATAAACTTGAGGAATTCCGTTGGAATCGGGGACGAGCCAAATTTGATCTGTCAACGGTTGATTAGATCTTATCACTCTGCGATCCTCGTCGACGTATTGGGCAGCGACGGCTGGCGGGAAGAAGTCAAAATCGGTCAATCCGATCACGCTCGATTCATCAGCGACTCCCAGAACACGACAAACCACCTTGTTCACGCGGACGTACTGACCATGAATATCTTTCGCGTAGACGTAAACGTCCGGTAAAAAATCGAACAATTCCATTACGTTGAGTGGAGTCCCGAGTTGTTCAAAAAATTGAAACTGAAATTCGGAATGACCGTTTGGAGATGCACGCATGCGAGGATTTTACAAATTCCTGCGATGATTCTCCAAGACAAAATTTGCATATTGGAACATAATTAAGACGATAAGTTTGACGATCAAAGCCTTAAGCTAATTTTTGAGTGAACTGGATCCCCGTACATCGCACGATGAAAATACTTCTCACGCTTCCTCTGTTGTTCTTCGGACTAACTTTCATTGAACCGTTGCAAGTCAGCGCAGAGGAACAGATCGATTTCAACCGTGACATCCGCCCCATTTTGGCCGACAAGTGTTTCCAGTGTCATGGACCTGACGAAGCGGATCGAGCGGCAGATCTTCGACTGGACGAGGAGGCCTCAGCTCAGGATTTCGCTTTTGTACCGGGGGACGTTGAAAACAGTGAAGGATGGTTGCGAATCATTTCAACCGAT
>JBCCSJ010000065.1:0-20684 GCA_039200505.1 Planctomycetota bacterium | reverse complement strand
TGGCGGCGATCCGATTTTGTATGTCAACAATCCGAAAGGAATGTCTCGAGATGTTCGTCGGGCCAGTCTGGATGCACTGAACGAACTGAATCAGATGGAACTTCAACAGTTTGGAGATCCCGAAACGCTGACGCGAATCCAACAGTATGAATTGGCCTATCGGATGCAAGTCGCCGTGCCCGAGGTGATGGACATCTCTCGTGAGTCGGCCGCGACGTTGGAATCTTATCAGGCCGTGCCAGGTCAGGCATCCTTTGCAAACAACTGTCTGCTGGCTCGCCGTCTGGTAGAGCAGGGGGTTCGATTCGTCCAGTTGTTTGATTGGGGTTGGGATATCCATGGGACTGGAAAACATGACGATTTAGAGCATAAGTTTATCACCAAATGCCGCGAGATGGATCAGCCGGTCGCGGCGTTGTTAAAGGATTTGAAGCAGCGGGGTATGCTCGACGACACGCTGGTTATTTGGAGCGGGGAATTTGGACGAACGCCGATGAATGAGGCGAGAAACGGATCGAAATTCTGGGGGCGCGATCATCATCCGGACTGCTTTACACTCTGGATGGCGGGAGGCGGAGTCAAAGTGGGAACCCACGGATCGACCGACGAACTGGGTTATCGCGTGGCAGAAAATGGGGTGCCGGTAAGAGATTTTCAGGCGACATTGCTGCATATTTTGGGTCTCGACCCGCACCGATTTCATTATCCATTTCAAGGTCTCAACCAGCGTTGGATTGGCCCAGACAACGCCCCCGAAGTTCGCCACGAACTGTTGGCTTGATTCAGAACCGTCTGTCTCAATTATGATTTTGACTCGGTCGAAACCGATTCTGGAACATGGATTCATTTCACCACACAAAACAGGTCCGCCTGATCGCGATTGCCAAACTCGTCGATTAGACTATCGACTCGCCATTAATGATGTTACCGGCTTGCGACTTTGATAATTTGATTTTGGTGGGTTATTCAGTGAGCAAGCCGTTAAGTTAATATTTCGCGAGTACTAAGTGAAAATATCTATCGGGAGAACGTTATGAAACGACGCGAACTACTTAAGCTTGGCACAATGGCGGCCATTTCTTCAGCCTTGTCAGGTTGGAAATTCCAAGAATCGGAACCAAAAAAAACTTGGCTCAAACTTGCAGTTCAGCAGTATTCCTTCAATCGTCAATTGCGATCTTCCGAACTGAAAATCGAGGATTATCCAGCGACTGTTGTTGAAGGGACGGGAATCAAATCACTCGAATTTTTCAACGGTCATATCGAAGACAAAAAGTATAACGAAGCATTTTTTGTTGACTTGAAAAAGCGTTGTGACGATCTGGAAGCCAACACGACGATGATGCTTTGTCGAAGCAAGCCGGCAGTCGATTCTCCAGATCCAGCAATCCGGCAAAAGGCTATCGAGGGCTACAAAAGGTGGCTAACGGCAACTCAAATTCTCGGTGGTCAATACATCCGCGTCGATACCCGTCACAAGGGCGATGCGGAAGAACAGAAAAAGTATGCGGTGGCCGGACTTAAAGCTCTGACCGAAGTCGCTTCCGAATACGGTATCGGGATTTTGGTGGAAAATCACGGAGGACATTCGAGTAACGGAGCGTGGTTGGCCGATGTGATGAGGAAAGTCAATTTGCCCAATTGCGGAACGTTACCCGACTTTCAGAATTTTAAGGACTATGACCCTTACAAAGGAGTCGCCGAAATGATGCCTTGGGCCAAAATTTTATGTGCCAAGGCAAAGGCATTTGACGACCAGGGCAACGAGACGAATGTCGACTACCGAAGAATGTTGAAAATTGCCAAAGATGCTGGTTTTCGAGGCTTCATCGGAATTGAATTCGAGGGGCACGAAATTGAACCGTTGGAAGGGATCAAAATGACAGCCGCACTGATCGAAAAAATTCAAATGGAATTGGCCTAATTTAGGATCGTTAACCGAATTAAAATGTGTTGCAAAGAGATCCAACATTTGAGCAATGGCGCCTTTCGATCCGCGAAAGTATTACCGCTCTTACTTTTGCAGTCTAAGCAAACAAGTAGTCTAAGCAAACAAGATTTGTAGGTCTTCGGCAGTCAGGGATCGAATCAGTGATTCATCGGATTGAATGATCTTGTCGGCCAGGTCGCGTTTGGACGCCTGCAAGGCTAGGATTTTTTCTTCGACGGTGTCGCGGCAAATCATGCGATAGGCAATCACCGAATTTTTTTGCCCCATGCGGTGGGCTCGATCAATCGCTTGAGCCTCTACAGCCGGATTCCACCACGGATCGAGAATAAAGACGTAGTCAGCAGCGGTCAAATTCAAACCATGACCGCCCGCCTTGATACTGATTAAAAACGCAGAAACCGATGCGTCTTCCTGGAACCGTTTGACACTTTGGGCACGTTTCGTTGACTGACCGTCAAGATACTCGTACTCGATACCAATTTCATCGAATTGCTGTTTTACAAGTGACAGAAAAGAAGTGAATTTCGAGAACACTAAAACCTTGTGTCCCTCAGAAGCGATTTCGGAAATCTGTTGGCCCAATAGTTCGAGCTTGGCTCCTGCCTTGGAGCTTTTATCCAGCAGTCGCGGGTCACAAGCCACTTGTCGTAAACGTAATAAAGCTTCGAGGACCTGGATCTTGGATCTGCCAATGCCAACGGTTTCGACCTTCTTGGCCAGTTTGACGCGATAGTATTCTTTGAGCTCTTTATAAGACTTCTTTTGAGCTGGCAACATGTCGCAGTAAAGTGTCTGCTCAGTTTTGGGTGGCAGATCGGTCAGAACTTGTTCTTTGGTGCGGCGTAACAGAAACGGAGCGATCGCTTTTGCGAGGGCGGCCAGGGTCTCTTCACGCTCCGCTTCGTTGCTTTTCTTTTGGTTAGTCAGGCGGGCGAAGTTAGTCGAATTACCAAGCATTCCCGGATTGAGAAACTCAAACAACGACCACAACTCGCCCAAATGATTTTCGATAGGCGTCCCCGTCATCGCCAAACGATAATCGGCGTTTAATAGTCGGCTGGATTTAGCACACTGAGCCTTGGAGTTTTTGATCGCTTGGGACTCGTCGAGAATCGCATAGTCAAATTCAAGTTGTGAAAGAACTTCAATGTCCCGTCGCATCGTACCGTAGGTAGTCAACAAAACGTCGAATCCACCGCTGTCTATCGCGACCTGAACGTGATTCAGTCGTTTGGTTCCAGTGTAATTGAGCAACCGCAATCGCGGCGTGAATTTTGCTGCTTCCTCGACCCAGTTGAAGATCAGGCTTTTGGGGACAATCACGATCGAAGGTTTTCTTTTTAGCTGTTCGGCGGCGTCTAGTAGAACAGACTTCTTCTCCGCTCTATTTTCCAAATTCGCTTTCTTTTTTGTATCTTGCGATTCGTCCAGATTGACTTTTCTAATACGTCGTGATTCCAGCAACGAGAGAACCTGCACCGTTTTTCCCAATCCCATATCGTCAGCAAGGCATCCCCCAAGCCCGAACTCTCGAAGAAAGTGCAACCAACCCAGCCCGTCTCGCTGGTAGCTGCGGAGTTCGCCCTTGAATCCGCGCGGTGGTGATTTGGGCTTCACGCCGTCAAAAGATTGGAGCTTCTTGCGAAAAGCCCGAAACTTCTTGTCAACTTTGACTTCCTTTGCATCCAACATCGCATCGAGCAACATCGCCTGCGTTGGCCGAAAGCGAACCTTGTCGTCTTTGATCTGACCGAAGGCGGCCAGACGGGAATACTTTTCAAGTAACTCCGGGGGAATTCGACCTTGTGATCCATCGGCCAGCGTGACAAAGTTGTCTTTTTTGACAATCGCCTGCAATAACTCAGGCATTGCGATACTCTGATCGTCAAATTCCACATTCACCGCGAGGTCGAACCAGTCCCGCCCTGATTCGACTGAGACGTTGAATTCGCCGGCTTTTTTGACTGGTTTATCTTCAAGTAGAATTTTCCAGCCACTCTCCCCCAGTTCATCTACGATTGGCAAAAAGTATTTTTTGTTTATGCGAAAATCGTGATCCTCGTAGTAGGCGAACGAGGTATCGGTGATGGGAAACTCCACTAACTGTTGGATCAATTCAGCTTCGGCCGCTTGATTCCGAACGAACCAACTGTTGTTGACATCGTCATAGATCTTCGTTGTTTGACCCTTCGATGGAACGACCGATTCACCGTACTCAAAATAAACATCGCCACAAAATTCATTGGAATAGCGAGAGTTATAAAACTTGAGCACGCCTTGGGGTTCAGTGATGTCAGACTGTTTGACTTTCCAACTGTCAGGAATTCGAATTTCTGGCAAGCCGTCAATTGTAGCGATCTGCTTAAGGAACGAATCGCGATCCTCTGTTGCAATTGTGACCACAGGATTACTCTTGAGAGCAGTCCAAATCGGAATGGCTTCTGGATTGGAAATCGAAATCAAACGATCCACCAAAAGTGCGATTCCATGTTCTGACAGCTTGACCACTTCGGCTTCGTCGATTTTCTGTTCATTGTGCTCGATCAAAGCTTCCAAGATGGCAGTCTGCGTGGGCTCAGTCTGTTCCCGTAATTCAAGCTTTATCTCAGCGGCATCGACAAATTCCATTCTCTGAATCGGCCGGAATTCCTCCAGCGGCACATTCATCCCAAGAGTCCATTTCAACCGACCACTGCTAACAAACAATTTGCATAACTCGCTAGGCCAGTTGGGCGAAATTTCGAATTCAGAAAAACTAGAACGAGCAGCACCGTAGGTGTATTGATTGGAATAGCTACGATCGGCTCCCATCAACAAACCTGCGATCTGCCGGTCAATCGGATCGGTTAATTCACTTGCCGAGTTATGTGAAAGACTGTAGGCACTCAGCTTGCCCCATTCACCATTAACTTTTCGCTCGCGTCGAAAAATTCTTAGTGGAAGTTTCTGCGGTCCAAAATGGGAGCCCGACGCCGCGTCGACAACATAGTGAATCTCAATCTGTTTGGGTGTTGTCTTTCGGAACGGGCTTGCCGCTGTGTTACTTGGTCGATGCGTTGCTGAAGATATGTTTTGAAGGAGTGATCTCCACTTTGGGGCAGAAGGCTTTTTCGTAGAGTGCTTCTTGGTCACTTTTTTCTTGCGTAGTCTTACTTGAGAGTCAGGTACCGTTCCCATGTTTGAATTTTTGCTACCGAACACGGCCTCGTACTTCAAGATCGCGGCCCAAATGTGTTTGCAAAAGTGGCCGTCATTGAAGCGTGGACATGTGCAGGAAATGGCTTCCCGGTTTTCGTAATCTTCAACATCAACGGTAACTTCGTAACTCCTATACGACCCTTCAATCTCTGCGATCAGAAATCCATCTCGAATTTTCATCGAATAAACTGAGCCATTATGATAGTAGCTCGCGCCTCGGTTTCGATCTCCCGATTTAAACAGTGGTTTCAGGGCTTTGCTAAGCGACATTTTATTCCCGACAACTCTCGCGACGTGTAAGAATCACCGCCTCATTATGCAGTTTCAGCCTAGATGGGGAATCCGAATCGGGAAGTACAGAAGTAAGAATGGCATCGCTGAAATTGACCTGAACCTGATAAACCTCAGCATCCACCCAACGGAAAAATTCAATGCAAAAATTCGACATCCTTTGGATCTTTTATCGACAATTGATGATAAAGACGTAGTCGACGTGAATAACAAACCAAAGACTAACCTAGCAATCAAGACAATGATTGCCCTCTGTCTTATTTCTAACTCCATTGTTTGTTTGAAGTTGATCTGCTGTCTGAAGCTCCGTGGAAAGCGAACGACAATGGAATTCAAGTGAGATTTGTATCACCGCTGCATCGCGATATGGAGTCATTTTGGGGCAGAAAGTAAATCTACAACTCCAATTGAAAAAAAATAGTCATACGTTTTGTATGCATGCCACATGCGTTTGTAACTTCTCCAAAAAAGTGTGGGTAGACCTAACCGTTAGCCTCAGTTTCTAGACGTCGTCCGCATGAAACAACCGGGCCTAACTCTAACTAACGGCCAGCGGCTAATCGGAGCGTTAACACGAGGGGCCCAAAACGTTAATCCTGTTTCCGCAATATCAGCCGCTTGGGCTTGGGCCGGTGTGAGCCGCCTATGCTCCGTCACTGTTTTGACCTCGCATGAATCGTAAGCCTTGCATTTTGAACACTATTAAACCGAGGCAACACGAACTCTACGGAGGCAAAATGGAGGCAAAAGTAAAAGGATGTTTCCAAATCCTGACTTGCTATAATTGGCGAAGGAGTTTCGAGCACAAGAAATGACAAAGCCATGGCCACGGACACTCGCCAATCGATAACCGCTGCCGACGAATTGTTTGCGATGCCTTCAGATGGTAACCGTTATGAACTGGTAAACGGAGTTTTGAAGATGATGTCGCCCGCAGGAAGTGAACATGGAGATATCACTGCCCGCATTACTTTTTTGCTCACTCGACACGTCTACGATGGCGATCTCGGAAAAGTGTATGCTGCTGAGACCGGGTTTTTAATCTCGACTTCGCCCGACACCGTTCGAGCCCCTGACACGTGTTTTGTTAGCCACGAGCGATTGTCAACGGTCCATCCGACGCGCGGTTATCTGCCGCTTGCGCCCGACCTTGTCATTGAAGTAATCTCTCCTAACGACCGTTTCTCAGAAGTAGAAGCTAAAGCCAAGCAATGGTTGAATGCTGGTACAAAGATTGTCCTTGTTGCTGACCCACAGAATCTGAGTCTTAAGTCTTATCGCAAAGGGTCCTCTATCGAGACGTTCGAATCGGGAGAAATTTTCGCCGCTGACGAAGTATGCAAGGATTGGACGCTCGAAGTCGATGATGCCTTTGAAATTAAGTGACCTCTTTTCCTGATAGTATCGAACTGCTCGATTAACTTTGAAAGTACTCAAGCGGTTTGCGGGAGGGCTCTCCGTACACAGGGCGACACAGGCAGGGGGCCTATGCTACTTTCTTGGTGCGTTAATGAACTGACTCATCCTGTCACCAGGACGCAATTAAGGCTTGAACTTTGCGGCTTCTTCAATCCAGTTGAACAGACTTTTGGGATCGACAACAATCGAGGGCTCTGATCTCGATAGCGACAATTCTAGCCAATCTCGTGGTCGTCTTTTTCTTCGACCAGTTCTACATTTCGATAGGCATCCGTCAGCGACAGAGTGCAGTCGATCGATGGAAGTAAAACAAAGGCATCTTTCCCTTCGTACTCAAGTTCCTCGAAAGTGCCCAATGCAGTTCGCTGAAATACGATTGCAAGTTGCTTTGACTGTTCAAGGCAGATGTAGGTGTCGAGCGACGGTAATTCGAGATAACCATCTTTCTTGTCACCAAGATCCTGGCGGCGCGTCGATTTGGAAAGGACTTCGATGACGACTTTTGGGCTTTCCTGAAACAACTCTTTATCCGGGTTCGAATCGCAGACAATCGAAACATCCGGGTAAAAGAATCGAACACCCCGTTTGGAAGTGATCTTGATCTTGGCGTCAGGGCCGAAGACTTCACAAGGATTCTTGGCAAGTTGGTTGCCCAATGACAAACTTACGTTCATAGTGATGCGACTGTGGGCGATCGTCGAACCCACCATCGCGTAAACCTCACCGAACACATACTCGTGCCGATGCTTTGCGGACGTCTCTCCTTCAAGATAATCTTCGATAGGAATTGGTTGACGTTGTCTCGCAGTACTCATTAGCTCATTGTATGGTGACCGGAGGGTTAAGCCAATATTTCTCTGGCTTACGCTGGCTTACGCTGACTTGGGCCAAACCTCTTTAGTCCCTGATGAAAGCCTTCCAAAACCAAGCCTTTAGGTACTTTCTGCGACCCCTTATCGGTTAGACGGGAAACACAAAGATCTTGAAAGACTGATCGGTCCAACGGTTTATGAACTTGGAAATTGATTCAGTCAAAGGAAAGACGCTGGCGGACTATGGACGGTTTGACTTCAAACGTGGCTCCTGCCGAACTATTCGATTCCAGGCTGGAAGAAAGCTTTGCAGACAATTGGGGAGAAGGACCTCGCGAGGGATGGCGTCTTTATCGGGAAGGCGTGGTGCTTTACCAGAACCAGAAGGTCTTTGTACCAGATTTCTTATTCGTACACGAAGACGGACGCAAAGCGGTTTTGGAAGTCATCGGATTCTGGACACCTGAATATCTGGAAGAAAAGCAGAAAACAATCGCTACCTTTGCCTCCCATCGCATCATGCTTGCCGTATCGGATTCCATTAACTGGTCAAGCGACGAGCAGGCGGGGTCTGTGTTCCGCTACAAAACTGCAATCAAGGTCAACGATGTCCTGGCAGTGCTTTGCCAAGAAGGTTTCCGGTAGCTTTTACCGACGGGCATCGGTCACTCGATCAGATGCCACATTTCGTTTTGATGTAGCCATATTGGATCAGCATTTTCGCGAATAAATTCGTCAACAGGAATTCCATCAATGGTAGGTTCTCGTTTTTCACGCACCTGCTTCCCGTTGATGAAAATCCACTTGTACTTCTTCTTTCGTTCTTTCTTGGCTGCTTTTTCAGCGGCCGTTAATTTTCGTTTGCGCCCCATGTTTAGCTAATCCCTTTCATTTTCGACACCAACCAGCAAGCTTACCGCCGTCGTCGCCAGATCTTGCAAAGCGTCTTCGTTTTTATCACCGGTTTCTGCTCGACGATACCAACAGACATGTAGCGGAGCCGCAACGCACAACCGATGCGGGGCTCGGCCGCCAGTTTGCTCATCCGATCTACACGATATTCAAGCTTTTTATCGAGGATAGTGACAGCCATCAGCCTGGTGAGTTGTTGGAAGCGAGATCCAGACCTTAAATGTCAGCAGCAAGAATGCAAAGGCTTTAGATCACTGGTTTCGTCGCTGCATAAGTGTTGAGTAACGTGTCGTTCGTGTAAAAGAAGTTAGACACCCCTAGCCGACTTCAAGAAAAAAAGGCCAATGCAAACAAAAAGTTACATTGGCCGATTGACTGTCAACAAGCTCCCCCGGTTGGACTCGAACCAACGACAAACGGATTAACAGTCCGTTGCTCTACCAACTGAGCTACAGGGGATCCTCAATTTTCCGATCACGGAAACTCAGAGTTTATTGAAAGTCCGGAAAACGGGCAAGGTCTGTTAATGACCTTTTCAAGGGATTTTGGTTCATGAATTTTGGCGGTTTCCCCGCGTTTTTGCAAAGATTTCAACCAATTTCAGGTTATTGATTCCGTAACTCCACAAATGATTTCCGCAAGAAATCTGGACCCATGAAAACTCGAAATCTGTTGCACGCAGCAACCTGACACAGTCGCTTATTCCACGAATTTTGAAAATCTGTCGAACGCTGCAGTCGGTTCAAAAGTCGATCCGTTTCGATCGCTCGAAAATGAATCTTTCTCAACGTCAGTACGGAGCGATTGGTGGGTTACTTGAAAGTATTACTCTATCTCTTGAACCTTCAATCTCTTAAACCTTCAATCTCTTCTTTCGGGGCAATCAATCTTCGCAGTACAAACTGCTAACAGCCTTCAATCTCTGTCGATGTTTAACCTCTTTCCATTGCTGACGTTTGTAACCGTTTCCGAGTAACGATTCTCGGGGCAACAGTTTTTCGTAACTGTCATTTCACGGCGATCAATCCTCGAACTCCATCCCGAATCACAATTCGATCTGATAGCCTTCCCGGTAGGGACGTTGCATCATTGATGCAGCCAATTTGTCGCCGACAATCGTTTCCGTTTTTGGGTCCCATCGAATCTTGCGACCCAGCCGACAACAGATGCCGGCCAGGTGACATACATTCAACATTTTCATATGCGAATGAACATCCGAAATTGGGAGGATCCGCTGGTCGATGGCATGCATGAAGTTGGCCCAGTGAGCAGGTCGGTCGTTACCCTCCATCGGCATTCCTCGATAAATTTTACCGATCGCATTTTTGGGCAAAGGCTTGCCGCCGTTCATTTGTTCAATCGGTTTGCCAACCAGTTTTCCCCGGTTGACGAAAATGCGACCACCCTCACCTTCGAATAGGATTCCATTGTCGACGTCGTTTCGAATATGCATTTCTAAGTTGCTATCTGCAAACCTGACGATCAAATGAAACTTTTGAGCCGTCGAGTAGCGGTCCGTTTGCACGGGAACACCATCCTTAAACTCGACTGCATGCTTTGCTTTACCTTCGACCGAAACTGGATCATTGTTTTGCCCTGCGGCTGCGATCCCCAACATGGCAATATCAACATGATGGGCTCCCCAATCGGTGAGCTTTCCCCCAGAAAACCGGTACCACCACCGAAAGTTACGATGGTTATTCGAAAATCCAAATCCCTCTTTTTTCTTGGGGTTGTGAAGGTAGCGATAATCTACCTTTTCAGCCGGTCCCAACCATCGGTCCCAATCGAGTCCTTCGGGTACTTCGGCAACTGGAATCTCAGGGCTCCAACCTCCCGAGTCGATTCCGACGGTCAGCTTTTTAAGCCTTCCCAGCCGGCCATCCGCAATAACGGCCAATGCCTTGTTAAATAGATTGAAACTGCTGCGTTGCTGGGTCCCCACCTGAACCACTTGCCCGGTTTGCTGCTGAACTTTGCGGATCAGTTTGCCTTCGTCGATTGTCAGCGTTAGCGGTTTTTCGCAATAAGCATCCTTACCCGCTTTCATAGCTTCGATCAGGATTTTAGTATGCCAATGGTCAGGAGTCGAAATCTGTACGACGTCGATGTCAGGGCGAGCCAGTACATCGCGATAGTCTGAATAAAGACTTGCTTTGCCCTGACAAAGCAACTGATTTCCCGCCTGCAGATGTTTCTGATCCACATCACACAAGGCGACCAAATCAGCAAACGTCTGGCCAACTGGAGCCGTTCGGGTTCCATTGCCTCCGACACCAATGAGAGCGAATTTTGGTCGCTCAATTGGAGACCTTCCTAATAATTTTTTTGCCGATGCCATGGTGAAAAAGGCTGATGAGGCAACGATTGTTTTTTGGATAAAATCACGACGACTCGACCGCGTTTTTTGAGCGTGCATGGTTTGAGCGTGCGTTTTTTGAAAGTGTGATTTGGGAGAGTGTGGATTGTGCTTCATTTTTACTGACCCTGGCTTAATGTTTCTTGGTCGGTGTTGGATTCGACTTGCTGTCGCGATTGAGTGTTGGTTGCATCGAGTCTTCGAACCCAAATATTTCGAAACCGTACAGGTTCGCCATGGTTTTGAAGACTCAAGGGAGCCTCAGGTCCGTGCGGTTTGACGACCGGAAGTTTGTTGTGCATTGTCGTTCCCAAAATCTCAGTATTGTTTTGGACTAACACTCCGTTATGGAGAACGGTGACACGCCCCTTGGTGATCAATTGGCCATTTGAAAATTCAGGGGCTGTAAAAATAATATCGTAGCTTTGCCACTGGCCTGGCGTTCGCGATGCATTGACCATTGCGGGCGTTTGACCGTAAACCGCTCCCATCATTCCGTCAGGGTAGGCCGTGTTTTCAAAACCATCCATGATTTGTATCTCGTAACGACCCATTAAGTGGATTCCACTGTTACCCCGTCTCTGAGCCACCTCATGTGTGACTGGATTGGGAGTGGCCCATTCAAGGTGCAATTGAATGTCGCCAAATTTTTCTCGGGTTCGAATGCTTCCCTTGCCCGCCACCTCCATAAAACCGTCGGTAATTTTCCACGGGATTTTACCGTCGGGCGACAATTTTCGATTAGAAGCCTCCCAATGATCGAAACCCGAACCATCAAACAGGATGATGGCATCCGAAGGTGCCGTCACGTGGTATTGTCCCGGCTGAATCACTTTCGGCATAGGTCGATTCATGTCATGAACCTGCCAACCATTGGGAAGCCGAGGGTTTAGATTTTTGGACTTCGACTCCTGGCCGAGCAATGCCATCGGACATAAAAGTACCCAAGTCAGAGCGAACAACCGGTTGGGTCGTAGGGTGTTAAAAAGATAGGTTGCCATTATCAATTCACAGATCAGGGTGAGGGTCTGAGCCAAGAATAAGCTGTCAAGCTTTCGAGAAATCATTAACCTTCTATTTTGGTTAAGTCAGAACTTAGAGCAAGTCGATCTCTGATGCCGATCCCGTTCGTGCGATCGAAGGGACCACGATGCTGGTGGTGCGGTCGTGGGAGTTAATTGTTGGTGAACCGTCAGCCTTCAGGCGTTTCGATGACGAAAATTAAGTTATTCAAAGTGCCATCTACTGCCTGATTTACTTTATTTGGGTGGATGCAACATTGATTTGCTCTTTTGCGTTATCTGTTTGATCTAGATTCCTTTTGAAAGTAAGATCGGCGAAGTTTCGTTTCGCCTTTGACCGCTGAAAGATCTACTATGCCGTCCATCCTCCAATCCCAGTTGTCACCGTGGTCCGCACCTTGGCTGGCTGTTTGCATGACCAGTTGTTTTGCATTGTTTTCAGGCCATCAGGAATCGGCATCCGACAACAAAATCGATCCGTCTCAAAAAGCATGGTTCGAGAAGTACAAAACTCAGGCGAACATCCCTGAGCTCGACAAAACCTTGCTCAATACTGATGACGAACCAGATTTGGAGGACGGATTCGTTTCCTTGTTTAACGGTAAGGATCTGGAAGGTTGGACTGCCAAAGGAGGAACGTGCAAGTTTGAAGTCAAAGATGGCTGCATTATTGGGACCTGCGTTCCCAAGTCGAATAGTACTTACCTTTGCACTGACCGAAACGACTTTAAAGACTTCGTTTTTACTTGTGATGTGAAATGGGAAGTCAATGGCAACACCGGGGTACAGTTTCGTTCTAAAACCAAACCGGGCAAAAACGACACCACTGTTGTCTACGGACCCCAGGCTGAATTGGAAGAAATTGGCAAAGGCCGGGGATGGTCAGGTGGGATTTATGGTCAAAGCTGCGGCGGTTATTTTTACCCGTTGTGGTTGACGGCTCACAGCGAAGCTCGCAAAGCTCAAAAGAGTGATGACTGGAATCGCATCACCATTTCAGCTCAAGGCAATGTCATGAAAACGTGGCTCAATGGTGTTCCATGCGGACATCACGTTGATGATGGATCTTATGCCCAAGGATTTTTTGCACTTCAAGTCCACAAAGGGAAACAGGGAGTCATTCGGTTTAAAAACTTGCGGGTGAAGGAATTTTGAAAACAATAGAAAGGAATACTTACGATGGGCCTCAATCTTTTGATCTTCCTATTCTGTTTTTCAACCTGTGGTTTGCCGGCGGAAGAAAAGTCTGTCGACCTGAATCCGACAAGTTCTATTTTTCACCCTAGTTCTCAAACCACTGACCCAGACTTTCGGGCAACTCAACAGAATGAAATCGTTTCTTCCGGGGCCAAGTTAGAACTGATTTGGGGAGAAGGGAAGTTCACCGAAGGTCCAGTAGTGTTGGTAGACGGTTCCGTCCTTTTTAGCGACATCCGACGGAATCGAATCATGAAGTGGTCGGCCGAATCAATGCAGACCACGGTTTTCCGCGAAGAAACCCATGCCACCAATGGTCTGGCTTTGAAATACATGGCTGACTTTACAGCGGCTCCAGTGATCATTAATTGTGAAGGGAATCAGGAAGGTGGTCGCCGAATCAGTGCGACATTCAACGATGTCACTACCACGATCGTGGATCAATTTGAAGGGAAAAAATTGAATAGCCCCAACGACGTCGCGATCGGAAATTCCGGACGGATTTACTTTACGGACCCTCGTTATGGCGATCAATCCGGTCGGGAACTTGATTTCGAAGGTGTCTTCGTTGTTGAAAAGAATAACGCACGGCTGGCTACCCGAAACGTAGAACGTCCCAATGGGATTGCGATTACAGCAGACGAAAAATATGCCTATGTCGCCGACAACAACAATGCTCCAGGTGGTGCCCGAAAACTATTCCGTTTTGACATCGAGAAAGATGGCACTTTTACAAATCGAAAAGAGATTTACGATTTTGGAGAAGGAAGAGGTGTTGACGGTATGGCCTTGGACAAACAAGGAAGGATTTTTGCCACCGCCGGCAAAGGGGAGCTTGCCGGAGTTTATGTTTTTGGGCCCCAGGGAGAACAGCTGGCATTGATTCGCGTCCCCGACACACCGACTAACTGTGCGATTGATTTTGAGAACCGATTTTTATACATCACTGCCGCAGTCGCTCCGAAAAGTGAAGGGCCCAAAAAATTTGGTTTATTTCGAATCAAATTGCGATAGCCGATTCTGATTTGAGCCAAGTAGATGCCGGAATCAGGCCGGAGGTTCTAAAAGTGGTAGATGGTCTTTTTCGTTGATAAGAGGCACCTGATTCCGATTTGCTCCAGGCTATTTTACAATTTGGCTTGTTCCACGCTCTGGCGAGCGTAGCTACTTTATTCTTTTTCAAATCGTTGCTCGCGTGTAGCTACCGTCACCAGAAGGTGGATTTGTATAATAGATTTGCAAAAGTTTCTGTTGATCCAATTTGCATCACCAAACGTAGTAGATGGTCTTTTTCGTTGATAAGAGGCACCTGATTCCGATTTGCTCTACGCTACTTTACAATTTGGTTTATTCCACGCTCTGGCGAGCGTAGCTACTTTACAATTTGGTTTGCTCCACGCTCTGGCGAGCGTAGCTACTTTACACTTCGGTTTGTTCCACGCTCTGGCGAGCGTAGCTACTTTATTTCTATTCAAATCGTTGCTCGCGCGAACTTGCCCGTAAGCTGGCCGTTCAATCGGTGACCGCACTAAACCCAATCTTCCATGGCCGATGGTCGCGAAAAAAAGTAACCTTGGGCGAGATCGAATCCGAAATCTTGGCAGATTGCAGCGTCATCTTTCAGCTCGATCCCTTCGGCGATGCAGTTAACATCGAGGCTACTGACCATTTTTACCAGTTGCTCAATCGCCTTTTTTCGACGTGCTGATGCTTGATGGATGTTACGCACAAGCCGAATATCAAATTTTAGGTAAGCCGGCGGGTCTTCGATCAATTCGATAAATCGAGCCTGTCCCGCTCCAAAATCATCGTAGGCGATTTCGATATCCAATTGACTTAATTCATTACACAATTCAGCCATGTTCTTCATGTCAGTAACTGCTGACTCGTGAATCTCAAGGACGAAATCGAGCTCGCCAAACTCATTTCGTAACTCTTCCATCGATCGAATCAAACGATAAATGTCATGGACTTCGTTGGGGTGAGTATTTAAAAAAAGCTTTTTGCCGTCTGAGTTAATCAAGTCTTTGATTGCCAGATAATCGATGGCGGCTTTACGCCGGATAACTTCGCTCAGTTCTATCTCTTGTCGAATTTCCTCAGCAGTTGAAAACAACTCCAGAGGTGATTTGAATAACTTGGTTCGCACCAGTCCTTCAAAACCGATCGTTTGGTAGTTCATCAGGTCAACGATAGATTGAAGATGGACTTCAAATTCTTGAAGGCTAATCAAATTTTCAAGATCGATGATATTCTGGGCGTCCTGCACTTTGGCCGTCACCATCGTTTCGCTAAACCTTTGGTCATCAAGTTCTTCATCAAGAACCAGACAAAAAACGGAATTGGCAAATTGAATCAGATCGCCGGGACGAACTTCAGTTTCGGAATCAATTCTTTCTCCGTTGACGAACGTACCGTTGCGAGAACCTTCGTCCTGGATGAATAGTTTTCGACCTTTTTCGAGAAAGTAGGCATGGGAACCGGATATTAGCGGATCATTGATGGGCAGGTCGGCGTCCTTCCGTCGTCCGATACTGAATGGACTGCTGGAAACGGAAACATCGCCCAGCCATGCAACTTGATTGCTTTTCCCGGCGAGTAGCCATTGAACCGAATTTGACGTTTTCTTGAGGACCATATTTAAACTTTGCTTTGTAAACCAAAACGCCCTGAAATATGGAATCCGAACGCTGTCTTGATCTCCCCCAGCGCCAAACGTTGGTTCTTTTTCTGTCAGAGGCTGTCGGTTCTAACGATTAAATCAGTCCAAAGGGTCTGTTTTCCCGATCAAATGGCACCTGAAACTGCGCATTGAAACTGCGCATTGTGGATTCTGAGGTTAAAGAATCTGGTCCGTGGTATGAGCCTATTTGGCAATCTGTTCGGTTCTTGTCGCATCAACCGTAGCGGGCCGCGAGACGGTTGGACATGAAATTAAGCGATTGCGATCCCGATCCACCACGTCAACGATGCACCCGAGTCTAACGACTGGGCAAGGGTTAAGATTAATTCCACGAATTTTGGCTAAATCGATTAGATGTGTCGAACTATGGCGATGTCGGGAGCCTTGTTTCGGCTGTCTGGAAGATGCGCACTTTTTGGTTGGTCGTTAGATCGCAGGATGGATTTCGAAATGCGAACGATGAGTACACTTTCCTGCTTGATGATCCTGGTCTTTGAATTCTGCACGATTAATGGATACGCTCAGGAATTAGATCGCTCGGGTTCATCAAGAATTCGACACCGAAAGAGTTCGCTCGCCGCAAGCCATCAAGAATCCATGCCAACCGCATCCAGGGCATCGGATGTCGAAAAATTGGTTTTACCTCGCGTTATGAATTCCAAAAACAAACAAGCTGCTTCGACCGAGATGGGGGAATCCGATTACTCTGCCCCTCCGCAGCCGGAAAAACGCGTAGGTCAAGAATTTGGCCCATCGGTTTCAACCCAGCCTCGAACAACACAAGCCCAAGCTTTTCAATCCAACGTTTCGCACGGCTCCATTCCAAGAACGCAATTGGGAGCCAGCCGTTCCCCAAAGCCCCAAACCTTAAAGGCTCCCAGAACCAATCTGACTCAAAAACCACTCAAAGTAAGCCATCCTAAAATGCCCCGAGTCAAAATGTCTGGGAGCAGTCGCCGATACGCGATGTCAACCTCGGCAGATGAACGACAGTATTCCATTTTGAACAATCAAAATTCTTCCGGATTTCGATCCGCATCTTCCGATTCTTTGTTGGCACTCAATAGCCCCGATGTCGATTCGAACATGGCCGAGAAGTTCAACCAAAACAAACTGGATCTAAAAAAACTGTCTGAAATTTCGTTTGCTAAGCCGAATCGATTTTTGAATGGTCGAAAGTTCAGCTTCAAGAATCCAGATCAGTTTTTGGCAAGCCGCCCTTCGAAGTTCGCAGACGCGGGTGTAGGTGCGGAACAAGATCGGCGAATTTCGTCTCAACTTGTTTCCAGTTCCTTGAACTTGAATCGCCGTAAAAAACCACTGCAGCGACAGGATTTTTCAAATCAAGACTCAGTCACCCTTACTCCCGAAGGTGTCGTTCAAGGCAAGCAAATTCCATCGGACAGTGATCCTTTAACCCGAGGAGTCACGGATCTTCCAATTATGGCTGCTGAATCTGACGACGACCTGATCCGTGAAAGCGAATTTCAAACGGTTGCCGACGTTCGATCACCCATTAGCCTTAACCCGTTTTTTGATCTTGAGCAAAAAGATCCCAGCGGCACGATCGAAACAAGCACGCCGCTATTTCGGCCCAACCTATCGGTTCGGAATTATTCGGAGTTGTCAGGGCTGCCGTTTCAAGCTCATCATGCCAGTTGGACGGCTCATGCATTTCAGCACAAACCGCTCTATTTTGAAGAGCTGAATCTGGAACGTTACGGAAACGAAGTTCGATTTCAGAATCTGTTTTCAGGGGCTCATTTCTTTGGAAGTGCTTTGATTCTTCCTTTCAAAGTCGGGCAAAGATCTCCGAGTTGCTGCGTCACCACGCTCGGTCATCGCCGTCCTGGAGAGTGCGTCCCGTATCAGATTCATCGAAATCCAATGACCAGACGAGGCTTCTTTTATCAAGCTTTGACGATTACCGCGTTGTCACTTTAAAACGTTGCCAGGGTTAACAGTGGGCACGATGAAGATTGCGGATGGAAAGAAAAAAGAAGTTTTGACGGCAAGTGGATTTTGATTATCTGGTACATAGGATGGCCGCCTATCGCTCCGCGAAAATACCTCTCACCCAACTTTCGCGAAGCGAAATTCGACATTAACAACTTTTTTATTTTGTCTGTCCAAATTCGTCTCCAATCTCCATTCACAGTTGCAACGAAGCAACCAACCCAATGGAGATTGATCTCATGTCAACAAAAGAGGCAGAAAATGTCAGGCAAGATTCGGAAGCAGCCCGGCAGGCGGCACAACAAGCTCGCGAAACCGCCAATCAGGCAGTTTCAGCAATGCAAAGGATGAATCGGAATCAGTTCATCTATTTCGGCTGCTTGGCGGCGGTCGTTGTCAGTACGCTGATCTTTGACATGGCTTCCTTTTCGGTTTCGACTCCAGACGTTGCGGTCTCGGAAACGACCGCTCAGGCTCAACGAGACGCCGAAGCGATGTTGAATTCGTGGTCGTATTCTGCATTCACGTCGTCGGTTTGGGGGAAGCTTGCCTGGCTTTCGGCTCTCGCAGGAATCGGGCTGTTGATGGCGTCAGTTCTTAACAAGCTCAGAGGCGGGTGGTTAATTCTGTCCAGTATCGGATGTGCTGCACTGACGACGCTGCTGATGTTGCTGCTTTTCTTTGTAGGATTCCCTGATCTTTCGGCATATTCGGACGCTCGTTGTTCTTCAACATGGCTTGGATATTGGTTCCCTCTATTTGCATCTGCTGGAGCAACCGTCGCTGCTGTTAAACAAATCGTCGACCCGATATAAAACGGAGCCAAAAGGTCTTAGGGACCATGGTCAATTATCTGTTCCTTGACGAGCTTAAAAACTGCTGGTTTTGATTGAAATCCCCATGCTGCTTTCAAGCTTCCTTTTTCAATAGACTGATACAATGGAGTGCCACATAAGTTGAACGTAGATTCGGCAATTGGAAGCAAAATCAGCTATGATTAGGTAATGGCGTCACCCATGGTTACCGTAAGCGATGATCGAGTCGGGTCAAAACGAAAACTTAATAAAATTTCAGGAGTTGTGGGAATCTTCCTCGATTCCTGATCTTGTTGTATTCCTTCAAAAAACCAAGCCTGCCTCCCACGAGCGACTGGAAATCGTTTTGGCTGATCAGTTCCACCGTTGGCATCGGAGTGATCCGCTGGAGGTGGAAGACTATATCCGCATTGCTGACATAACGGATGAATCAGCACGCATCATTTTGATTCTGGAAGAACTTGGTTACCTGGAAGAACAAGGTCAGTCGATCGATGGGGCTGCTTTTATTGCTAGATTCGATGGTTTGTTATCGGCCGATGGTGTTCGGCAAATCAGAGATGAGCTAGGTGATATTTCGACATCAAAAGAGGCTCAGGTTCCGAATCATCAAACGGACCGGACGATCGCTTCGCCAACGAAAGTCGGTCGATATCGGATCCAACGGGAGCTTGGACGGGGTACGTTTGGAATTGTTTACCTTGCAAATGATCCGCAATTAAAGCGAGATGTTGCGATCAAGATTCCATCGGACGCCCGAGTTCAATGGGCCGGTGGTGTTGATGCCTTTCTTGCAGAAGCCCAAACTGTGGCAGCGTTGGATCATGAATCGATCGTGCCGGTGTTTGATATTGGATACACCGAAGATGGCCGATGTTATCTCGTGTCTCAATATATCAACGGATGTGACTTAACGGAACGATTTCGATCAGCCATCCAACCTACCGAGGCCGCAGAACTGGTCGCCGTGATTGCCAGAGCGGCCCATCATGCTCACCGCAGGGGTTTGGTGCACCGTGATATCAAGCCGGGTAACATCCTGATCGACCAAAAAGGCAAGCCGTATTTGATGGATTTCGGTTTGGCCATGAAAGATGTTGATTTTGGAAAAGGATCGGATTTCGTAGGAACTCCAGCATGGATGAGTCCCGAGCAAGCCCGAGGCGAAGGGCACAGGGTGGATGCTCGTAGCGACGTTTACAGCCTTGGCGTGATCTTGTTTGAGGCGCTTACAGGCCAACGACCTTACCGATCTGAGTCGCAGAACGAATTGCTGCACCAAATTAGAAATGGTGAGATTCGACCTCCTCGACAACTTGACGATTCGATCCCCCGTGCGATGGATAGAATTTGCCTGAAAGCACTCGCGCGAAGAGCTTCGGAACGCTATAGCACGGCACTCGATCTGGCTGAAGAATTGGAAGCATTCATCGAAGAAAGTTCTAGCCTTGTTCCGTCGTCGACGATCCCATTCGTTTCGATGAATGAAAAGCTTCAGTCTAATTCCACCGAAATTGCCCAAAATTCAAGATCCAGTTGGGGTGCGAGCAACCGGAATGCACCGGTCGTGCCCAAAGGACTTCGATCTTTTGATGCCGATGACGCTGACTTCTTTTTGCAGTTGTTGCCCGGTCCGCGAGATCGGTTTGGTGTGCCAGATAGCCTTCGATTTTGGCTTTCTCGTGTCGACGGTCCCACCGAACATCCATTTTCAGTGGGTTTGCTTTACGGACCATCTGGATGCGGAAAATCTTCGTTGGTGAAAGCTGGATTGTTGCCGCGTCTTAGTGGTAACGTCCATTCGATTTATGTTGAAGCGACGTCGGAAACTACGGAAGCCCGTTTGTTGGACGCGATCGGGCGATTCCGCAAAGATCTGGTCGGTCTATCGTTAGCCGAATCGATTACCGAAATTCGGCGGACGGCGGGAAAGCCTGAAAAGTTGTTCATCGTTATCGATCAATTTGAGCAATGGCTACATTCGTGGGACGAGGATTCTGCATCTGAATTGGTGGCGGCACTGCGGCAATGTGATGGTCAATGCGTGCAGTCTTTAGTCATGATTCGGG